>CAYXKS010000169.1:4748-7597 GCA_964465725.1 uncultured Bacteroides sp. | reverse complement strand
GCCAGATCGTAATCTGCTACCGGAGCGCCAACTTCTTTTGCCATTGCTGTCATGGAGAATAACATGCATCCAGCCAGAACAAGGGCAAATAATCTTCTTGCTTTTTTCATTTTTTTTGAAACTCCTTTCATTTTTTGTTTTATTTGTAAGTGTGGTGTGGGATATATTAACGCTTTACAGCGAAAATACCAAAAAAATCTTCATCCTCTTAAAACAAATTCTAATTCAGGTAAAATTTAATGGATAAAGATTTGTGCTTAGTTATCCTCATTATATACCTTTTTTTGTAACATGCAAAGTTTAAATTGATTTTTTAATGTTTTTTTTACAAAGCATTTTTAAAAAATTTCTGATAAAATAGATATTGACATCTATAAAAAATAGTGGTATCATACAACAAAATTTAATAAATTAAACCGTTGAAGCGGAGATAACGGCAATGATGCCTGTACAGAGAACCCGTGGTGCTGAGAGTCGGGTGAGAAACAAGTTGTCAAATGGACCGCTGAGGGTGCAGTCAAATGCGATTTACGCAAAGTATTCTGCAACGTGTAGGCATACGTCAGTTGCCGGGAATATGTTGGTATTCTGCTAAGCGCACGGGACATTCCCGTGAATTCAAGGTGGCACCGCGGATAATGTAAGTATTTATTCGTCCTTGACAGAGAATTTATTTCTGTCAGGGGCGTTTTTTTGTTTATAAAAACACGAGCAAAGCTGGTTTGCGAGATTCGCTTGTGTTGCTGCGCGAACTCGTAAATTCGGAGCAATTTCTTATAGAATGAAAAATAGTAGACGATCTGATGTCGTTTATTATAAAAGTAGAAGGAGGCAAAATATTATGAAATATTTACCAGACCTGGAGGAAGCCAGGAGAATCGCTGCATTGGGAGAATATAAAGTATTGCCGGTCAGCTGTGAGATTCTGTCTGATATTTGTACGCCAATTGAAGCAGTTAAAATACTTAAGAATGTATCAACACATTGTTATATGCTTGAGTCCGTCGTTGAGAAAGAAAAATGGGGAAGATATACCTTTCTTGGGTTTGATCCAAAATTGGAAATTACCTGTGTGAACGGTGAAATGAAAGCCGGAAATATCAGATTTCATACAGATAATCCATCAGTATATTTACGCCAGATTCTTGCTGATTACAAGAGTCCCCGGTTCGATTACCTTCCTTCTTTTACAGGAGGGTTAGTAGGATATTTTGCCTATGATTATCAGGGGTATAGTGAACCGGCTGTCAAAACCAAGGTACAGGATATAGAAGATTTCAAAGACATGGATTTAATGCTTTTTGACAAAGTCATCGCTTTCGATAACTTCCGGCAGAAGATTGTTCTGATTGTTAATATGTCTCTGGAAGACGTGGATTCCGGATATCATAAAGCGATTATAGAGTTAAACCAGCTGTGTGATCTGCTTCGTAATGGTAAGAAGAAAAATGAACCCGGAGGACGGCTGCTGGGAAAGGTAACACCGCTTTTTCAAAAAGAAGAGTACTGTGAGATCGTAGAAAAGGCTAAGTATCATATAAAAGAAGGGGATATTTTTCAGATTGTGCCTTCCAATCGTCTCAGTGCACCTTTTGAGGGAAGTCTGCTCAACACATACAGAATTTTGCGTACTATCAATCCTTCTCCGTATATGTTTTATTTTTCGGGAACGGATGTGGAAATCGCCGGGGCATCGCCGGAAACGCTTGTAAAGCTTGAAAATGGCATACTGCATACTTTTCCTCTTGCAGGAACGAGACCAAGAGGAAAGACGGAGGAGGAAGATAAGGCTCTGGAAGAGGAACTTCTTGTCGATGAAAAGGAACTTGCCGAGCATAATATGCTGGTAGATCTGGGTCGGAATGATTTGGGTAAGATAAGTAAATTTGGTACGGTTCAGGTTGAGAAACTGCATTCTATTGTGCGTTATTCCCATGTTATGCATATTGGTTCTACGGTCAGGGGCGAGATTCGCGAAGAGTTCGACGCGCTTGATGCAATCGAGGCGGTACTTCCGGCGGGTACACTTTCCGGCGCGCCGAAAATCAGAGCCTGTCAATTAATCGGCGAACTGGAAAATAACAAACGTGGTATATATGGCGGGGCTATCGGTTATATCGATTTTACCGGAAATATGGATACCTGTATTGCTATTCGTATCGCATATAAGAAGAATGGTCAGGTATTTGTCAGAAGTGGAGGAGGAGTTGTTGCAGATTCTGTTGCTGAGAAAGAATATGAAGAGACAATCAATAAAGCGAAGGCAGTCATCAATGCCTTGAAGCTTGCCCAGGAGGTGGATATATGATTTTGCTTATTGATAATTACGACAGTTTTTCCTATAACCTTTATCAGTTAGTGGGTGAGATTGATCCGGATATCAGAGTTATCCGCAATGATGAAATGACAGTACAGAAAATCAGGCAGTTAAAGCCGGACCGGATCATTCTTTCACCTGGTCCGGGAAGGCCGGAAGATGCGGGGATTATTGTCGAAGTGGTTAAGGTTCTCGGAAAAGAAATTCCTATACTTGGTGTCTGTTTGGGTCATCAGGCAATCTGTGAGGCTTTCGGTGCAACTATCACTTATGCGAAGGAGTTGATGCATGGAAAACAATCGGAAGTCAGGATTGATCAGAATAGTCCGTTATTTAAAGGCTGTCCGGATAATATATTGGTTGCCCGTTATCATTCTCTTGCGGCAGATGCGAATACTGTTCCGGATAAATTGAAGGTTACGGCTGTTACAGGAGACGGTGAGATCATGGCGGTTCAACATGAGGAGTATCTGATTTTTGGAGTACAGTTTCATCCGGAATCTATTATGACGCCTGACGGGAAAATGATTCT
>CAYXKS010000169.1:0-4648 GCA_964465725.1 uncultured Bacteroides sp. | reverse complement strand
GTCAACAAAGAGGATCTTACTTACAGTGAGGCATACGCTGTCATGAATGAAATCATGAGCGGTGAAACTACTCTCACACAGAATGCCGCGTTTCTTGCGGCGCTTTCCACTAAGAGCGCGAAGGCCGAAACTACTGATGAGATTTCGGGATGTGCTGCGGCTATGAGGGATCATGCCGTTAAAGTTGAGACAGATATGGATCTTATGGAAATTGTGGGGACGGGAGGCGACAATGCACATAGTTTTAATATTTCTACGACTTCTGCACTCGTGTGTGCAGCGGGAGGTGTAAAGGTCGCAAAGCACGGCAACAGGGCGGCTTCCTCTCAGTGCGGGACAGCGGATTGTCTTGAAGCTTTGGGGGTAAATATTCAGCAAAGCCCGGAAAGATGTATAGAACTTCTGAAAGAAGTGGGTATGTGCTTTTTCTTTGCACAGAAATATCATACATCTATGAAATATGTGGGAGCTATTCGTAAAGAATTAGGATTTCGCACTGTGTTTAATATTCTTGGGCCTCTTACAAATCCGGGAAGTCCTTCCAGGCAGCTTCTTGGTGTGTATGATGAGTACCTGGTTGAACCGTTGGCTCAGGTGCTGATCAGTCTTGGAGTGAAGCGTGGCATGGTAGTTTACGGGCAGGATAAGTTAGATGAGATCTCCATGAGTTCTCCAACAACCGTGTGTGAATTCAAAGATGGCTGGTTTAAGTCTTACGTTATTACTCCCAAGCAATTTGGATTCGAATACTGTACTAAGGATGATCTTGTAGGTGGTACTCCTGAGGAAAATGCGAAGATTGTGCGTGATATTTTGAGCGGGGAAAAAGGCTGTAAACGCAATGCCGTATTGATGAATGCAGGAGCGGCGCTTTATATCGGTGAAAAGGCGGAAAGCATGGAAGAGGGGATCCGTCTTGCGGGAGAATTGATTGATTCTGGAAAGGCAATGGAGACGCTTGATAAGTTTATTGAAGTGAGCAATCGTCCGGAATAAAATATCCTCAAGTATGCTTATGAGGTATCAAATTTGCAGCCTAATAGGATATGGGAATAAAAAGAATAATTGGAATCTGACCAGGAAGAAAAAGGTGAAGAATTAGGGATAAAAAAAAGAAAAAGAGGTAATAAAATATGACGATATTGGATCAGCTTGCCGGGTATGCCTGTGAACGGGTTGAGGAAGCGAAGAAAAAGTTATCATATGAAGAGTTAAGAGAGCAGGCTTTATTACTTCCGCGGGGAACTTTTGTCTTCGAACAGGCGTTGAAAGGACCTGGAATTTCCTTTATATGCGAGTGTAAGAAAGCGTCTCCATCGAAGGGTCTGATTGCACCGGATTTTCCTTATCTGCAGATTGCGAAAGAATATGAGGCAGCAGGGGCCGACTGTATCTCAGTATTGACAGAACCGAAATGGTTTCTGGGAAATAATGAGTATTTAAAGGATATTGCCGGTGAAGTCAGTATTCCCTGTCTGCGGAAAGATTTTACTGTGGACGCTTATATGATTTATGAAGCGAAGGTGCTTGGTGCGTCAGCCGCGCTTTTGATTTGTTCTATATTAAAGGAGAAACAGATCAGAGAATATATTGGGATCTGCGATGAATTGGGATTGTCGGCGTTGGTGGAGGCTCACGATGAGAATGAAGTGAGGATGGCATTGAATGCGGGGGCGAGGATTATTGGTGTGAATAACCGGAACCTTAAGGATTTCTCTGTGGATACTGAGAATAGCCGGAGATTGCGTGAATTGATACCGAGAGATGTTTTGTTTGTTTCTGAGAGTGGTGTCAGAAGTGCCTGGGATGTAAGAAAATTGCGGGAGATTGGTGCGGATGCGGTGCTTGTTGGTGAGACGTTGATGAGGGCGGAGGATAAGAGGAGGAAGCTTGCGGAGTTGAAGGGATAGAATGTGTACTCAGCCCGGACGGTAGTCAGGAGATGGAGTGTGATATGGCGAAAATTAAACTGTGTGGACTTTCAAGATTGTGTGATATAAAGGCGGCAAACGAGTTGATGCCTGAATATATTGGCTATGTATTTGCAGAAAAAAGCCGGAGGTATGTCAGTCCGGAGCAAGCGGCTAAATTGAAAGAACAGTTGAGTAAGGATATCAAGTCTGTTGGTGTATTTGTAAATGCGAAACCGGAATATATTGTTGATTTGCTTGGGAGTGGGATGATTGATATTGCCCAGCTTCACGGTGGTGAGTCGGAAGAGTATATTAACCGGTTAAGGAGGCTTACAGATAAACCGATTATAAAAGCTTTTTCTGTTAATGGAGAGAGGGATATAGAGGAGGCAAATGCAAGTGGCGCTGATTATGTTCTTCTTGATTCTGGAAAGGGTGGAACAGGGACCGTATTTGATTGGGATCTGATTCGAAAGATGAATCGTCCTTATTTTCTTGCCGGAGGGCTTACGGTTTCCAATGTTGGAAATGCAGTAGAGAAATTAAGACCGTATGCAGTTGACGTCAGTTCAGGAATTGAGACTGATGGTTATAAAGATCGAAATAAGATGGAGATGTTTGTGAAAGCAGTAAGGATTATTCAATTTTAATGTTGTTAAGTTAAAACCGGATGCGTCTGGCTTAACTTAATAATAGTAATCCACAATCGAAATGATTATTTTAAAGTTAACGATATTAGAAATTTTATTTATTATAAGTATATCAGGATGGAGGATATTATGACAAATAAAAATGGACGTTTCGGTATTCATGGTGGACAGTATATTCCTGAAACACTGATGAATGCCGTGATTGAATTGGAGGAAGCGTATAATCATTATAAAGATGATCCTGTATTTAACGCAGAATTGACAGAATTGTTTAACGAGTATGCGGGCAGGCCGTCAAGGCTCTATTATGCAGAGAAGATGACAAAGGATCTTGGCGGTGCCAAAATTTATCTTAAGCGTGAAGATTTGAATCACACTGGCTCCCATAAGATCAATAATGTGCTCGGTCAGGCATTGCTTGCGAAAAAAATGGGAAAAACCCGTCTCATCGCTGAGACAGGAGCGGGACAGCATGGAGTTGCCACGGCAACCGCTGCCGCGCTTATGGGTATGGAATGTGTCGTTTTTATGGGAGAGGAAGACACCGTCCGTCAGGCGCTCAATGTGTATCGTATGCGGCTGTTGGGTGCGGAGGTGATCCCGGTGAAATCGGGAACTGCAACATTGAAAGATGCTGTCTCTGAAGCCATGCGAGAGTGGACTTCCCGAATTTCTGATACACATTATTGTCTTGGTTCGGTTATGGGTCCGCATCCTTTTCCGACGATCGTTCGTGACTTTCAGGCCGTGATTTCCAGGGAAATCAAGGAGCAGATCATTTCTAAAGAAGGAAAGCTTCCTGATGCGGTTATTGCATGTGTGGGAGGCGGTTCAAATTCCATGGGTACCTTCTATCATTTTATCGAGGATAAGGATGTGAAGCTGATTGGTTGTGAGGCGGCGGGAAGAGGAATTGATACTTTTGAGACCGCTGCGACAGTCAATACAGGAAGAGTTGGTATTTTCCATGGAATGAAATCTTATTTCTGTCAGGATAAATACGGACAGATTGCTCCTGTGTATTCGATCTCCGCGGGGTTGGATTATCCTGGTGTAGGTCCCGAACATGCTTATTTACATGATATCGGCAGAGCCGAGTATGTTCCGATAACGGATGATGAGGCAGTGTGCGCTTTTGAATATATGTCGAAAACAGAGGGAATTATTCCCGCAATCGAATCGGCTCATGCTGTTGCGTATGCCATGAAGATTGCACCGAAGATGGAAAAAGATAAGATTATCGTGATCACCATATCTGGCAGAGGCGACAAGGATTGTGCCGCCATTGCCCGTTACAGAGGGGAGGATATTCATGAGTAAAATAAAATCAGCTTTTGAAAATGGAAAAGCATTTATCGCTTTTATAACATGTGGTGATCCGGATTTGGAAACCACTGCTGCCGTAGTCCGTGCCGCCGTGGAAAATGGCGCCGACTTGATAGAGTTGGGGATTCCCTTTTCTGATCCCACGGCGGAAGGCCCTGTCATTCAGGGAGCCAATGTCCGCGCTTTGAGCGGAGGGGTCACTACCGATAAGATTTTTGCGTTGGTTATGGAGCTCCGTCAGGATATCAATGTACCGATGGTATTTATGACTTATGCGAATGTGGTATTTTCCTATGGCGCAGAGAAATTCATTTCGACCTGTAAGGAGGTTGGAATTGACGGGCTGATACTGCCTGATCTGCCTTTTGAGGAAAAAGAGGAATTTCTGCCTGTCTGTCATAAATACGGTGTAGATCTGATCTCGCTCATTGCACCCACGTCGGAAAACCGCATTGCCATGATTGCGAAGGAGGCGGAAGGATTCCTGTATATTGTATCTTCTCTGGGCGTTACGGGGACAAGGAGCGAGATCAAGACGGACCTTAAGTCTATTGTTGAAGTGGTCCGCCAGAACACTGATATTCCCTGTGCGATCGGCTTCGGAATTTCTACACCGGAGCAGGCAAAGAAGATGGCCGATATTTCGGATGGCGCCATTGTCGGATCGGCAATCATCAAGATTTTGGAGAAATATGGGAAAGATGCGGCAAAGTATGTCGGGGAGTATGTGAAGTCGATGAAAGATGCGCTTGAGTAAAG
>CAYXKS010000168.1:0-7642 GCA_964465725.1 uncultured Bacteroides sp. | reverse complement strand
CGGAAGGAACTGCGGCGGAGCCTGGGGCAGTGGCGCCGGAGGGAACAGCGGCACAACCTGGGGCGGCACAGCCGGGTGAAAATATGGTTCAGCCGGAGCAGGCTCCTGATGCGGCACAGTAAAATTAGGAATTGTCCGAAAATAACTTGTGCAGATGACGCAGGATAAATTCGTACAGGCAGGGCGGAAGAGGGAGGCGTACCGAGGTATGCTGACTGATGGCGCTATGTGCCGGTGGCATATGTTCAACGCGGACTGTGCGGATTTAGACAAGTCAGATGCACGAGTTATGGATGGACAGTTCCTTACTATATATTGTAATCAATAAAAGGAAAACGGAGGAGAAGCATAATGAAAGCAGTAATCGCAATCGATTCCTTAAAGGGCAGCTTAAGTTCCATGGAAGCAGGGAGGGCAATCGCAGAGGGAATTCACAGGGCAGATTCCCGGGCAGAAGTGGTCGTAAGGCCATTGGCCGATGGTGGAGAGGGAACCGTCGATGCTCTGGTATGTGGAATGAACGGTAAGATGCACGAGGTTCAGGTGACAGGACCTCTCGGTACGCCGGTAAACTGTGGGTACGGGATCATCGAGGAGAGTAAGACAGCAGTAATTGAAATGTCCGGCGCGGCAGGAATTACTCTGGTTCCGGAGGAAAAAAGAAATCCATTGCATACGACTACCTACGGAGTTGGTGAGGTGATAAAGGATGCGATTTCAAAGGGATGCCGCCGCTTCATCGTCGGTATTGGAGGCAGTGCCACAAATGACGGCGGAGCAGGGATGCTGCAGGCTCTGGGCTTTGGCTTCCTGGACAAGGAAGGAAATCAGGTGGCGCCTGGGGCGAAAGGACTGGAGCAGCTTGACAGGATTACGGATACTGATGTTATTCCGGAGCTGTCAGAATGTGAATTTCGGGTGGCATGTGACGTGACAAATACTCTGTGCGGGGAGAACGGCTGCAGCGCAGTCTATGGTCCCCAGAAAGGCGCGACACCTTCTATGATCGAGCAGATGGATAAGTGGCTGGCTCACTATGCGGCCAAGGCTTCTGAAAAATATCCGAAAGCAGATTCCCTGCAGGCCGGAACCGGAGCGGCAGGGGGATTAGGGTTCGCGTTCCTTACATTTACCAATGCGGTGCTGGAGTCCGGAATCAAGATCATTCTGGAGGAGACGAAGCTTGAACAGTACATGGAAAATGCTGATATTGTCGTGACCGGAGAAGGAAGACTGGACGGACAGACCGCCATGGGGAAAGCGCCTGTAGGTGTGGCAAGACTTGCAAAGAAACATCAGATTCCGGTGGTGGCGTTCGCCGGGAGCGTCACGAAAGAAGCGACTGAATGCAATAAAAACGGGATCGATGCGTTTTTCCCCATTTTGCGGAGTATTGTTACTCTCGAAGAGGCGATGAAGCCGGAGAATGCAAAAGCAAATCTCGCGGATACGGCAGAGCAGGTATTCCGTCTGTTGTGCCTTCGTTAATAGCAAATCACCGTAACAGTGACGCTGAGGGATGGGACAATGTCAGGCGCGTCCGGTTTTACTATTATAAATTACCTTGTAAGATCCTGTACCCATTTGTATTTCCTGAAACGAAGCATTACCCAGGGGATTTTACCCACTTCATCCAGGCATGTGCAGGCGTAAACCGCCAGAGGATGCCAGTGCAGAACAAACGCCCCGACCAATGCTAGGGGAATAGCAATCAGCCACATACAGACAATCAGACTGTACATGTCGAACAGAGTGTCGCCTCCGCCATCCAGGACTCCGTTTATCGTGACAGTATTGACACACCGCCCGATCATGTAGATGGACATGATTACCATCATTCCGATAAGGTATTCCCGCGCCTGGTCCGTCAGGATGACCATTCTAAGAACCAGTGGCGTCACTGCGAGAACCAGCGCCGTGGATATAAAACCGATGATATAGGATATATTTTTAAGCTTTATTCCGTAAGCCTTGCCCAGCTCAAGGCGTCCTGCGCCCAGCTCATTTCCAACGATGATTCCGGCTGCACTGCCGATACCGTTACACATGCAGCAGATCAGATCTCTTGCCACTGCGGATACGGAGTTTGCTGCGGCAGCGTCACTTCCCATATGTCCCATAATGGCGGTATAGGATGTGAATCCAACGCCCCAGCACAATGAACCGCCCATAAGAGGCAGACACTGTTTGATAAAATCGGCTTTCAACTGTTTAGGCAGCCGCAGGAATCTACCGAATGCCGGACGAATATACGAGGACTTTGATGATACGATGATGCACAGCGCCAGTTCGACAATACGGGAAAGCGTTGTTGCAAACGCCGCGCCTCTTGCCTGCATTCTCGGCGCTCCCAACAGACCGAATATAAATACCGCATTCAGACACAGATTCAGAAGCACTGCGCAGGAACTGATGAGCGCTCCGGGTTTTACATGGTCCGATACTTTCATCATAGTCAGGTAACATTGAGAGATACCGGTAAACAGATAGGACCAGCCTGCTATGCGAAGATAGGCACTTCCGATGACAATCAGAGGTTCGTCATGGGTAAAAATGTGCATGAGCAGTTCCGGGGTAAATTCACACCCCAGGAAAAAGATGATGGATATGATTCCGCAGAATCGTAACATCATATTAAAAATGTCTTCCAGTGTATGCCTGTCGCCTTTCCCCCAATATTGGGCGCCGAGGATGGCCCCTGCGCCGGTGACAGCCATAATAAACATGTTTTGGACAAACTGAATCTGGGTGGCCAGGGAAACGGCGGTCATTTCATCCTGGGCGATTTTCCCCAGCATCAGCGCGTCGCCTGCGGCCACAGAGGCGAGCATCAGACTCTGCAGCGAAATCGGCAGGGCAAGCCTCGCCAGATTGTTGTAAAATTGCTTTTTGTCAATGACTACTTCTGGTTTCTTTTCCTTCATAAATACCCCCACATAACTCTTGATAATTCATTCTTCACCAAATGCAAAGTTATTTCTTAACAGTTCCTAAAGGCCAATTTAATTGAGTATAGCATATTGTCGGATTAAGTCAACAGAGAAGGAGAGTATTTTAAACCACAGGGAAAGAAACCAGCATTTCAAATCCTTTGCCTCGTTCGGAATTTGCATCTAGGCTGATATTTAACTGCTTTGCCATTTCGTTTGCGAGATATAATCCCATCCCGGTGGCGTGTTGTCTTCCGTCACCGGAATCGCCGGTAAATCCTTTTTCGAAAATAAAAGGCAGATCGCAGCTGCGCACACCGATTCCGTTGTCCCGGATACTCAGGATGCAGCGATTGTCCCTGATAGCAGATCCGAAGCACAATTCCGGTTTTTCGCGGCAGTATTTTACGGAATTGCTGATGATCTGCCCAAGAAGAAAGTGCAGCCCTCTACGGTCAGAGTAAATCAGATCATCGGCTGTAGAGAAAGCCATATTGTCAGTCGAATCATGCAGGTCAAACCGGATCTGAAACTGTTTTTCATCCAGCAGGGGCTTATAGTCTTCCAGCACGTCTTCTATGCAGCTACGGACATGAATATATTCAAAGAGATAGTCCTTTTTATCTCCTTTCAAACGCGCATAGAACAGCATATGGTCGATGGACTCCTGCATGTGATTCCGGATATAGTTGAGCTTTGAACTGATAGCAGATGGCAGCTCATCACCGCGGTTATCCAGTATCAGGGTCAGGAGAGAAAGCGGAGTTTTGGTTTCGTGCGCCCATGATTCAACGTATTCTTCATACTCGGCCAGCTGTGTCTGCATATGGGCGTAAGTATCCTGATAATCACGCAGAACCTTGCCGAGAAGGGCAAGGGCATCTCTCTGGGAGGAAGTGGCTCTTTTAAGAAGAAGCTCTTCGTGATAGTCGTCAGGAACAGCGATAAAGTCCAGGAATGCGGCTTCTCTTTTTTGCTCCAGACTGGTCAGAACACAGCAAACAGCAGAGAACAGAAGAATCGTGGCAAGTAAAATAACACCTGTCATGGCATAAAAAGCCGGTGCACTGGCAAGCCACAGAAGCAGTGCAGAAAATATGTCGATTCCCAACAGAAGCAAAAGCCAGGGGATATATTGTAAAATAATCTGTAAGTTTTTCCTCATGTTAATCCTCATTTCTGCGCATGCTTTTTGCGCATAAACGAGTTTGTGTCAAGCCTGCGCAGACACAAATCTCGCGTGTGAAAAATCTTCCGCATATGGATTTTTCACACTAACTACTTCGTTCCTTTCGTTATACTCAGACACATACAGTAATGAAAATTCTTATTTTACTATAGTTAACGACATTGTATATTTCGCTTTCGGCCTTGCAGAAGCTTCTGTATATGGCTTTCGCAAGAGCCGGGAACAGAAATTTGTCATGTCGTTTACTATAGTTCTTCACATTAAATCATCATTTGGCGATATACAATTTTGTCTGGTAACAAACTGATATCCGACTCCACGGACCAGAACGATCTGCTGGGACATGCCAAGGTTGTCCATGGTTTTCTTTAAGCGTGTCAGATTGACCTGAAGGGCATTTTCATCAATAAACTCAGTAGTACTCCAGAGCGCCAGGCATAGTTCTTCTTTTGAGATGACAGAATCTCCATGGTTCAGGAATATTTCGAGCAGTCTGCCCTGGTTCCTGGGAAGAACAACAGAGCTGTTATTGATATACAGCGTGTATGTCTGCCGGTCCAGAAGGAAGCCGGGGCCTTCCAGCAGATGGGGACGGCCCTCATATCTTTTCAGTACATTGGCGACACGGGCCAGGAGCCGTTCTTTTCTGCAGGGTTTTGTCAGATATTCATCGGCTCCCAGATCAAGTGCGTGCAGCTCATCCCTCATCTGATCGCGGGAAGTAAGCACAAGGACCGGTATGGAACTCTTGCGCTTCACTTCGCGGCAGACATGAAATCCACTGGTCAAAGGCAGATTCAGGTCCAGAAGAATCAGGTCGGGAGTAAGCCGCAGAAGCTGTGTTGTTACATTGTCAAATTCGGTGATTTCATCAATCATATAGCCGGATTTGCGCAGTATATCAGACAATTCTTCCCTCATAAAGAGGTCATCTTCAACGATTGCGATTCGCTTCATAAACGACTTTCTCCCTTTCTTTATTTCCGCGAGCAACGAGCCAAGTAGCCGCACTTGTGCGGATATTTGGCGACTGCCGCGAGGGTGGAATACCCCGCAGCTTGCCGCGCTTTCAAGTTATGATGCCTCGTAGCTTGCTGCGGGGTATTTCACTCTTCGCGTTCTGGCACCATCAGTGTCAGAAGGTAACGGTCACTGGCCCGTTTTACGGCCGTAATATAGATGTATTCTATCACACACAATGCGAGAATCATAGCGGCCGAGATGACCATTATTTCCGAAAAGTTATTCCTGAGACTGGATGGCAGGATGCCGGTAAGCAGGGCATTCACGCCGAACAGGCTGTTATATGCGGCAAATACAGCAGGAATCCCGAAATACCAGTTGATCTGTTTCCTGGAGGACTTACACAGAACAGGATGCGCGGCGCCCAGATGGATCAGGATTTTGTAACGGCGGCCCGCTTTCTGCTGACTCATGAGAAACTGCACGCCGATAATCGTATTCGCAATGATCAGAAAGATAATCGCCAGGTAAATGGTAATATAACTGGCGGCCACCATGTAGAAGAGCTGGCGGCTCATATTCTGCAGGTAGCTCTCATATGTCAGCCCGGTGGCATTGAGCCTATGGTTCATATCTGACAGGGCGGACATAAGGCTTTTGTTCTGCGTCGCGTTGTCTGACAGAATGCCGTTGAGATAGGTATCAAAGCTGCCTTGCGTGTAGTGCTCAAATACTTCATCCGGGACAATCAGAGCGAAAAACAGCGTGATAGAACGGTCTGTGACCAGATTCAATGTCTGTACCGTTCCCGTCAGGTGGAATTCTTCCTGCCCCAACAGGATTTCGGGACGGTTTTCCAGAACACTGTTCAATAATTTTGTCCGTATATCGTTTGCAGCCTCAGTATCCATGTAGACAGCAGCTTCATCTGCAGCCAGATTAAGGCCTGGCATCCCGGCGGCGGCCAGAAGATGATTGTAACCGCTTTGCGAGATTAGGTGAGGATAGTCGTCTCCGTATTCCAGAATGGAAAGAAGGGTATCCTTGTCTCTGGAGGAAGGCAATTTACGTAGAGCATCCAAAACCGATTCCATCCGAAGGGGATGGTCACTATGTTTGTATAGATTCATATAGCCTGTCTTCACTTCGAACAGATCGGAAAACAGAGTGTCCAGATTGTGGGCGGCCAGAGTCTGCCGAATTGCCTCCGTATTGTTGCCATCCGCATTGTCCCGAAAGGTACAATCCAGGACATGCTGCTCGGATTTTCCATAGAACCGGGAGATGGACACACCGGCGCCGAAGCAGCAGAGGGCAGCCAGGATCAGCAGGGAACAGACAGCGAGAGTGCCGGAGCGGTGAATCACGCTTTCCTGTATCTGGCGGAAATTGAAAACATGGAGCTGTCTGTTCTTTTTCACGGAGCCTGCAAGGAATCCGAGCGGAAACCGAAGTCCGTAAAAGAATAAGAATGTACCCGAAAGGCCGAGGACGACGGTCAGGCCCATCTGTCCAAGACCAGACCACGCTTCCCCGATGATAGCCTTCCTGTATGCAATACCTAAACAGATGAGGCCGATCAGGACAGAGACCATATAGAGGAAGCCGGGCAGTTGCTTTTGCATACCTTCGGGGAGATCGACAAGCAGAGAACCGATTTCCCTCCGGCTGATTTTACCGCTGAGAATCAGGAATGCCGCGAATTTGATCAGAAGCACTCCAAACGCTGTCCATAGCACGGCCCACAAAGAAAGGGAGAAACGATGATTGATAATTCCTATGCCCACCAGCCGTGCGGTGATCAGACTGATCAGTTCTGACAGTAAAATGGCAGTCGGTAATCCGATGAGCAGTGCAAGGAGGCTGTTATACAGATCTTCAGCCAACAGCAGTGCAAATAATTTGATACGGCGCATTCCCAGCATCAGATAGACGCCGAACTCATGTCTGCGGCGTTCCAGCTGAAATTTGCTGGCATAATAAATAAGAAAGAACAGGATAAAAAGGGTCAGGCCGTAAAAGACAGGAAGAAGTGTCAGTAACTTGTCTACGGCATCGCTTTCCATCTGAGTCAAAAAGACCATCACATCCTGATGGGACAGCGAAAGAATGATATAAAAGGCAATAATAGCAATGAGCAGGGAAGCGAAAAATAAACCATTTTCCTTCCGATTCCGTCTGCTGTTACGGGAAATCAATTTAGAGAACATTGGCGCTTCCTCCTCCTAATTGTGCGTTTACTTTTAAAATGCGTGCATAGAAATCCTGCTGGGATTCGTCCGGAATATCCCGGCGCAGTTCATGGAAAATAGTGCCGTCCTGAATAAACAGGATGCGGCTGCAGTAGCTGGCTGCATTTGAGTCATGTGTCACCATCAGAATGGTGGCTTTTTCATCCCGATTCAGTCCGGAGAGCTTTACCATCAATGCTTTGGCATTTTTGGAGTCAAGGGCGCCTGTAGGTTCATCGGCGAGAATGATCTTCGGATTCAGAATCAATGCTCTGGCAGCGGCGATTCGCTGCCTCTGCCCGCCTGACATCTGGGCGGGAAATTTATTC
>CAYXKS010000167.1:1779-7695 GCA_964465725.1 uncultured Bacteroides sp. | reverse complement strand
GTGCTAACATCTTCTAGTAGTAAGTTATCACTTAAGATTTTTGTTGTCAACATCTCCATGCAAAAAAATTATTAAAAAAATATGAAAAGTATAAGCAAAAGAAAACAGCCAATCTGAGTGTTCGTCTCAAATTGACTGTCCATGCGCTGTTATTCTTCCCATTACTGTATCGAAATATGTATCGTATCAGATATTAAAACTTCCCTGTACCTCGCCGTTAATCACATAGTATACTATGTTTTCTTCCGGTTTCACATACAGATCAACGGATTTGAAATCCTTCGGCGCCTGATTTAAATCGTACTGCCATACATCTTTAGCAATCTTGACAAGCTCCCCAGTCGCATATGATCTTCCGCCAAACTGAATATGTACAGATTCTTTCACTTCTTCTTTTTTCACTTCTTCCTTCTTAGCAGGAGCCTTCTTAACTGTTTCCTTTTTCTCTGCAGCTTTCTTCTCCGCTGCGGGCTTTCTGCCCGGTTTCTTGGCGGGAGCTTTCTCTGCCGGTTTCTTCGCTGTCTTCTTTGTTTCTGCCGTCTTGGTCTCCGTTACTGCTTCTGCCTTTGCTGCAGGTGTTTCCTTAGCTGTCTTAACTTCATCCGTCTTTGTATCTGCAACCTTTTCTGCTACTCCTTTAGCAGCTTCCTCTTTTACTGCTACTTTCTTTGTTGCCATGAAAATTCTCCTTCCCACATGTCATCAACATCTAACATCTGCTTTTTCACAATCCCTAAACTTCTACATTTTGGAACTCTATGTGGATTTTAACGCAATGTTGATGCACTGTCAATCAACAATCTGTATCAAATAGTTTTGTTTTCCTTCTGTATTTTATACGAAATGACATAAAATCAACCCACGGAACGCCCATTTCATGCCCGTTCCATGGGTTGATGTGACTTGTGCCCCATGCCATTCCCGACACGGACATTCTGCGAAAAGCAGCTACAAGTCTTGATACGCATAATATTTTTCTATACCATAAAATACAAAAGCACCACAGCTCCCAATATAATACGGTACCAACCAAATACTTTAAAATCATGTTTCTTAATATATCCCATCAGGAAGCGTATTACCACCACGGACACCACAAACGCGACTATCATACCGGTGAATAGGATTGTGATTTCCGCTCCTGTGAAATGGAATCCGAATTTGACGATTTTGAGCAAGCTGGCTCCCAACATAACCGGAATCGCAAGGAAAAACGTAAACTCTGCCGCTACGGTTCTGGACACGCCGATCAGCAATGCTCCCACGATGGTGGCCCCTGATCTCGACGTCCCCGGGAAAACTGCTGCCAGCAGCTGGAACACGCCGATCATAAACGCTGTCTGGTATGTGATCTGACCAAGCGTTGTGATCTTCGGCGATTTATTTTTGTTCCTGTCCTCTATGACAATGAAGGCAATACCGAAAACAATAAGTGCAATGGCTACACACCAGGGGTTATAGAACAGCGCGTCAAAGACATCGTCAAACGCCAGCCCGATAACCGCCGCGGGCACACATGCCACCAGAATTTTAAACCAAAGAATAAAAATATCTTTCTGTATCACCGGTTTCTCCCGAAAGCGGAAAGGAAAAATTTTATCAAAGAACAGAAGCACCACAGCCAGAATAGCACCCAACTGTATCACTACCAGAAACATTTCCCAGAATTCTTCCGAGACGTTCAACGTCACAAACTCATTCAGGAGGATCATATGTCCGGTGCTGCTGATCGGCAGCCATTCCGTAATACCTTCCACGATACCGAACAGTACCGCCTTGATGATTTCCATTATACTGACCATATTTCTTCTTACCTCCTGTTGTGCCTTCCGGCGCAATCAATCTCTAATATACTTACACCTCATATCTTTTCAGGCACAAATTAATATTCACTCTTCACAAACTTTCTGAAAGCCTCCAGCGAGCGTTCCACCTTCTCTGTAGCAATACAGTAAGCGATACGGAAATATCCCTTCACCCCAAAACTGTCGCTTGGAACCAGAATCAAATCATATTTCTTCGCCTTCTCACTGAAGGCTACCGCATCGTCTTCCAGCGCTTTCGGGAACATGTAAAAGGTCCCACCCGGTTTCACACACTCGAATCCCAGCCCTGTCAACTCCTTATATAAAATGTTCATATTGGTCTCATAGACCGACAGATCAGAAGTCAGCTCCAGCACCTCCGCCACCGCAAGCTGTATGATGGACGGAGGGCAATTATGCCCCGTCCCTCTGGAAATCTGGCTGCACATCGCACTGATCAGTTCGGCGTCCGTACACTCCGGATGCACCGCCACATATCCGATACGCTCTCCTGGAAGAGACAATGATTTTGAGAATGAATAGCAGGACAATGTATTCGGATAGAACTTGGACGGATAAGGTGCATCCACTCCTTCAAACACGATCTCTCTGTACGGTTCATCGGAAATCAGGAAAATATCATGTCCATACTTCCTGGATTTCTCCGTCATGATGGAGGCAAGCTGCCTTATTGTCTCTGTCGAATATGCCATACCTGAAGGATTATTGGGCGTATTGATAAGCACCGCCGCCACTTTATCCGTAAGCATCTCGTCGAAAGCTTCAAAATTGATCTGAAAATCATCCGTATTGGCAGGCACCACCTTAAGCTTTGCCCCCGTCAAATTGATATACGGCGCATATTCCGGAAAATAAGGCGCAAAAGTAAGGATCTCATCTCCCGGTTGACTTACGCATCGCACTGCATGTGCAATCGCCCCCGCTGCCCCGGTCGTCATAAAAATATGATTCCCCGTATATTGCATCCCGAATCTTCTGTTTAAAGACGCCGCTACTTTATCGCGCACCGACGGGATTCCCAGACTCTGGCTGTATCCGTGCAATTCCATAGGGTCCTTCTCCTGCAACAGACGAATCATCGTATCCGTAAACTCCTGCGGAGTGGGCACAGACGGATTCCCCAGACTGTAATCAAACACATTCTCATAACCAATCTGGGCGCCTCTCGCCGTCGCAAACTCCGACAGCTGCCGGATCACCGACTTTCCCTGCAGCATATCCTTATATTTCTGTACAATCATAATTTCACTTTCCTGCCTTTCTCTTTGTTTCTATTCACAGCTAATGTCATTAAGTTAAACCAATACACAATGGCATACGCGTCCGCCTTAACTAAATAACATTGATTCACAACTTTTAGCTGCTTATAGTAACGGTTCATCATCCGGTTCTGGATATCTACCGCCTTCTAAGATGCATCAATCTCCCCTTAAAGTCGCCCCGCAGCTCCGGGATATTGATTCCGGCATAGTGCAGCGCATCTCCAGTGTATTCCGTCTGCTTGATCTCCGGCCAGTCTTCCGTATTGGCGATCGTGTAGACTGCCTCAGGCTCCAGTCCCGGAATCCGAATGCGTCTGCTGTGGGCATTGGGCCTGCCCATTACCTGAATATAGGTGACAAGCACCTCGCTCTTATCCTTCGCCACAACCTCATAACAATCATAATAATGGTTCTCGGCAAAATGTGCAATACGATAATAATCTCCTTCACGGACCAGATCATTGTACTTATGATACATGGCAGTCTGCTCCGGAATCATATTTCTGTCTTCCTCCGGAATCCTCGTGACATCCAATTCATACCCGAAAGTCCCCGCCAGCGCCACATATCCTCTTGTCTCAAAAGGTGTCGTCCTTCCCACCGTGTGGTTCGGGCAGTCGGAGACATGCGCTCCCATGGTGGACAGCGGATAGATCATCGCCGTGCCCGCCTGGATGGAAAGGCGCTCAATCGCATCCGCATCATCGGAACACCAGATCTGAGGGCTGTAATACAGCATACCCGGATCAAACCTTGCTCCCCCGCCGGAGCAATTCTCCAAAAGCAGATGCGGGAATTCCTTTGTCATCCTGTCCTGAAGCTCATAAACCGCAAGAACCTGCCGGTGGAAAAGCTCTCCCTGTCTGTCAGCAGAAAGCCCGATACCACCCATATCAGTCAGCTGCCTGTTCATATCCCATTTAACATATTCAATATTTGCGCTCCTGAGAACCGACGCGATCATTTCATATATATGATCTCTCACTTCCTGCCTAGTCAGATCCAGCACATACTGATTCCTCGCGAGGCTGCCCGTCCTGCCCGGAATCGCAAGCGCCCAATCGGGATGCGCACGATACAGATCGGAATCCGGTGAGATCATCTCCGGCTCCATCCAGATACCGAATTTCATCCCCAGCTTATTTACCTCATCCACCAGATATTTCAGACCGCCCTTAAGCTTCTCTTCATTGACCTGCCAGTCTCCCAGGCTCGAATTGTCGTCATTCCTGTGCCCGAACCAGCCGTCATCCATAACCAGCATCTCAATGCCCAGCTTGGAAGCTTCCCTCGCGATAGCCAGAAGCTTCTCCGTATCAAAGTCAAAATAAGTCGCCTCCCAGTTATTGATCAGAATAGGGCGCTTCTTATTCTTATATTCACCTCGTATCAGATGGTTGCGGTACAGGTCATGGAACGTTCTGCTCATGCCGCCAATTCCTTCCGCCGAGTACACACAGATCACCTCCGGCGCCTGGAAGCATTCTCCCGGCTCCAGTTTCCAGCAGAAATCCTGTGGGTGAATTCCCATCATCACCCTCATACTGCCATACTGGCTCTCCTCGATCTGTGCAAGGAAATTTCCGGAATACACAAAATTCATTGCATAAACCTCGCCTGTCTCCTCCGTAGTCGTTTTGTGTTTCCATGCTATAAAAGGATGATCCTGATGGCTCGACTCTCCTCTCACCGAGGACACGCTCTGTTTTCCTTTCATAACCGGACGGGTCTGGATGATACGTTCTCTCGCCCAGGACCCTTGCAGCGTAATCATCTCAAAATCCTCATTGTCCATATCAATGCAGGCTGACAGAACCTTCGTCAGATAAATCGGCTCCTCCGCCCTATTCACGATTCTCACACTGCGCGCTATGGCATCGCTGTCTGCAAAAATGCTGTATGACAGAATAACCTGCAGATTCAGCGTCTTATCCTCACATGTAAGCTCCAGTGTCTTACACTCCTCTTTCTGCCCAAAAGTCGCAGGCAGCCCCGCAAGCGCTTCCTTGCCGTCATAAATTCTGTGGGACACATAGGACAGAGATACCGCCGTATGTCCTCCCAGGGTCCTGACCGTCAGCGTTCCTTCCCTGTAATCTCCCAGGCCATGCCCCGTGTATTCCATGGGGAAAGAATCCAGGAAGGAACATCTGTCCCTGTTATTCTCTGACGGAACAAACGGAGGCTCCATAGTCCGCATCAGATAAGACAAATTGTCATCAGGCAGCTTTCTTCCATAATAAATGTGCCCGACAAAATTCTCCTCGTCCACAATCCCGATACAGTAGCTTGTGTGCTCCGTATCTATTTTAAATACCCTGTTCTTTTCATTGTAACTGATCTGCATAAATTTTCTCCTCTCATCCGCCTGGCCAATGTTTCAGCCCTGTAACAGTTCATGTACCAATGTCATTTAGTTAAGCCAGCACACAGCGTATGACATTGATTCATATTCTCTCACTGTTCTCATGTCCTATCTTAGCAAAATCTCCTGTTATATGGAAGCATATATTTTAGAAAATTATTACAGCAAAAACAGTGAAAAATAATCCAAAAATAATCCTAAGATCTAAATCTGCCTGCACATAAAACGAGCCCTGGTGGTGGAAGCACCAGGGCCCGTTTTATATATACAAACTAAGGGATAAGATGTAGGCGTAAAATAAAAATTTATCTCATATAACTTTCTATAAAAACAAGAAAGATACTGAATACAAAAGGCGCTTCGATCTTTCTCGAAGCGCCTTTGCCTGTACGACTTGCATTGTATCACCATAGCGGGCTGGTGTCAATAGTTTTTGCAGCTTCAGACTCAAACTTAGTTTTTG
>CAYXKS010000167.1:0-1679 GCA_964465725.1 uncultured Bacteroides sp. | reverse complement strand
TAGTTTTTGCAGCTTCAGACTCAAACTTAGTTTTTGTAACTTTAACCCAAACTCTTTTCATAATCAACGTTTAAGAACATCCGGTTCGGTTCAGAATAGAAATAGAATAGAATACAACAATTCAGCCAAACTGCCTCTGTAACACATCCAATTTCGGCAGAGCAAAATTTTCACAAGGAGAAGTAACATGAGAAAAACAAAAATTGTATGCACTCTTGGCCCATCCACGGACAACGAGGATATATTAAAGCAGATGATGCTGGCAGGCATGGATGTCGCCAGATGCAATTTTTCACACGGAACCTATGACAATCACAGACAAAGAATGGAGATGATAAGGAAGCTCCGCAAAGAAACAGGTAAGCCGGTAGCTATTCTGCTGGATACGAGGGGTCCTGAAGTGCGTGTCAGAAAATTCAAAGACGGAAAAGTAACCTTGGAGGAGAACCAGCTTTTTACTTTGACATCGGATGAAGTGGAAGGAAGCGCGGACAAAGTGAGCGTCACCTACAACCGCCTCTATGAAGATCTGGAAATTGGGATGCGCGTTCTGATCGACGACGGCCTTATTGAGATGAAAGTGGAACAGATAGATCAGAAAAACATCGTCTGCCGAGTCATCAACGGCGGAAACGTCTCCGACCATAAAGGCGTCAATGTTCCGGATGTAGATCTCTCCATGCCCTATATCAGTGAAAAAGACCGCGAGGATATTCTGTTCGGAATCAGCCAGGATGTGGACTTTATTGCAGCATCTTTTGTGCAGAAAAAGGAAGATATCCTGCAGCTTCGCAGGCTGCTTGAGAAAAACGGCGGATCAGACATCAAAATCATTTCCAAGATAGAAAATAAACAGGGAGTCACGAATATCGACGACATCATCGCAGTGTCCGACGGAATCATGGTTGCCCGCGGTGATATGGGTGTAGAGATCCCTTACGAGGATGTCCCTGTGATCCAGAAAAAAATAATCAGAAAAGTGTATCAGACCGGGAAGCAGGTCATCACAGCGACCCAGATGCTTGAATCCATGATCCGCAATCCTCGTCCCACCAGGGCAGAGACCACCGATATTGCCAATGCAGTGTATGACGGCACCAGTGCGATCATGCTCTCGGGTGAGACAGCCGCAGGCGCCTACCCGGTAGAAGCCGTAAGAACCATGGTACGAATCGCCGAACGCACAGAACAGGACATGGATTACCGCAAACGCTTCTATCAAAGTGGCAAAGAGGCAGATAAAGATGTGACAAACGCCATCTGTCATGCCACCTGCACCACTGCTCTGGACCTGAACGCAAAAGCCATCGTGACTGTCACCAAATCCGGGCGCTCGGCACGAATGCTTGCCAAATACCGCCCCGAAAGCGATATTATAAGCTGCACTACAACAGAAAAAGTATGTCGGCAATTATCCCTCGCATGGGGCGTCACACCAATCAGGATTAAAGAAGAAAAAGAGATATTCAGTCTCTTCGACAAGGCGATTCAGGCATCTGTCAAAATGCATCTGCTGTCAACAGGCGACCTGACCGTCATCACCTCCGGCGTGCCGATCGGCATGTCCGGCACTACCAACATGATTAAGGTGCAGATCGTACCATAATATAATCCACAATAATTAGTTACTATTCACAGCTTACGCTGCTCATAGTAACGGCATTTGCGCATTCCAAGTC
>CAYXKS010000166.1:0-7742 GCA_964465725.1 uncultured Bacteroides sp. | reverse complement strand
GTATGCAAACCTCTCTGAATTGTACTCTTATATTCCGTCGGTCTTTCCTGTTAAATATTTTCCTGAAATCACCCGTGTGAATCCCATCTGTTTATAGAACTTGTACCCCTACCGGCTTCGATACCAGCATTTCATGAAACATGAGCACTTGTCCAAAACATTTTCTGAGTTTCACACGGGCAATTTTCTACTGCTTAGTTAAGCCGCTCCATCGGATTCACCGGTTCTCCATCCTTCGCCAGCTTAAAGTACACATTCGTTCCTTCCGTGCTGTAATATTTAGTCGGTGCGGCCACGGTTCCTATGCCATCTCCTACAGAGACATAGCTTCCTTCGGAAACCGTTATATTTTCAAGCTGTCCATAAGTCAGTTCGTACCCATTTCCAAGATCCATCACCACCATATTACCTATGATAGGATCATATCCTACGGAAGTCACCCGCCCGTTGGCCGCTGCCGTAATATTCTCACCTTTATTGGCTGCTATAATGATGGCCGGGTTATACTTATACTGTTCCAGCGTGGGGAAATAAACGGTCTTGTCCATACTGTAATTGATCAGCACATCTCCCACAATAGGCCATACCAGACCATCTCCCTCCTTAAAATCCAGAGTCGGTTGTACTGTTGTGGAGATTGCTTCGGCTGTCTCCTGTGGTTCGCTGCTCTGGGCCGTATCCACCGACTCGTCAAACATCCCCTCCTCGGTCTCTTCATCCTGTTCTTGCTGCTTCTTCGTCTCATTACTCTCGGATTTATTTTTTACGGTACTCTGTTTCGTCTTCGTATTATCGCTGTCCGTTTTTTCATCAGTTGTCTTTTGTTCTTGCTCTCCGACATTTTTGCTATTGTCTTTTCCGCCTGAAGACAACCTGCCCTCCGTATTCTCTACATTCTGGGAATTTGCTTCCTGAAAGCTAGGATCGTAATCCAGATCGTCAGTACCTACCTCCGCAAACAATGTATCCAGTTCCTCACCGGACATCATATTCTCCGCAGTCATGTTGTTACTTTTCTCGATCGCTTCCAGATCTACCACATAATCTTCCTTTTCAGCATTGTTATTCCTTTTTACAAAAACACCGGTGACCGTCAGTGCCGTCAAAACCAGCACGGAAGAGGCCAACATAATGATCCGCTCTTTCCTAACACTGTTTCTGTTTCTTCTTACCATGAAACCCTGCCTCCTGTTTTCATTTTTATACACCCTTTTCAATTTTGGAACAGACTCATTTCCAAAATGGTGTTGTGCAAGTACATGGTGTTAGTCTTACCCATTTTTGACAGGTTATTCAAATTTTGCTAATTCTGTCCCGAAAAAAAATTTCTGCAGAATCTGATCATATGTTTCACCGTTCAAAGCCATGCTGTTAGCCCCATACTGACTCATTCCGAACCCGTGTCCCACCCCCGTTACATGAAAAATCACCTGCGTTTTTCCTTGCTCCATCTCAAAGGATGACGACGCCAGACCAAACAGATACCGGAATGTCTCTCCGTCGATCTGCTCCGTCTCTTTTCCTGCTGATGAAAATGATACGTTCATTACATATCCGGCGGAATCGTAACTGACCTGCGCTCCCTCCCACAGTTCCTCCTGTGAAAAATCGCCTTCGATCTGCTCTTGCACCACCCTGAGATAATTCATCCTGGAAACTGTCACAGTGCTCATGTAATCCTTTGCCGCCTTATCCTGTACGCAGGATACACCAGCCAGATACGGGCATGTATCTATGTTCCATACCTCTGAGGCATTCCTGGTCCGGCCATTGCTTATTTTGAAATAGGACGCCTGGACAGGTTCACCCTGATAGCACAGATATACCCCCTCCGTCTCCTCCACCGCCTGTCTCCAGGGCTGAAATTCTTCTGACTGCGTATCCGCCTCATACCATTCGCCTGCTCCGTCGCCGGGAATCTGCAAGTTTCCATTCTCCTGCTCCAAAAGCGCCTGTATGACTTCCGTCCTGAGAAGAACCGCCTGTGCCTTCAAAGCCTCCTTCTCATAGTCGTTTGGCATCACAACACTTAATTTATAAATCAAATACTCCTCCATGGGAATTTCCCAGACGCCCCAATCCATTGTCACCCGGAGCTTGTGAGCGGCTTCCTCCCCCTCCTGCACAGTACCGCTGTCCTTCCTCAGTTGCTCTGTTTCCTCCCCAACATGTCCCCACAGACTGGCGCACACATACGGTAGCAAAAAAACAAACAAAAGAAAGCTTCCTGCATCTCTTTTGTTTGTTTTCTTAAAGACGATTTTATTATACTTCACACGAAACACCCCACATGTACTATTCGTATGTGGCGTATTCTCTTTTTATACCCAAATGGGTACTATTCACAGCTTACGCTGCTCATAGTAACGGCATTTACGCATTTAGGGTCGCCCTCGGCGAGGCGCAAATGCTCAAAAAAATTACTTATTTTACCTGACCATATCCAAATGCTGTACGGTGGACACTGTGCCATTCTCATACAGAAAGATACCTGTATTCCTGATCATGGCATTATGCTGGTTATCCTTCTCGGAATTCAGCGCAAACTGCGTGGATACCCTGTTAAGCCCTATGGCTCCCACGCCCAAATCTGACAGATGATACAGCTTGTCATTGCCCTGTTCATCCTTCGTCCAGATCAGAAGCTTCTCCCATATCGGATCTGCCTCGTCGATCCAGCCGTTTCCGTCAAGATCATATTTCGCCAGGTCTCTGAAACCGTCGCCTGACTTCGTTCCGAAAAGTTCTCCGCCGTCATTGATCTTACCGTCACCGTTTAAATCCAGAGCCAAAAATCCACTGCCGGATTTCAGGGAAGAGATCTCTTCCTTCTCTCCATCCTGATCCAGATCAAAGAAAAACTTCTGATCTGACACCTGCGCGATATTCGTATCCAGATTGATCACCAACGGATCTGTATAGGTCACTGCCCTGGTCACATAAGTTTCCTTATAATATTCCTCAAAACTGCGGCTCATGGAAAACTCCAGATTAAAGGAAAGCTCCCTGCCGTCTGCCGTTCTCACCATGCCCTGTGTGGCAAACGTGGTGTTCTCCTCTTCACTGTGGTAATATTCATTGGTAACCGTGTTCACCCGATAAAATGCCAGACCATTTCTTACGGCTTCCTCACTGCCCGGCATACTGTATCCTACAGGCACCTCATTCACATTCTCATTCCGGAAATTCTCTCCCCGAAACCGAAAGAAAATATCCATCAGAAACCTCACGCATTGCTGCCGTATCGTCATAACCGGGTCCTGCTGTCTTGTCGTACCCGAAACTCTCCCCGTATTGGATAAATTCCTGAAATGTGTTGTGATATCTTCCAGATTCGCAGTATTACGTCCATTTTCCCCAGCTTGCTCCGCGTCCTCGCCGCTGCTGACCAGATTCCCAAGAAAGCCACCCAGACTTCCTGTCAGATTGCCTGCCCGCAGCATCGTGCCACCATGCACAGACCTTGCCGTAACAGAAGAATACCTTCTGGTAGATTCCATGCCCATTACACTGGAAGCAATCCTCACTTCTACCTCCTTTTGCCAAGACCCCTATCTATGCCTGTCTGTGCCACCGACTGCACCATCCGTGATGCATGGCAATAGAAAGGACGGCATCATTAAAGAAAATCCTTTTCCCTCAAAAACACCGTCCATGGTCTATACGTTATTCATATTCAAGGAGCCATCGTCTGGCCAAGATCAACCGCCCCTCGTAATTTATATATCGGCGGCCTGTTTTGAATCCTTTATAGCAAACGAAATCGGAAATTATATCCGCCTTACGGATTGCTGTAAGCCTCAGTCTACCCTGTTATAATTAATCAGGCATCCCTTCAAAATGATCTGCCTCTCCTCATCAGTCAATTCACCCAGGCGCAGACTAAATTCCGTCAGCTTATTCTCCTCCACGGATACTTTATACGCCTTGATCTCATCGGCCTTATCTTCCACCGCCTTCTTAATCCCCGGGAAGAAAAGATAATCCAGATTCTTAAACGGCAGTTCGCCCTCCTCGATCAGGAACGGCAGCATACCCCAGTTAATCAGGTTGGAACGGTAGCGCTTCGTCGCATACTCGTTGGCTATATTCGCCCAGCCGCCCAATACCTTCTGGCAGCTCGCCGCCTGTTCCCTGGCGGAACCGTCACCCGGTTTGACTGCAAAGATGGTGGAACCAAATCCTGTATTCTCGTGGGAAGCATCCGCAAAAACCGTCTTGACCACATCCATCACCGGTTTCACATCAGGATGTGCCTGGCAGGGATGTTCACCCTTCATCCTTGCCTTCTCCGCTCTCTGAATATCCTTGGCGCGTCCCACATACTCAGGATCTTTCCTGGACAGGGCAAACTCCGCCAGGCCCAACGGATTGGAACGGTAGGAGGATGTCTCTCCCGAAGGAATCAGTTCATCCGTGGTAGTCACCGGATCATGTATCTCGGACACAACGCGAAGTACCAGATTATCCGGCAGCGCTCCCATAGCCGGCCAGTCCTTGATATTGGGACCAAACTGAATCTCCACGCTCTCATCCGCCACACCTTTGGAATCAAATACCCGGTTCTTGTAAATATTAGCGTCGAAATGATATTTATATTTGCCGATCTCACCGTCAAATTCCGTTGCCGACGTAAGCACACCCTTGTTGGCCGCCGTGGCCGCAATGGATCTGGCATCCATGAGGGCCACGGAAGAAATCTGCCCGTTCTGTAACTTGGAGCCCTCCCTGTTGGGGAAGTTTCTCGTGGAGTGGCGAATGCTGAAAGCATTGTTGGCCGGCGTGTCCCCTGCGCCGAAGCATGGACCACAGAATGCCGTCTTCAGGACTGCGCCAGTCTCTAAAATCGCCGCCGCACAGCCATTCCTGATCAATTCCATATATACCGGCATGGAAGCAGGATATACGCTCAATGTGAACCCGTCCGCGCCGATATAGGAACCTCTTAAAATATCCGCCGCCGCACAGATATTCTCGAATCCGCCGCCTGCACAGCCTGCGATGATCCCCTGATCCACCATGAACTTGCCGTCAACCACCTTATTCTGCAGTGAGTACGGCACCGCGCCGTCCAGGCTGACCTTGGCGCGCTCCTCCACATCATGAAGGACTTCTTTTAAGTTGGCGTTTACCTCGTCGATCGTATAAGTATTGCTGGGATGGAAAGGCATCGCGATCATAGGCCTTATCTTCGACAGATCCACTGTGATCATTCCGTCATAATATGCCACCTCGCCCGGATTCAATTCCTTGTATTCTTCCACTCTGCCGTGAATATCATAGAATTCCCTGATCTGTTCGTCAGTCCGCCAGATGGAAGACAGACACGTAGTCTCGGTGGTCATAACATCAATGCCAATGCGGAAATCCGCACTCAGGGATGACACACCTGGACCAACAAATTCCATTACTTTATTTTTTACATAGCCATTTCCGAACACCGCACCGATAATCGCCAGCGCCACATCTTGAGGACCCACGCCTTTAACCGGCTCCCCTGTCAGATAGACGCCAACCACGCCCGGCATATTGATATCATAGGTCTGGGACAGCAGCTGCTTCACCAGCTCCGGCCCGCCTTCTCCCATGGCCATCGTGCCCAGCGCACCATAACGTGTGTGGGAGTCGGAACCCAGGATCATCCTGCCGCCCCCTGCCAGCATCTCTCTGGCATACTGGTGAATGACTGCCTGATGGGGCGGTACATAGACGCCGCCGTACTTCTTCGCACAGCTTAAACCAAACATATGGTCATCCTCGTTGATCGTACCGCCTACCGCACATAAAGAATTGTGGCAGTTCGTCAACACATAGGGAATCGGGAACTTCGTCAATCCTGAGGCCCTGGCTGTCTGTATAATCCCCACAAATGTGATGTCGTGAGATGTCAATTTATCAAACTTGATCTTGAGCTTATCCATATTGCCGGAAGTATTATGTTCTTTAAGAATGCCATAAGCCATGGTATTCTTCGCTGCTTCCTCCTTCGATATCTCCTGCCCTGTTTTACTCTTAATCTCTAAAGCGGCATCCGCACTCTCCAGGACAATCTCGTTCCCGTGAAGCAGATACGCGCCTCCGTCTGACAATTTAATCATAAATACTCCTCTCCTTCCGAAATACTGATATCTTCGCACAGTACACATAAACCGCAACAATCCGCTATCTGGTTCCACTGTCACTGTTCCAGCGCCGCACGCCTGATCCTATCATTAACGACATAACAAATTTCTGTTTCCGGCTCTTTCAGAAGCCACATAAGGAAGCTACTGCAAGGATGAAAGGAAATTTTCAACGTCGTTAACCATAGTATAATTCATGTCTTATTATATAGAATAAATATCTTCGGCGCAACAAAAGATTAAGTCTCCATCAGGTATTTCTGATAATACCGATAATCCTCCACTCTGCAATTCACCCGCATCCTGACGCCCTCCTCAAGATACTCCGTCTCAGACACGACCCCATTCTCATTCAAATACGACACTGCCCTGCCATCCATATACGGGATCAACATAGTGCATTCCCTGTACCCGCCAGCCAGCTTCCGCTCAATCAGATCGGTCAGTTCCTCCATGCCGATCCGTTCCTTCGCGGACAGATATATGCTGTCTCCTGATATCTGCGGCAAATCCGCTGTCACCTGCTCCGACGCCTTCCCAGCCATACCTGGTATCTTGTCCGGCTCCGCCAAATCGGCCTTGTTATAGACATAGAGCATCGGAATGCCGTCCGCTCCCAGTTCCCGCAACGTCTGATTCGTCACCGCAATCTGCTCCTTATAATGCGAATCGCTGTAGTCCACGATCTGCAGCAGAAGATCCGCTTCCTTCACCTCTTCCAGCGTGGAGTGAAAGGCCTCCACCAGATTATGAGGCAGCTTATGAATAAATCCTACTGTATCCGAAAGCAGGAATGCATGATGATCGTCCGGCCTGATCTTCCGCACGGTGGTATCAAGGGTGGCGAAGAGCATATCCTTCTCCATCACCTTCTTCTCCGATACATCCGCTTCATCGCTGCCAAACAGATCAAGCATGGCATTCATAAGGGTGGATTTCCCCGCATTCGTGTAACCCACCAAAGCCACCCGCGGCATACCAGACTCTGCGCGGCGTTTGCGCTGTGTCTGCCGATTGACGCTCACTTCCTTAAGTTCCCGGCGCAGCTGTGTCAGCCGCTGTTCCAGCACACGCCTGTCCAGTTCCAGCTTCTTCTCGCCGGCTCCTCTGTTGCTCAGCGAACCGCTGCCGCCGCCCTGGCGGCTGAGCGCTGCATGAAGTCCCACCAGTCTGGGCAGCATATACTGCAGTCTCGCCACCTCCACCTGCAGTTTCGCCTCGCTGGATCTGGCTCTGCTTGCAAAAATATCCAGGATCAGTGCGCTCCTGTCAAGTACCGGCTTTTCCAGACGCTCCTGCAGATTGCGCAGTTGCATAGGCGAGAGGGAATTGTCGAAAATAATCACATCTGCTTCACATTCTATGGCTAACTCCTTCACCTCGTCCACTTTGCCTGTGCCAATATAGAACGCCTTGTGCACCGCCGGAAGAGTCTGTTCTACCATACCCGCCACCTCCATGTCGCACGCCTGTGCCAAAGCACCAAGCTCTTCCAACGAAAGCAGGTAATCCTCACCGTCATTCAGATTAATTCCTATCAATAATGCTTTTTCCATATAAAACAACCTCCCTCCATAGTCTTGTGTTTTTTGACTCAAACCGCTATAGTAAAATGAGAAA
>CAYXKS010000165.1:4988-7758 GCA_964465725.1 uncultured Bacteroides sp. | reverse complement strand
GTGGCCGTGGCAAACTCCATCCCCATATCGTTGGCAATATTATAAAGAGGCACCAGATCCTCACAGTTCATATCCTGCACTGTCATACCAAATCCCACATCGGGGTGCTTCATCTCCACCAGCGTCTTCAGAGTCTTGTACCCCCTGTTGAAACCGTCGGGAATCCCCCTGATCGCGTCGTTGGTAGCCTGCAGTCCCTCGATGCTGATCCTGATTCCCACCTTGGGAAATTCCTTACAAAGCGCAATAATCCTGTCAGTGAAATAACCGTTGGTAGAAATGACAATTCGGTCAGATTTCTTGTACAATTCCCTTACAATCTCCGGAATATCCTGCCTGATAAAAGGCTCCCCACCGGTGATGTTGGTAAATGCCATCTCCGGAAGCTTCTTAATATCCTCCAGGGTGATCTCCTCCTCCGGCCGCGTAGGGTCCCGAAAGCAGTCACACATATTGCAGTGGGCGTTACACCGATATGTCACGATGACCGTCCCGTATAATGTTCTTCTCGCCATATGATATCCGTTCCTTTCTCTGTGTCCTATCTTATCACAAGTCTCCGTAAATGTATCATTTTTTTACTTTTCTGCTGCCGTCAACCCGATATATTATATAGGACGTAAGAAGCGCACCGGCCAGCACAAACCAAAACAACCCCACATTGCTTCCACTGTCATCCTGCAGCAGCTTTCTATATATAAACTTGAAATACAAATGCACATAATAAATATTCATACTCATTTTTCGAAGAAAGATTGTATCCGCTTTCACCGGAAGCCATATCGCAACGAGCATCAGAAAAAATGCACATGGCAGCTGCATGAGGAACATATCCTGTTCCCGCACATATCCGTTCTGAAACAAGTATCCCGCCTCCACCACAAAAAGCAGAATCGATATTCCAAGTCCCACACCTGCTTTCCATGCGGAAACCTTCCTGTTATGTCTGGCCATCCATGTTCCCATATAGATAAAGATGCCTCCGAAAAAGACTCCGTTTCTGCAAGTAACCATGACCTTCTTGACCACTGTCATTGCCTGCCATACAATCCCGTCAGCACTCACTGCCTTCTCGAACAGTCCGAAATATGATTGGGTAAGCAAACCCATACAAAACAATATCAACAAAATTCCTGCGGTCATACTCTCTCCCAGATATTTTCTGAGAACATATACCAAAATTACACCCACCGCAACTGCCAGAAGATACCAGAGATGTGAATACGATCCCACAAAGACGAAATCCCGTACCTCCATAAAAATGCAGCGCAACAATGTATCCTCGCTATCGATAAACTTGTCCCAGATAATGACTGGCAGGTAGATAAGTGACCAAAGCAAATACAATTCGAGCACTTTACGCAGATATTTACTTATAACCTGTAACGGCCCAGCCTCCGGCTTTATCGGATTCTCATATTTCCGGTACAGTATCTGCCGCTCAAGGAGGAATCCTGTTGCTGCGAAAAAAAAGGGAACTGTAATCCTGCAGATTACATTGCACGTGAGAAAATTCAAAGTGTTATTGATCCCATAAAGCGGACTGGTATGCGCCCAAACCACCAATAATGCCATAATAAACTTGCAGACATCTATCCCACTATAGCGAACGCGGTTTTCCATATACATCCCTCACTATTTTCGTGCAGTATTCCTCTATCGTATCAAACCGAAGCTCCTTGCAATTCTCACTGTACTGCCTGCACAATTCCGGATTCTCCCACATCTCCTTAATATGCTCCGTCAGATCCTGCACATCACCGCCGCGGAACAAATCTCCTGTTCTGCCAGGCTCCACCAGTTCCGGAGCGCCGCCCAGATCGGAAGCAAGTACCGGTGTGCCGTACATCTGAGATTCCATCACGGAAAAGGGACAATTCTCATACCACTCCGAAGGATATACACTGAATCTGGCATCCGAAATCAACCTGCGCAGATCCTCTCCCGTCACAAACCCGCGGTTTTCTACATTAGTCACTCCATTTACCTTATCCTCCAAAGGCCCTGTCCCGGCAAAAATAAAAGGTATCTCCGGCAATGCCCTGCAGGCTTCCAACAGAGTTTCCGTCCCCTTTTCTTCCGAATAGCGACCAAAATACAGTACATATGATGACTTATCTGAATCCGGCTGCCCTTCTGCCGCTATACCCAAATCCGGCTGTCTTTTTGCCCCTTTACCCGAATCCGACTGTTTTCTTGTCGCTTTCTTTCTCCTTCTGTCTTTCTTCCCTCCCGGAATATCCGCATCGATAAAATTATGCATCATTACTGTCTTTTCCGCCAGCAGCGGATTCGTGTCCAGCTGTTTCTTCATAAACTGGCTGGGGCAGATAATCACATCAACCATTCCATACGTCCTGCGCAAGGCATAGTATTTCGCCTCTATCGTCCCCAACAGGCTTTTCACTCTGGAATTGTGTATACACCGGTTCCGGCTGCACTGTCTGAAATCGCCGCCGCGGCAGGCAAAACAGATCTCGCCGCTCTCCGGAATCCGCATCATATGGTTGGGACATATCCACTGATAATCATGCGCCGTATAGACGATCTGTATGTGTCTCCTGTGTCTTCTCTCACAGGCACGCACGGCATAAATAATGGAGGGGGTCAACTGGAAATTAATATTATTCAGATGCACCACATCCGGCCTGAAGTCTTCCAGGACACGACGCATCTTTTTCTTCGCCTCTCCCGAATAAATGATCCGAAACGGATAGAGCAGTTTGCCCGGACCTCCCTTATGAAAATCCATATCCGTCGTATAGCATTC
>CAYXKS010000165.1:2885-4888 GCA_964465725.1 uncultured Bacteroides sp. | reverse complement strand
CGGATGATATGGCAAATCCGACATTATCCGCGCCTGCACTTCCTGTACAACCTGACTGTCTCCTCCACAACTTCGTCCCAGTTATATTTACTGCAGACAAAGTCCGCACTCCTGCTGCCATATTTTTGTACATCATCCGGATGCTGCAACATATATTCCAGCTTGCACTGCAAATCCTTCACATCGCCCTTACGGAAAACCAGAGCATTGTCTTCCACTACTTCCGTATTCTCGCAGATATCGCTGACGAGACAGCAATTACCGTAGCTCATCGCCTCCAGCAGCGTGAGCGCCATCCCCTCCACATCACTGGGAAGCACGAACGCATACGCATTGGAGTACAGCTCTTCCAGAAGCTGTCCCTGGACAAAATCCGTCATGATTACACGGTCGTCCTGTGCCGCCATCCGGTGAATCTGCGCCATATATTCCACCGCATGGCTGTTGCCGCCAGCGACCACCAGTTTCTTGTCTGTATCGATCTTTGAAAAAGCCTCGATCAGATAATGTACTCCCTTCTCCGGCACAATCCTTCCCAGAGACAGGAAGTAACCGTCCTTCTCAAGCCCATATTTCTCCCTGATTATCTGCGCATCCATGATCCTGGGCCTGTTGATGCCATTGGGGATATAATTGACCTCTCTATGGTACGCATCCGCAAAATACTGCTGCACGTTTCGGGACAGCACGATCACCTCATCCGCATATTTCGCCGCCATCTTCTCACCGAACTTAATGACATAGGATGCAAAATTTCCCCATTTCGCACGCTGCCAATCCAGCCCGTGAATCGTCACCACTATCTTTTTGTGAAAAAGTTTCGGAATCCACAACATCGCGCAGGGGCCTTCCGCGTGATAGTGAATCACATCATATCTGCCGAACAGTGCTCTGATCGTTGCCAGAAAACTGTACACAATGGCATTCAAACTGCTGTTTCGGAAGGTAGGTACAATGTAAACTCTGACACCCTTATAGAACTTTCTGCCCTTCCATCCATATTCCTCATCATATTTCTTTCCGGAGACGTGATGCCCATACCTGTTGTAGACATCCACATGGTTCCCCAGGGCCGCCAGCCGCACAGCCAGCTCTTCCACCACGACTTCTACGCCGCCCTCTCTGGAAGGAATACGTTTATGGCCGATCATAGCGATGCGCAGCCCGTTTTTATTGGCAGTTGCCCTGCTCTCTGTGCCCGCCAGACGTCCCGTCTTTTCTGCTTTCATACTTGCACCTTCATGCTTTCCTGAGTACAAATTTCCATGAAAAATACGATGCAAGAATCGATTCTCAGATGCTCTTTTCATATTTGTTCCACATACATTTTTCTTATCTCCCACCTTTAGAGATTCCCTGCATGTGTGATACACAAATGAAAAATTGGTATTCAGATAGCGCGGCAGCATCCGTCTGGGGTCCTGCATGATACGGAAAATCCACTCCATACAGAATTTCTGCATCCACATCGGCGCACGTTTCGTCGTCCCCGCAATAAAGTCAAAAGCCGCCCCTACACCTATCATTAATCCGCCTACCCGGCCGCGGTGCTCATACATCCATTTCTCCTGTTTGGGCGCCCCCAGCGCCACCCAGATAAAATCCGCGCCGCTTTCGTTAATTCTGCTCACATCCACTTCGTCCTCTTCTCTGGTCAGCCTGCGGAAGGGCGGAGCATACATGCCCACAATCTTAAGTTCCGGATATCTCGTGAGCAAAACCTTCCTGAGCCGCTTCAGAGTATGCTCTGTGCTGCCATAGAAATAGTGAGTATAGCCTTTCTCCTGGGACAGATTCAATATAGCAGGCATCAAATCAGGCCCCGGCACGCGCTGTGCCTGCTCATACCCTCTCAGACGGCTGACGATCGAGAGTGGCTGCCCGTCAGGCAATGCCATAGCGGCGCTGTTCTGCACCAGGCGGTATTCCTCATCCCGAAATGCCATCACGGTAGTGTGCACATTGGAAACACAGATATAATTTCCTTTCAGTTTTTCCAGATT
>CAYXKS010000165.1:0-2785 GCA_964465725.1 uncultured Bacteroides sp. | reverse complement strand
AAGTCTCCTCCCTGCCATCCGTATAGAAGCGCTGCACCACGTAGCCTTCCGGCACTTTATAGAAAATACCGCATATTATTCCGCCGATCACCGCTCCCACCGCTGTCATACACACCACTTTAGCCTTGTTGCACCTCCAAATACTACTCGCCGCCACCGCCAGCCGATCAGGCAGCCCCGCGTACGGAATGCGGACAGTCCTCTGTAACTTTGGAAAAAGACAATACTCTTTAGCCCCCTCCTTCTGTAAAAAAAGCAGGTTCCCCAGAAAAATCAATGTCACATTCTTAAAGGAAGTATTGAACAATAACGGCTCTGTCCAGCCGGCTCCCAGAAAGCAGATCAGAATTATCAACTCCCTTGTTCTCTGTTTATGGGTATCATAAAACAACAACGCAAAATATCCCAGCATGAGTATTGCAAAAAAGATCAGTCCATAATTGATATATCCCCACACATAGGAATTATCCATAGTCATGGAGGACCGCACCACCTGTGAAATATCTGTCCCAAACAGGCTGTGGTACTCTGACCTGAGAAACTGTTCCGCCAGAACGATTCTCGTATTTAACATAAAATTAAGCTTCTGCACATAGTATGCATACTTATTGTCATAGAGATAAAAGGGCAGCACAAAGGACAAAATAAGACAAACCGGAAGAACCAAATTCACCAGCATCTTCTCCAGAATGCAAAATTTCGGCCTGATCTGCACATACAGACACCCAACTAACAGCACCGTCACAATGCCGAACCCTGTGTAACTGACCGAGTAGATAAACACCATCAGATTTCCCGCCATCATCAAAAGAAAATGCCTGAATTTATATTTTTCTCCCATTTCATAGAGAATAAAACCACACAACGCCATGTAAGTAATATGCAGAATATTGGGATGGCTGAATCCCAGGCTCCAGCGAAAGATCGGACCAAGTCCCATCTTGGCATGCACCCGATACACAGTATGTTCTAATCGGAAAAATGAAAAAATGCTGAGAAAAACAGCACAGACTGACCAGACCCACAAACCTGTGTGGAAAACTTTTTTTACAGAAATATTCTTCATGCCAAGCACCGTGAAAGCAAGAAACAGAATACCTCTCTCCCGTGAATTCCAGTACACGATCCCCACAAGCAGAAGGAGCAGGATCTGCATCACCCACTGTCTTTTTGTGTACGGAGTAATCAACAGCTTCGCTGCCCCCAAAAGAAAAGCCGGTAATACCAACAGCTCAAATAGCTTCTGCCCTTCATAAAGTCCCAAACCTTTGGTGACAGACAACAAGATAAAAAAACCGAAAAAACATGCCTCTTCCCATGTCAGCTCTATACTGTTTCCATATGCATTTTCTCTGATGCGATTATTCATAATTATACGCATACCTTTCTTTCAGTCTTGACAAACACTGATCGTCCCAGGCGAGACTGTACACATACTGTCTAACTTGCACCTCTCCATATCACAGATAGCCATTCGCCTGTCGCCCGCAGCTTAAACTTCAAAACAAAACCCTGCAGGAAAACAGTATTTCTACGGTAAACATTCACAGCATAAGCGCTGCCCCAAGCGCCCACGGATATGCACCGTACCGCTGCGGATACTGTCCGAATCCTTCGCACTCGCCGGAGCAGTTATATACTTTACCGTTTCTGACAGACTTCTCTATAAAATTCCTGCCGTTTAGTAAAGCCTGCCCATATTCTGCTCCCTGTAAAATGCCGAGTTCCATACCCTGTTTCAGCGACGCGCAGATCATCCCCGCAGCCGAGGTATCCGCCGGTCCGTCAGCCGCCTGTAACTGCCATGCAAAGGAGCCGTCCTTCCGTTGAAAAGGGATCACGGAATCCGCCAGCCTGACATAGGATTCACTCAGTCTGTCCGCGCCGTACTGCGTCGTCATACACCCGCTCATCCCACGCAAAAGCCAGCCAACAGCACGCCCCCACCCTATAATGCCATATTTGCAGTCATCCGCCACCGAATATCCATGATAGGGAAGCCCTGTCGCGGCGTCCATACCGTACGCCAGGAAATTCACGATCTGTTTCACAGCCGTCTCCAGCGCCTCCGGCCGGTTATGCACTGTTCCATAACGATACAAAAACGGGCAGGCAAGTCCAATAGAATCCACAAAGACAAACCCATTCCCCTGTTCTGCCCGGTAAGGAAAACTCCCCGTCTCGTCAGTGGGATAGGTCAGTCCGAAATCCGCCATTTTTTCTATCGCCTGCCGGTACTTTTCTATATTTTTTGTACCGATAACACCATTGTCTGAATCTTTCCTGCAGTACTCCTCGTACAGGTCCAGAAGCGTCTCTCCAGCTAACAAGTCATCCAGCCATGTGATCGGACAACCCTTCCGAAACCATCTCCCGTAATACTCCGAAAGTATCAGGTCTATCATCATAACATCCGTTTTTCCTGTTTCTGCCTCTCCTGCCGCTGATTTCTCCTCTCCAGGTACTGTATCTTCTACTGTACCTTCTCCTGACAGTTCCTGACGACAATGCCACAGTCCCGCCGCCAACATCCCCGTCGGCCAGAAAATCAGATCCTCCGGTGCAGTCTTTTGCCTTAATATATATTTTCTTATCAGAAATTTAAGCCTTGTTTTCCCGTTCCAGACCCCATATTCCAGAAGTTCCTGGCAGGCTTCCTCTATCAATGCATTTTTATCCATCTCATTTTCCTCACACCATGTAACAGTTCAACACCAATGTCATTTAGTTAATAAAATTGTGCCAATACACAGCACCTGATATTGTGTAGTTGTCCTGAGGGCCG
>CAYXKS010000164.1:0-7761 GCA_964465725.1 uncultured Bacteroides sp. | reverse complement strand
CCATTACGATTACTTTATGATACAGGTCTTCAATATATTTCTACCCGGCCGCCCACTCAATTGTTTTCATCTCCTGACTGACCGGACAGGGATTTCGGGTAGTCGGAGGGAAAATATCCGGTCACTTTCTTAAAAACCCTGGAAAAATGGCGGACGCTTGTATATCCAACCTTCTCCGACACTTGTTTTACAGAGAGATGCGGCTGGCTTGTTATTATTTTAACTGCATTTTTGATCTTCACATCCGTGATATAATCGATATATTTCTGGCCGTTCTTTTCATGAAATATTTTACTGAGATAAGAAGGCGACAGATGAAAGATGGCGCTGACGGTGGGAAGACTTAAATCCTCACTATAATGTTCATCAATATATAACTTGATTTTGTCTATCTGCCATATTTCAGATGAAGTGCAATAACCATTTTCCGTGAAAGAGTCCATAAGAATATTAATAAGCTCTTCCATTGAATGAAAAGACACTTCCCGCAAGAAGAGAAGAGATAAATGCTTTTGCAACACAGTCTGGTCCGCTATTCGGAAAGCCGTACGAAATGTTTCTTCCCGTTTCATCTGCCTGGCCAGGGCAGAAAAGCTGTCTTTGTTCTTCTCTCTGTAATAATAAACCAGAGTTCTGAAACTGTCTGCAAAAGACAAAAGCAGTCTAAGAGAAGGAAGCGCTTCCATATTTTTTATGAACATGGGACGCTGACAGTTTTTGATCAACGCTATGTTTCTTACCGTGTGAATGCGCTGCATGATCTCCCGAATGCCCTGCATCGTGTGGCTGTTGCCCCAGAATATAGAGCATATGTGTGGGGAAAAATTTTTACATGTTTCTTCCAGATAGTGTGTCAGCCAGGTTGCACCTGCAATGTCGCAAAGCAGGCATAGATTACTCTCCTGGTCGTAAAACAGAGTGTGATTCACAACCTGAGAGTAATTCCTGCAAAACCGATCGATGGAAGCCCTCAATCCGTCCTTGACATCATCCAACAGAACCGGATTCAGGGGATCAAAATAAAAGCGGTAAAAGATATAGTCAGAATCTTTTAATGGCATGAACTCCCCTGACCTTTCATTCTGCAGTCCTATGGCGGTCAGGCAGCGAATCACGCTGTAGGAAAAGATAATATTATTATCCTGGCGCTGCTTCTGTCTGCTTACATTGATCCGCGAAAAAACCGATGCAAGAGCATGGATATCAACAGGTTTTACCAGATACTCAAAAACATTAAGGGCGATAGACTGACGTGCATATTCAAAAGTCGCATGGCCGGACAATATGACCCATGCGGTTGAGGGAGCCTTGTCCCTGCACTGGGAAAGCACCTCAATGCCATTAAGGATGGGCATTTTGATATCCAGAATAACCACATCCGGGCGCTGGGAATTTACCATTTCCACTGTCTCCCTTCCGTTTCGTGCATGCAGGTATGTGTGCTCGTCCGGATACAGTTCTTCCAGCATGGACTGCAAGCCAAGGCGCACCATACGCTCATCATCTGCCAATAGTATTTTCATGATAATTTTCCTCCATGTTATATCGTTTCCAGCGGTATCATGATGTAGCATTTGGTAGGCTTATTCTCTCCGCCGCTTATGAAAAAGAAAGCATTTGTATTGAAGATATGCAGCCTTTTTTGAACATTTTCCAATCCTGTACACTTATGGTCTGCCATTTGTCTGGTAAAGGGCAGACCCGTATTTACTACGGAAATAACTGCAAACCGCACTCCATTTCTTGTCTCCATGGTGATGCAGGACAGCAGAATACATACACTTCCATCGGAGGGTTCAAGGGCGTGGATTACCGCATTTTCCACAAGGGGCTGAATCAGGAGTTTGGGAATCTGGAAGTTTTCCAGCTCAGGTTCTATATAAACCTGAAAACTCATACGGTCCTCATAACGGATTTTCTGAAGATAAAGATAATCTGCAATGAAAGCGAACTCCTCACGGATACTGCTGGTCGTCTGGTCTTCGCAAGTATAGCGGAACAGATGGGAAAGGCGAAGAATAGCATTTTCCAGCCCGGCTCGTTCCCCTACACGGTTCATAACAATAAACAAATTCAACATATTATAGAGGAAGTGAGGATTGACTTCGCTCTGCAGGGCTTGAAATTCTGCCGTTTTCTGTTCCATCTGCAGCTTATATTCTTTGTCTATATGCTCATTGATATTTCTGATCATATCATTCAGGCTTTCCGATATAAGGTGAAATTCCGATATAGCGCACAGACTGGTATCACACTGTATCTGAAGGTCACCGCCTTTGTACTCTGTCATGGTTTTTACGATAGGCGCAATGGAATTATTTATTTTCCTGATATGATGAAAATACACAATGCCCGTAAAAACGAAAATCACACAGTAAAAAAGTAAGGCCGCCCAAAACGCCGACAGGTAATCCCGGTACAGATCACTTTGAGAAGCCAGGTAATAAATGCTAAATCCAAAATTCTCCTCGGACCGGCTGTATATCTGATAATCTTCCCGCATGGATGAAAAGTTATCTTTCATAGCAGCGGTCAGTTCGTCCGGGCTTCCAAGCACCGGATTTGTGGAGTACAGAAGTTCTCCCGACGGAGAGAAGATAACAAGCCCGGAATTAGGGGTGATGGACAGTTCATTTACAAGCCGGGGAATAAATTCCAGGGACACATCAGTAACCACATAGCCGTACAGGGTTTTTCGGTCAATATCTTTTGCCGTTCGTATAATGGATAATACATTTTCCTGATCCGGATTCATAGTGAAAATAACATCCGTGTCTTTTTGGCGAAGCAGTGCATACCATTCTTCCTTCTCAAGACCGGGTACTTCCTGAATACTCATAGATTTGTATTTAGGCAGATAAAAGTATTTGTCTGCATTGTGTGCGAAGGGATAAAAACCGATCCCCACCATATTTTTGCCCAGAAGAGTCATATTTTTGCTGATGGATTTGGCATAAGGAAACAGCGCCTGATTATAGGCGACCAGATTACTCTCCATCTCATGCTGCTGCAGAAAACGGTAAAAGCTGAGCGTGTCCTCATCATATACGTAAACCAGAGACATTTGAACTGCCGGAGTAATTTCGGAACTCAGTTTGGAGGATAAAAGATTCAAAGTATTGATTTTCTCCTGAACACTCAGCTTGTCCGCCCTGCGGATCGAAAAGGAGAAAAGAAATGCCAGTATAAGGAAAGAAGGCAGAACGAAGGATAAGATAAAAATATGCAGCTGAGAACTCTTGATGGATGACAGATGAGGTCTGGTGGGCATTTCATTCCTCCCCGAAAGCGACAAGTTAAAATACTATATGGACTATTTTATGATACAAAATACCTAAAGACAAGGTGCAAAAAATGAAGGATTGACAAAAAAATGCACTAAAATCACAAAATAAAATACTTTTTGGCGCATTTTCCGGATGTTATACTCATACTGTTCCATAAATTCATTATAGCAGGAAAGGAAGGTAATGATTATGAAAAGGAAAGTTATCGCAGGAATGTTAACTGCGGTCATGGCTGCATCCCTGCTTGCAGGCTGCGGCGGGGAGAGTTCCGAAGCGCCTGCAGATACGGCGGATACTACAAATGCCGCTGAAGAAGCAACGGCGCCGGAAGAGGAAGCAACAGCAGATTCAGAAGAGGCTTCATCTGATGATGAGGAAAAAGCAGCCTCGGATGTGACGCTGGAGTGGGAGATTACCGCTACAGGAGAAAAAGTGGATATGTATCAGGAAGTGGCGGATGCTTTTACAGAGGAAACCGGAATTAAGGTAGAACTGGTCACGCCGGGGAGTGATTACGAGACAGTAATGAAAACCCGTATGGCATCCGGAGATCTGCCAGATTTATGGGAGACTCACGGATGGAGCGTTGCCAGATACAGTGAATATCTGCGCCCCTTAAACGATCAGGACTGGTTTGATCGTATGGATGAATCGATTCTGCCGGTCATCTCTGATGCGGACGGGAATGTTTACTGTGTACCGATCGGGGAGGGCTTAAACACGATCAGCTACAACAAAGATGTCTTTGAAGATGCGGGTGTCAATCCTGCTGATATACTGACATGGTCAGATTATGAAGAGGCTTGTGAGAAAATAAAGGCTTCAGGAGTCACTCCAATCTTTTGCGGTGATAAGGACAGTTCCACAATTGCCCAGCTGGCAGAGAGTATTCCTCCCGCATTCCTGACTTTATCCTGTGTGGAAGATAATCAGGCAGAAAATCTGAAAGCAGGATCTTTTGATTTCGAAACATATTGGACTCCAATCAATGAAATGATAGACGGCTGGATGCAGAAAGGTTATTTTAATGAAGACATTCTGACTTCTGATAATGATCAAGCTGTCCAGGCACTCGCAAAAGGGGAAGCCGGTATGGTGTATGGAGGATCAAATAATATCCTTATGGCGCTTACCTACAATCCTGATGCCAATCTGGGATATCTTGCCTGTCCGGGATTAAAAGACGGGGATAATACATTCTTAAGCATTGGCGAGGGCGCCTGCATAGGCATGTGGAAAGATACGGAACATGAGGAAGAATGCCTCCAGCTTCTCTCATTCCTTGCTTCTCCTGAAATATGTGAAAAGATATGCACTTTCTCAGGAGATATCCCAGGATTTAAGGATGTCACCAACGAAGATTCCGTGGTGACGAAAGCATTCAGAGAGTCACAGAGTACGTGGGGAAATATTGAATATGTTCCGTTGTTCGACCGTGAATTTATGCCCTCAGGTATGTGGGACGATCTGGGAGTCGGCCTGACAAAGCTTATTCTGGACCCTGGAAACGCTATAAAAGACAGTGCGGACTATCTTCAGGAGGCATATAATACTAAGATGGCTCAATAAAATATAAGTCAGAAAAAGCGGCAGATCTTTTTTGTCTGCCGCTTTTACAGGAGAGTGATTTCATGAAGAAAAGAAATCGAATGATGAACTGGTTTTATGTACCGGCGCTTCTTTTGATGGCGTTGTTTGTGGTATATCCGTTTGCACAGGCACTTAATCTGTCATTTATGAGTTGGAACGGTTACTCACAGAGCAAGAACTTTGTCGGTGCTGCCAATTATACGAAACTTTTCAGGGACGAAAATTTTCAGACAGCATTCAAAAATACGTTGATCTATGGATTTGGGAGCGCCATCCTACAAAATATGTTAGGGTTGGCTTTTGCTATCTTTTTAAATACCCGCTTTAAGGGGCACGGGATTGTAAGGACGGTAATCTATCTGCCGGTGATGATTTCCAGCCTAATCATGGGGTATATTATTTCATTTTTTGTTCAGTATCGAGGCGGAGTTTTCAATGAAATTCTTGACTGGTTCGGAAAAGCGCCTGTTGACTGGATGGTAAACGGACACAGGGGAGTTGCGATTATTACGCTGGTTACTGCCTGGCAGTATGCGGGAATCAGTATGATCATCTATATAGCAGGGCTACAGAATATCCCTCAGATGTATTATGAGGCAGCTAGGCTGGACGGAGCGTCAAAAACACAGTTGTTTCAAAACATTACCCTGCCACTTCTTATCCCTGCGATCTTCACCGCTGTGGTGCAGAATGTAATTGGAAGTCTGAAGCTGTACGACGTTATTATTTCCCTGTCGGAAGGAGGCCCCGGTTTTCAGACGCATTCTCTTTCCACTTATATAAGCAATCAGTATTTTAAGGCCCAGAATGCCGGATATTCAGCGGCAATCGGTATCGTTACTTTTGTCTTTATTATGATTGTTTCTATCTTAATGACAAAATATTTTACGGGAAAAGAGGTGGAAATGTGAAGAAAAAAGGACACAATATATGGAAATATCTACTTAGCCTGATCATCTGCACCATTTATCTTTGTCCGGTCTATGTGCTTGTAGTGATGTCTTTCAAGTCAGTGACGGACATGTCCGGGAGGCTCCGCCTGCCCGAAATGTGGAATCTAAAAAACTATATCCGAGTTCTCGTGAATTCCGATCTGCTTCACACGATGAAAAATACGGTGATCATCACATTTTCTACAGTGGCAATCGAAGTAGTTGTCGCCTGTATGGCGGCATATCCCCTTGCGCGAAACAAATCCACAGTAAACAGAGTGATACGGATGCTGATCATGGGAGTTATGATGATTCCATCTCTCAGTATCCTGGTAGGCGTGTATTCTACTTTGGTGAATATCCATGCAATTTCCACCTATTGGGGAATTATATTGGTCTGTGTCGCTTTTGGGCTTCCCATGCCCATTTTTCTCTACACAAATTTCATGATGTCGGTTCCAAAATCTTTGGATGAGGCAAGCGTGATTGACGGATGTAATGTTTTTCAAACCTTCTGGCATATTATACTGCCGCAGTTAAAGCCGGTCACTGTCAGCATTATTATACTGAACGGTGTGTCGGTCTGGAATGAATACGGTTATGCACTGTACATTCTCCAAAAACCTAAAATGTACACACTAACACTTATGATCTCGCAATACTTTTCCACCAGCTCAGTCAATGACTTAAACGGTGCTGCCGCCGCTGCATGTATTGCGATTGCGCCGATCGTTATTCTGTATCTGTTTTTACAAAAATATTTTGTCCAGGGACAGATGGACAGCGCCGTAAAGGGATAAAAGGAATGGAGGAAAAAAATGATATTTGAACATTATAAGCGGGGAATCAATATAGCAGGATGGCTGTCACAGTATGACTGCCTTCCGGAGCTTCCAACGACAAGGGAGGAAATGCGCCGTCATCTTAAAACTTTTATGACAGAGCAGGATTTCGCAAGGATTCATTCATGGGGACTTGACCATGTGCGTCTCACTCTCGATAACCGCGATTTTGAAGAAGATCCTGATTCTCTTATGGATCGGGATGAAGCCTTTTATTATATGGATCTTTGCCTTGAATGGTGTCAAAAATATGATCTTAATGTGATTTTTGACCTTCACAGAGCTCAGGGAGTACGCTATGATATGTCAGAGCCGCCCACGGACTTCCTGTCAAAAGAAGAAAACCGCCTGCGGTTTATTCATATTTGGGAGGAAATCGCAAGGCACTATAGGGGAATCACCAAACCTGTCATTATGTTTGAACTATTAAATGAAGTGTGCGACTGTACAGGTTATCTCTGGAACGAGTTATATATACGAACAGTGTCAGCAATCCGCCGGATAGATCAGACGAGATATCTATTGATTGGGAGCAATGAGCAAAACAGCGTATTCCGGCTGAAAGAGTTAAGACTTCTTGATGATGAAAATGTAATTTACAATTTTCATTTTTATGAGCCTCTCATGTTTACTCATCAACATGCACATTTTTCGGAAGATATGGTTCTATATGATCAGACAGTCACATATCCCGGAGAAATTACCGGTTTTATCGAATTTTTAAGAAAACATCCGGAATATATATCAAAATTTTCTCATGTGGCATTGGAAAACCGGGTAGATAAAGAATCCATGAAGCGGCTTTTAAAAGATGCTTTTGATTTTGTAGACTATTCAGGCAAGGAGCTATACTGTGGGGAGCTTGGAGTAATTGACACGGTGGATGCCATAGACGCAGCGAATTGGATCAATGACTGCATCCGGCTTCTGGAGGAACACCAGATTGGCCACGCTCTCTGGAATTACAAAGAGGAAGACTTCGGGTTCATAGATGAGAAGGGGAATGTAAAACTAAAAGATCGCTTAAAATTAGTGTTTGGAGATATCTAGCCCACGCAGCCCAATGTTGTAAACGCCCGAAAAAATGTCATAAATGATCCGGGAAATTTG
>CAYXKS010000163.1:0-7788 GCA_964465725.1 uncultured Bacteroides sp. | reverse complement strand
ATCCCCTCTTTAATGCACTCCCAGCCCCAACCTGTTGATCGCCGAGAAAATAGCCCTCACTGAAGCCCTCGTAATATTCGAGCTCACACCTACACCATAGGTAACCCGTCCGCTCTCCACATCCAGCAGATGGATATAGGCAGCCGCCTGGGAATTAGATCCACTCTGCAGCGCATGCTCCTCGTAATCCAGAATCTTGATCTCAATATCCAGTTCTTCCTGCAGTCCCCTCTTCGCTGCATCGATAGGTCCATTTCCCACTGCCTCAAACTTCTTCTCCACTCCGGCATCTGTGTAGATCACAGTAACCTTCGTGTCAAACTGGGACTTAGTCTCCCCGCTCAAGTCATCTACGCGCAACCTGCGGAAATGGATCGGCTCTTTCTGTGCCAGATATTGCTCACGGAAGCTGTCCATGATCTGATCAGGCGACACCTCTCCCTGTTTCTCAGAAATCTTCTGTATAACACCTGCGAACTCCTTATGCATTCCCTTAGGCAGCTTGAAGCCAAAATAGGTATCCATGATAAAGGCAACGCCGCCCTTGCCGGACTGAGAATTGATGCGCACGATAGGCTCATACTCTCTTCCGATATCCGCCGGGTCAATAGGAAGATAAGGAACCTGCCAGATCTCACTTCCACGCTCCTGCATCGCATGTACCCCCTTATTGATCGCATCCTGATGGGAACCGGAGAAGGCCGTGAATACCAACTTACCGGCATACGGATGCCTGGGATGTACCTGCATCTTACAGCATCTCTCATAGATCTCGATGCTCTCATTCACATGTTCAATAGCCAGTTCCGGGTCAATCCCCTGAGAGAACATATTGTAAGCAATCGTCATGATATCCACATTACCAGTTCTCTCTCCATTGCCAAACAGTGTACCTTCCACACGCTCAGCTCCTGCAAGCAGCGCAAGCTCCGCACTGGCCACACCTGTCCCTCTGTCATTGTGAGGATGTACGCTCAAGATGATGCTTTCCCTGTTCTTGAAATGGGTGTTCATCCACTCGATCTGATCCGCATACACATTAGGCGTATTCGTCTCCACCGTAGAAGGCAGATTGATGATCATCGGATTCTCCTTCGTAGGCCCCCACTCCTCCTGTACGGCGGTACAGATCTCCAAGGCATAGTCCAGTTCTGTTCCGGTAAAACTTTCCGGCGAATATTCCAATATGATCTTTCCTGGAAAATCAGCAGCATATCTCTTCACCATTCTGGTTCCCTCGACTGCGATATTCGTGATCTCATCCTTTTCCATATGAAAGACCACATCCCGCTGCAGTGTGGAAGTAGAATTATAGATGTGCACAATCGCCTGCTTGCAGCCCTCAATGGCCTCAAATGTCCGCGCCACCAGTTCCTCGCGACACTGAGTCAGTACTTGCACGACTACATCGTCCGGAATCAGCCTGCGGTCAACCAACTGACGGAGAAAATCAAACTCTATCTGGCTGGCAGCCGGGAACCCAACTTCAATTTCCTTAAATCCCAGCTTAATCAGATAATTAAAAAATTCTATCTTCTCCGATACAACCATAGGATCGATCAATGCCTGATTGCCGTCGCGTAGATCCACACTGCACCAAATCGGTGCCTTCTCAATCTCCTTGTTAGGCCACTTTCTCTCCGGATAATCTACCACCGGATTTTTACGATAATGCTTATAATTTAACATCCCATCTTCCTCCAATTTCCATGATTTTATTTCGCCGATTACTATTTCTATGACTTATATTTCTGTGATTTTTGGTGACAGTGAAGTCACAGACTGGTTCTTGCTTTAACGCAAAGAAAAGCCCGTTGTACACAACGGGCTAAACAGATAGCATTATTCACCGAGTCCACTTTCGATTGCATTGATCAACGTCTTCAGCGCCTCTTCTTCATCTTCGCCATCACACACAAACTCGACTTCATCGCCACACTTAACACATGCTCCCAGCACACTTAACACACTCTTGGCATTCGCTGTATTATCCCGAAATGTAAAAGTTATCAAAGATTTAAACTGCATCGCTTCCTTACATAGGATACCTGCTGGTCTTAGATGTAGCCCTGTCGGGTTTTTGATGACTACCTTTTGGCTTACCATACCCTTATCCTCCAATTCCAATTCCGGTTGATGCTTGCCCCAAACTACAACCTATTATAACTATAACATTATTTATCAAAAACAACAAGTGTTATAGCATAATATTCTGTATAAGTTCCGCCAGCTTCTTGGCTTCTTTATCGATCATTTTCTGATCCTTGCCTTCAATCATGACTCTCACCAATGGTTCCGTCCCAGAAGGTCTGATAAGCACCCGGCCCTCACCCGCAAATCTATTATTCAAATCTGCAATCGCATCCGCGATCTCAGGATAATCCATATATTTTTCCTTCTTATGGTTCGGCACTTTGGCATTGACAAGCGCCTGCGGCATCACTTCCATAACCATCTTCAGCTCAGAGAGAGGCTTACCGGTCTCAACGATCACCTGCAGCAAATGAAGCGCGCTCAAAAGCCCGTCGCCTGTCGTGTTCTCGTCCAGGAAGATCACATGTCCTGACTGTTCGCCGCCCAGGCTAGCCTTGATCTCTTTCATTCTCTCCAGAACATATCTGTCACCTACTTTGGTCTGCTCTATATTGATGTCATTCTTCTCTCCCATCAGGAAGAAACCCAGGTTACTCATGACAGTAGCTACGATTGTATTGTTGTGAAGCTTGCCGTTCTGTTTCATATGGAGGCCCACCAGCGCCATAATCTGGTCTCCGTCAACGATATTCCCCAGCTCATCTACTGCAAGGAGTCTGTCTGCATCGCCATCAAACGCAAGCCCAAGATTCGCCTTTTCGAAAACAACCCTTGCCTGCAATTCTTCCATATGTGTGGACCCGCAGTTGGCATTAATATTGGTACCATCCGGGTTGTTATGAATAGCCACTACCTCAGCTCCCAATTCTTTCATTGTCTCCACAGAGGTATAGAATGCTGCGCCCTCCGCACAGTCCAGTACAATCTTCATACCGCGCAAATCGACATTGACGGCTTTCATCGCGTGATTGATATATTCCTCCCTGGCATCCGTGCGGTACTTAATCTTGCCTACACCCGCACCGATCGGAAATTTAACGCCCTGCATGTCATTCTTAATCAGTTCCTCAATCTCGTCCTCCAGAGAATCCGGAAGCTTATATCCCTCACCATCAAAAAACTTAATGCCATTAAATTCCACAGAATTGTGTGATGCGGAGATCACGACTCCCGCATCAACCTTGTACTTTCTCGTCAGGTAAGCCACCGCCGGCGTAGGAAGCACCCCCACATACACGGCGTTTGCACCGACCGAACATGCGCCGGCCATAAGCGCATTCGCCAGCATATCCCCGGAAATTCTCGTATCGCATCCCACCATGATCGTCGGCTTGTGCTCATTCTCCTTCGAGAGCACATAAGCTCCTGCCTGCCCAAGCTGCATTGCAAGCTGCGGTGTCAATTCCTCATTTGCTATTCCTCTGACACCATCTGTACCAAATAATCTGCCCATACTATCATTAATTCCTTTCCTATTTCTATTATTTCATGACAGCTCAGTCTTCGACTTCACTGTTGCATAGATATTCTTTCCATACTTGCACCTCCATATCATCCCTAACACAAATGTTCTGTGAAAAGTGGGCACAAGAATACGGTGCAGGTAAATCCGTCATCTCTACTCTGACTCTGTGATATGCACATTCACCCAGACATTTTCCCATGTAACCGTAGTATCTTCCGGCAGTCTCACCGCCAGCGGCATTCTGTAATAACCGCTCTCCAGCTCCGTGCTTTCTTGCTCTGCAAGCCATGCCGCCACATCCACATAGGTCTCTATCGTATTGACATCGATCTCACTCAAATCTGACGCCAGGCCGACCAGAACAATCGCATAACGTTCCTCTGGCTCTGTGACTACCGCTGTATATCCCGCCGGAACCCCGATCATCTGTATGTCATCCAGTTGGATATAAACTGTCTGTCTCCGCTCCTGCTCAATCTGTACTGAAACGGAAACTTTTCCTTCAAAATCTTCTTCCACCATCCTGACGCCCTCCGGAAGGTAATCATTCAGGTCAATCACCGTCTCCACAGTCTCCCGCGCATCAGTCACATCGATAGCAGTCTCCGGAATTTCAATAGAGCCAATATTACGCAGCGTCTCAGATTTACCGGCAATCGTAACATTATTCCTGCTTCCTGTGATTTCTCCGGTCATTCTGAACCCGTCTGCCGGCGTGCCGCTAGCTCTGTATACAATCGGCACAGACTTCTTCTCGAGGATCTCAACATTCACCCGCACTTTCGAAATGTTCTTCTCAATACTCTGAGACCGAATCTCTACGCCGTCCTCATTATACAGACGAATATCCGAATCGGTTCCAATATTACCCGTAAAGGCGGCGGATACATCCACCTCTGCCTGTGCCTTGGCAATCCGCGAGACGACGGACTGAGGACCAGATACACGGATCAGGTTCTGCTCTGTGCTTACATTGCCTACCATATATCCCTCCTTGACCTCGCCTGTTACATTGGCTCTGATCGGGAAGGATCTGGTCTGCTTATTCTCAATGTTCAATTTGACATTGTCTATATTTCCTCTAATACTCTCAAGCTTGTCATTATACTTATTTGTGGACAGCTTGATTCCAATCGTGTTCACATTCGTCAGATCATTCATGTCCGCCTCAGCAATCACGTTAGAGGCGTCGAGCGTATCTATAATGGAACGAGGTGCCCGAATCAGTACATCTACTCTGTCAGTATTGTCAAGGACCTCATAAATCTGTCCCTTTTCAGTAATCAGATCCGCATTCTTGATAGTAACCGGTACATTCTCTATTTCCAAAGGGCTGACCGGGTCATTGATATTCGTCACGATAACCCAAAGCATTGCGGCAAACAGGAAAGACACCAGTTTCAGCGCCCAGTTTTTGGTGATCTTATGCTTCATTTCTGGCCCTTCCTTTCCACAGTTTCCGTTTTTTCTCCTCCGTCGGTTTATCCTGGATCCCGGCTATTCTGACCTTCAGCCGGTCTGCGTCTACTGCCCGCTCCAACTGTCCATTGTAAGCGACACTAATCTTACCGGTTTCCTCGGATACGATCACTGTCAGGGAATCTGTCACCTCTGAAATACCCACCCCAGCTCTGTGCCTTGTTCCCAGTTCCTTGCTGAGCGTCATATTATCAGACAACGGCAAATAACAAGTCGCAGACACAACACGGTTTCCTCTCACAATTACAGCTCCATCATGCAGCGGCGTATTATGCTCAAATATATTGATCAGGAGCTGGCTGGACACGATGCCATCCACGTCAATTCCTGTTCTTTCATACTCTTTCAGCGACTGATGCTGCTCAATGACAATCAGCGCGCCAGTCTTCACCTTACCCATCTCGACGGATGCCTTCACGATCTCGTTGATCGTCCTGTCGGAAAAGAGTCCCTCCTCGCCCTTACCGGAATCAAACGAAACAAAAGATGAAAGGAAATTCTTCTGCCCCAATTCTTCCAGCGCCTTACGCAGCTCCGGCTGCAGCACCACTACAATGGCCATTGCGGCAATACTAAACACATTTGTCACAATCCACAGAATCGTGTTCATCTGGAAAAAGGCCGCCAGAAGAATAAAAACAGCGATTACGATGACGCCTTTCAGCAGAGCCCAAGCCTTCGTATTCTTGATCCAGGCTAAGATATAATAGAAAACAAACGCCAAAATAATGATCTCAACAACATCGGTCGTATGAATAGTGGGCATATGCAGCTTGCTCAGGTATGTCTCAATCAGTGTATTCAGTTGTTGCATATTTTCACACCACCTTTATACTTTAATCTCTTATAGTAAACGACATCAGAAATTTCGTTCTCGGCCTTGCAGCAGCTTCCGTATATGACTTCTGCAAGATCCGGAAACAGAAATTAGTTATGTCTTTTACTATATATGCACGCATACTGCTTTTGCAGTATAAAAAATCGCCTGTGAATATCAGTGCGCAGACCTGCCTCTTGGCACCGGTTTTGTCTTCTGACTATTGATCTGTTTCACCTTCTTCTCCGGTCTGGCAACCGAAATCTTGGGAACAGCCTTAACATAATAGTAATACTCATCGTCTTCAAACTGTACCTTTTCCGTCCTGCTATAATCCACGTTAAACACAAAGAACTGCAGTACGACCGCCACAAGAAGCGACAGCACATTGCCAAGAACGACCTCCAGCAGCGACACATGAGTATCAAACATCAGATCCCCGACCAACAGCACCGTAATATTTACAACGGCCCCTGCCGCCATGGCTATTGTCCACGCATAATCTATACTGAGCCTTCTGATCAGGTATACCAGAATCACAGTAACTGCAAAAGCGACAATAGTAATAACCATTTCACGATTGTGCAGAATTCCGTCCACAACGAATTTAAACCTGGCGGTCATCTCCTCATCTGCCATAGCCACTATCGTCGATACATTCTGTACCACGAAATGCAGCATATAATATGTGATCACACCACATGCAATCGATATCGCAGAAACCGGCGAGCCAATCAGCCCCATAGCCAGAGGAATCACGTAGGGTATCCTGATCAGGAAACAGATCGGCAGCAGCAAGACCACCAGAGTATCCTTGGGCGAAAATCGCAGATAGAGCAGAAACATAAGCAAGAGTCCCGCTCCCACCACGATGGCACATTCCAGATTGAACGTATACAGATGAAGCATAATAAACAGTGCCGACATGACTACAATAAAATTCCTGGGCATAAAAGAACACATCAGCGCTACGATCAGAACAATCGTCATCTTATCGATGCTGTCCATATACCCCAAACGAGAATTAATGATCATCAGAGAGATCAGTGCCAACAAGAACTTCAAAATCGGTGTGATATATATTTCATATTTACTATACAGAGTCATTAAGATCTGTTTTGTAACAAGTAAGCCGGTCATCTTTTATCCTTTCACTGTCCGTATATTTCTACGGCCCTTATCTTATGATTTATACATATTCGTCAGCCTGCGTAGATTCATATAATAAAGCTTCAGGCTCTTCATCGCCCTCGAATAGCGCACTGCATAAACCACAAAGGCAATCACGGCATAGATGCCCACCGTCCACAGATACATGGACAAAATGCGCCTCGCAAATGCCAGCAGATCCATCTTATAGATGTCCATCATAAATTCTTCAAAGTCATAATAAATGTACATGCCAAAGACCACTATAAATGCAATCGTTGCACTTATAATGGACTTCAACACATGCCATCCTATATAATCACCGCGAAAATAACTTCCTATGGCTACATTCTTTTTGCCCTCATTCACCTCATAGGACGCCATTTTCGTCATTAGGATTATTCTCTCTTCATTTAACATACAAGTCTCCTAACCCAGGAAACGCATCTTCGGATTATCATGCGGGTCTTTCTTCGGCTGAGGCTTAGGTGCCGCCGGCTTCCGAATACTGTTATTCAACTGATCAGCCATACTGCTCTTGCATTTCTCACAGAAACGCCCGCTGTAAATCGGTGCGCCACATTTCTCGCAATGCAGTGTAATTCCTGATCCCTCTCCAAGCTGCAGACGTTCGTCACGGAGCCATTGCTGAATCTGATTGGTAGAAACATCACATGCTTCCGAAACTTCCGGAATCGTAGCACTGACATGATCCTGAATATATTTCTTTACCTCCTGGAACTTTGCCTCCAATGCCTCCCTGCATGCCATACAGATCGGCGGT
>CAYXKS010000162.1:0-7792 GCA_964465725.1 uncultured Bacteroides sp. | reverse complement strand
CGCCGGCACTTAGCGAGGTTTTCCACAAACCGCTCCATGATTTCTTCTCTGCCGGTATGCCTCATAAAATAACACCGTTGATGCTATTGCCGCATTCAACGATTCCACCTGTCCTTCCATCGGAATGCTGACACATCCATCGGCACACGCAGCAGTCTCTTTCTTCAGTCCATTTCCTTCGTTTCCTATTAGAAAAGCTGTTGCCCTACAGTAATCATATTCATCGTAATATTTCTTCCCATCCAATTCTGCCGCATACACACAGATATCTTTTCTCTGTAAAGTCCGAATCGTCTCACAGATATCTTCCGTGTAGATAAAAGGTACTCTGTAGACCGACCCCATGGTAGAGCGAATAGTCTTGGGATTGTATATATCTACCGTATGACCACTCATAATAATCCCGTCTACTCCCACCGCTTCCCCGGTTCGAAAGATAGTTCCCAGATTGCCAGGATCCTGAATGTCCTCTAAGAGAAGCAGGAGTAAATCCTTTGCCCGTACTCCTCCGATCACGTTGATGCTTTTGCCAGTATTCTTATCAGTACATTTCCTGATTCTTTTTCTCTCTGTCAAGTCTTCCAGACGGTAGCGATACTGTTTAATCAGCGTTAGAATGCCCTGTGGCGTCTTCGTATCCGACATTCTGTCAAATACATCATCTGCAACCACTTCGCAGACAACCCTGTTCAGTTTGTTCCCATAGGCTTCCTGCAGATCCTTCTCGGCCCTCTTCGCTATGTATACTCTGGCAATTCGCTCTTCCGGCGCTTCTAGGAACATCTTGACCCCTTCCACGACAAACAGCCCTGCTTTATTACGTGCCTTTGCCTTCTGGTTAAACTGTACGACCTCCCGTACCGACTTATTGCTAAAACTTGTAATCATAATTCTTCTCCTCATCACTGTCAGATATATACACTCAGATAAACTAAGCTGCGAAATATGCTTTTTATAGTTAACGACATTAGAAATCTCATTTTCAGCCTTGCAGAAGCTTCCGTATACGGTTCCCGCAAGAGCCGGAAACAAAAATTTGTTATATCGTTTACTATATGTGTGACAGTAATTTACTCCCTTTCTACTACTACAATATATTTATAGTTAATACCCCTTACAGCCAGTAAGGGATTATCCATCTTATGCTTAAACTGTTAGAATGAGTAAGGCAATAGGTCTGGCCACCTTCTTCCAGGACTATATTTATGAAGAAATGGCATCAACCTAAATGACGGCCTTATACAGGAATTCCCCGCAAATTCACCATCTGCGGGGAAAAATCTCTCTGAAAATCTATATTTAAATATCAACCAGGCTCTAATATTCTTATCTCTTCATTAATCTGCCGATAAACACACGATTGCCCCTCTATCCTAAAGAGCAAGTATCTTCGCGACCTCATACTCATAGTCGTGGATATCCTTATGCATATTCAGCGCTTCCTCGATATCGAAATCAAGGAATTCACCATGCTGATAGCCGACTACTCTGTTGGACTTGCCAGCACAGAGAATATCTGTCGCATAGGCTCCCATGATAGAAGCATAATAACGGTCTTTACAGGTGGGCGCACCGCCTCGCTGCATGTATCCGAGAATCGTAGCCCTTGTCTCAATACCGGTAGCCGCCTCAATACGTCTCGCCATGGATGTGGAATGTCCGATTCCCTCCGCATTGATGATGATATGGTGGGTCTTGCCGCGCTTCCTGTTAGCTATAATATTGTTGATAATCTGCTGCTCATTATAGTCATATTTCTCAGGAAGAAGAATATCTTCCGCACCGTTAGCAATACCACACCACAATGCGATGTAACCGGCATTCCTTCCCATTACTTCGATAATACTGCACCTCTCATGTGAAGAAGAGGTATCCCTGATCTTATCAATAGCCTCCATCGCCGTATTGATCGCCGTATCAAACCCAATCGTATACTCCGTACAGGCAATATCCAAATCGATGGTGCCCGGAATGCCTATCGTATTGATTCCATGTCTGGCAAGAGCCTGCGCCCCACGGTAGGAACCGTCCCCGCCTATAACAATCAGGCCATCTATTCCATGCTTGTGACAGATGTCCACACCCTTAAGCTGCCCCTCTTCCGTACGGAATTCCGAACACCTCGCCGTACCCAGGATGGTGCCACCCTTCTGAATAGTATCAGATACTGACCATCTCTCCAAGTCTATGATTTCTTCATTCAAAAGGCCCCTATAGCCTTTCTTGATACCTTTAACCTTTACTCCGTTCGACAGCGCCTTTCTGACGACTGCACGGATAGCCGCATTCATCCCCGGCGCATCGCCGCCGCTTGTCAGGACACCTATTGTCTTAATCTCTTTCGCCATACCAACACCCTGCCTTTCTACACAGAATCCTCATTAGTATTTTACTCTAAACGTCCGGCTATTTCAATATTTTTCCTCACACCACTTTCACATTTTCCTTGCCATACAATCCCTCCAGCTGCCCCACAAGCTCTTCCCCCGCATTCACATTCCAGTTGCGTGGGAGTGCATTCATCGACTTCGGATCCGCAACATAGATTACCACACTGTCCTTTCCCTCCGACTGCCGCAATGCATCAAACAGCTCGTCCTTATGGGCCTCATACTCCCCTTTCGTGGAGAACTTGATCCATAGCTTTCTGGCCACATTCTCAAAGGGCGTGATCTGTTCGCAGATCAGTTTGCCGTCCTTTTCCTCCTCCACAGATATTCTTCCCCTGATAAAGACTTTGCTATCCTCCGTAATATTCCTGCCATATTTCTCATATTGACTCGGGAATACGATCACTTCCACAGACCCCAACAAGTCTTCTACCTGCAGAAAAGCCATTACCTTTTCATTCTTCGTATACTTGATCTTCTTCTCCGTAATCATGCCTCCGATAGTAGCCGTCCGTCCGTCCTGCGCCGCCACCTCGCCGCTCTCTTCATCCAGCGCGAAATCCGCCGTCGTATTGGTGATATTCTTGCGCCACATCTCCTGATATTCCTCAAGCGGATGTCCACTGATATAGATTCCCAGCACTTCCTTCTCGAAAGCCAGCTTCATCTCCTTGGAATACTCCCCCACATCCGGCATTTTCACCTCGAAATCTTCTTTCTGCTCCTCGGACACAATATCAAAAAGGGAAAGCTGACCCGCCATATTATTCTTTTTATCATGTTGTATACTGTCCATGATCTGAATATACACACTCATAAACTGCTTACGCGTGCCTCCCAGGCTGTCCATGGCGCCCGCCTTGATAAAATGTTCAATAGCGCGCTTATTGATTTCCTTATCAGCCACACGTGTGATAAAATCCTTCAGATTCGTGTATGGCCCACGCTCCCGGCGCTCCGCGACAACGGCATCAATCACCGGCCGCCCCACGCTCTTGATAGCGGTCAACGCGTACCTGATCTGTTTGCCCGACACGGAAAAACCGCTCTCTCCCTCGTTGATATCCGGCGGAAGAATCTGAATCCCCATACTGCGGCAGGTCATAATATACTCCGACACCTTACCCGGATTATCAATCACAGATGTCAGAAGTGCCGCCATAAATTCCACAGGGTGATAATATTTCAAATATGCCGTCTGGTAGGCCACCACCGCATAACACGCCGCATGGGACTTGTTAAAAGCATATTTGGCAAAATCCATCATCGTATCATAGATATGGTTTGCCACCTCCGCGCTGATGCCGTTGGCCACACACCCCGGCACGCCCTCCTCAGGATTACCATAAGTAAAGTTCTTCCGCTCCTGCTCCATCACGTACTGTTTCTTCTTGCTCATGGCACGGCGTACCAGGTCGCTTCTGCCCATGGTATATCCGCCCAAATCCTGTACGATCTGCATCACCTGCTCCTGATAAACGATGCAGCCGTAAGTAGGAGCCAGAATCGGTTCCAGCTGTGGGCACTCATAGGTAACACTCTCCGGATTGTTTTTTCCTTTAATATACTTAGGAATAAAATCCATAGGGCCCGGACGGTAGAGTGAAATGCCCGCTATAACATCCTCCAGGCTCTTTGGCTTCAACTCCTTCATGAAGTTTTTCATCCCTCCGCTTTCCAGCTGGAACACGCCGTCGGTCTTACCGGTTCCCAGGGACGCAAGCACCGCCTGATCATTGTAATCTATCGCGTCAATATCTATGAATTTTCCCGTGCTCTTCTCCACCATCTGCACCGCACTCTGGATCACCGTCAGCGTGCGCAGTCCCAGGAAATCCATCTTGAGAAGTCCCAGCTCCTCTATGGTCGTCATCGTAAACTGAGTCGTGATCGATCCATCCGAACCGCGGGAAAGAGGCACGAACTTATCCGCCGCATCCGGACAGATTACCACGCCGGCCGCATGCATGGATGTGTGTCTGGGAAGACCTTCCAGGCGCTTGCTCATCTCGATCAGCGTGTGCACCTGTTCATCTTCATTATATAGCTTCCTGAGCTCCGGATTCATTTCCAGCGCCTTCTTGATCGGTACACCCTGATTCTGTTCGTTGGGAATCATCTTGGCGATAGAATCCACGAAGGAATAGGGCAAGTCCATCACACGCCCCACGTCGCGGATCACGCCCTTAGCCGCCATCGTACCGAAGGTTACGATCTGTACCACTCTGTCCTTGCCATACTTGCGGTTGACGTGATCGATTACCTCCTGACGTCTCTCGAAGCAGAAGTCTACGTCGATATCCGGCATGGAGATACGCTCCGGATTGAGAAACCGCTCAAACAACAGATTATATTTGATCGGATCGATATTGGTGATCCGAAGACAGTAAGAAACAATACTTCCCGCCGCCGACCCACGTCCAGGACCGACAGCAATGTCATTTTCCCTACAGTAATTGATATAATCCCACACGATCAGGAAATAATCCACAAATCCCATATCTTTGATAATATTCAATTCGTATTCCAGACGTTTCTGCAAGGTCCCGTCATCGTCAGGGTAGCGCTGCGCCATCCCGTCCTGGCACAGCTTATTCAGATAAGTCCAGGAGTCATAGCCTTCCGGCACCTCATAGTGGGGCACCTTGTATTTTCCAAACTCGATCTCCACATGACACCTGTCGGCAATCCGCTGAGTGTTCTCCACCGCCTCCCACGCATAAGGAAAAAGACCCTTCATCTCCTCCTCACTCTTCACGTAGTACTGGCCGCCCTCGTAGCGCATACGGTCCTCGTCCGCCAGCTTTTTACCCGTCTGCAGACACAGCAGGATATCATGAGGCTGTGCGTCCTCCGCGTAAGTATAATGCACATCATTGGTCACCACCAGCGGAATATCCAGCTCCTTACTCATCTTAAGCAGCGTCGAATTCACCATCTGCTGTGTGGGAATCCCATGATCCTGCAGCTCCAGGAAAAAGTTTCCCTTGCCGAAACATGCCTCGTATCGCTTCGCGACCTTACATGCCTCATCCACCAGCCCTTTCTGGATATACCGCTGCACCTCTCCAGCCAGACAAGCTGACAACGCAATAATACCCTCGTGGAATTCCTGCAATACTTCCATATCCACACGTGGCCTGTAATAATACCCTTCTGTAAATCCTCTGCTGACAATCTTGACCAGATTGGCATATCCTGTATTATTCTCTGCCAGCAGCACCAGATGATAATATCTGTCCTCCCCGCCCGTAAGCTCGCGATCAAAACGCGATCTGGGCGCCACATAAACCTCACAGCCAATAATGGGATTGATACCGGCCGCTGTGGCCTCCTTATAGAAGTCAATGACACCGTACATAACGCCGTGGTCCGTGATCGCGGCGCTGTCCATCCCCAACTCCTTGACTCTCTTGACATATTCTTTGATCTTATTGGACCCATCCAGAAGGCTGTATTCCGTATGGACATGTAAATGTGCAAATGCCATGTGCGAAACCTCTCTTTATCGTTTGCTTTCTATTCCATTTCTGCTCTGTCTGCCTTATTTCCGCTTCATCCGTTCTACTTCTGCAATAACTTAGGAGAATGTTGCTCCCGCATCTGGCGCCGTTCCAATCCCTGTATCGTCATCACTTGGGAAAATCCCCGGCAAACCTGCCGTGCCAGATTCTCCACAAATATTTTAACACAAAGATCAGGAGGCGCAAAGAGAAGTTTAGAATCCAAATTACGATAAGATGTCAGACTGTAGATAACGACGAGGCTGATCAAGCACCGCTTGGTCAGCCTCAATAAATTACTTCTTATATTACTGTGATTCTCTGTAAGGATGTAAAAGCTCAGCCTTTGGCTCCACTGTTACGTCAGGTTTTCCATTCTACAGATATTTCCTGAGTTCATCCACCTTGTCCAATTTCTCCCAAGGCAGATCCAGATCATTGCGTCCGAAGTGTCCGTAAGCTGCCGTCTGCTTATAAATCGGGCGGCGCAGGTCAAGCATCTTGATGATACCCGCCGGGCGAAGGTCGAAATTCTCACGGACGATATCCACAAGCTTGTCGTCCGACACTTTACCGGTTCCGAATGTATCTACCATAACAGAGGTCGGCTGTGCCACACCGATCGCATAGGACAACTGAATCTCACACTTATCGGCCAGTCCTGCCGCTACGATGTTCTTAGCCACATAACGTGCCGCATATGCTGCGGAACGGTCTACCTTGGTACAGTCCTTGCCGGAAAAAGCGCCGCCGCCGTGACGTGCGTATCCACCGTATGTATCTACGATGATCTTACGTCCTGTCAGACCTGCATCTCCGTGAGGCCCGCCGATCACGAAACGTCCTGTCGGATTGATAAAGAATTTCGTATCCGCATCGATCAGTTCCTTCGGCAAAACCGGGTCAAAGACATATTTCTTAATATCTTCGTGTATCTGCTCCTGTGTCACATCTTCATCATGCTGCGTGGACAAAACGACCGCTTCCAGTCTCACCGGTTTACCGGCCTCATCATATTCCACAGAGACCTGGCTCTTACCGTCCGGCCTTAAATATTTCAATGTACCGCCTTTACGCACCTTCGTAAGCTGCAATGCCAGCTTATGCGCCAAAGAAATCGGGTAAGGCATATACTCTTCCGTCTCATTAGTGGCATAACCGAACATCATACCCTGATCCCCGGCGCCGATAGCCTCGATCTCTGCATCAGACATCTTATTCTCTTTCGCTTCCAGCGCTTTGTCCACGCCCATGGCGATATCTGCCGACTGCTCGTCGATCGCAACCAGAACAGCACATGTGTTGCCGTCGAATCCGTACTCAGACTTGGTATAACCGATCTCCTTCACGGTATCGCGTACGATCTTCTGCATATCCACATATGCATTCGTCGTGATCTCCCCTGTCACCAGAACAAATCCCGTACATACTGCCGTCTCACAGGCAACACGGCTCATCGGGTCCTTCGCCATGCACGCGTCCAGGATTGCGTCGGATATCGCGTCGCAGACTTTGTCAGGATGTCCTTCAGTTACTGATTCTGAGGTAAATAATCTCTTTTCCATCTTCATTCTCCTTTTTGTTCTTCTGTTTATGTCCGGATGCGCATACGCGCAGACTTAGAATGCAGGCATTCCTCGTTCGCGTCATTCGCCGTAAGCCCTGCATGCCTGGTTTACAAGTTCTCAGTTTCTGCACATACACGCAAAAAATCCGCTTACCGAAATAAGCGGACCTGACAGTCAATCATCAAATCCTCTTATTGTTCGATCTGTCCTATGACAGTACTTTCGCTCAGGTTGGCACCTTCCTTCTCAGGGGTTGCCGTGGCTTCACAGATCCTATGTATCTCCACCACTCTGAATAAGAGAAACTCTCGTTCTAATGAAAGAACTTACT
>CAYXKS010000161.1:0-7854 GCA_964465725.1 uncultured Bacteroides sp. | reverse complement strand
ACCGAAGTGTAAAGTCTATTTATTTATAGATATCAATATCGCAGTCCGGCTCCACTTTCCGACAGGCTTTCAGTACTTTCTTCATAACCACCTTCTCGTCGGCTCCTTCCACAAACTCCACCTTCATCTTCTGCGTCATAAAACTAACCACTGCCTCCGCCACGCCTTCAGTCTTCTTCGCGGCTTCCTGCATTTTCTCTGCACAATTAGCACAATCCACCTCAATCTTATAAGTTTTGCTCATCCTGCTCCTCCATTCCGGACATGATTTGATTTCATCTCCCATATCTTTTATTCGTTTTCAAACAACCATTGCTCATATGTCTGTCTCTGAAATTTAAGTATAGCTTATATCTTATCAAGATAATTTCTTGCTCAACCTGGGAAGAATGCATGCTTTTCGCATTCTTCCAGACATGACTTCATGTCTTATTCTTCGACATGCTCCATACCCATACTGATAATCGCCCGAACATGTTCATCATCCAGTGAATAGAAAATGGATTTACCTTCTCTCCTGAATTTCACGAGCTTAGAAGACTTGAGAATCCTCAACTGATGACTTACGGAAGACTGGCTGAGATTCAAAAGCTTCGCAATATCATTGACGCACAACTCATTCTCGAACATGGAATACAGGATCTTGATCCTGGTCGAATCTCCGAACACCTTAAACAGTTCCGCCAGATCGTACAGGATCTCATCGTCCGGCTGCTGTTCCAGAATGCTGTTGACGATATCATCTCTTACTTCCGTGGGTTCCTCTGTTTTCCTGATATCCTCTGCCATTGAAGCCACCTTTCCTTCCTTTTAACAGCTTTAGTATACAAGCAGTTTCAACATATGATTAATTGTTCATATGTATAATAATAGATTTACGTTCGATTGTCAACTGCCTTATAACAAAAAATAAAAGTTATCTGATCTGCCCGTTTCCATGGATCAAGTACTTATACGTGGTGAGTTCCCTCAACCCCATAGGACCTCTCGCATGAAGTTTCTGGGTACTGATCCCGATCTCCGCCCCAAAACCAAACTCGAATCCATCTGTAAAACGCGTAGACGCATTGACATACACGCAGGCAGAATCGACACCTTTCAAAAATTGCCCGGCATTCTCTTTATTCTCAGTGATGATGGCGTCTGAATGACCTGTATTGTACCGGTTGATATGTTCAATAGCCTCTTCTACAGATGCAACCGTCTTCATCGAAATAATATAATCCAGATATTCCATGCCATAATCCTCCTCCGACGCCTCCACAGCATAAGGAAGAAACTGACGCACTCTCTCATCTCCACGCATCTCCACATTCTTTGCCTGCAGAGCGCTTCCAAGCATGGGCAGAAACTTCTCTGCAATCTTTTCATGAATCAACAGGGACTCACAGGCATTGCATACGCCGATCCGCTGCGTCTTGGCATTGATGATAATCGGTATGGCCTTGTCCAGATCCGCATACTCATCCACATAGATGTGGCAGTTGCCGGTTCCTGTCTCAATCACAGGGATCGTGCTGTTCTCCACGACAGCACGGATCAGTCCTGCTCCGCCCCTTGGAATCAGTACATCCACATATTGTTTCAATCTCATAAACTCTGTAGTGACTACCCTGTCATTATTTTCAATCAACTGAATTGCATCTGCCGTGATATTTTCGTTAAGAAGCGCCTCCCGGATTACTTCGGTAACAGCCGAGTTGGAATAGAAAGCGTCTTTACCGCCTTTCAAGATAACGGCATTGCCTGTTTTAAAACATAACCCGAAAGCATCCGCCGTCACATTGGGCCTCGCCTCATATATGATTCCCACGACACCCATGGGCACCCGAACCTTCTCAATATGAAGACCGTTTGGTCTGTCAAAGGATTCCATGACTTCTCCCACCGGATCTTCCAGCTCAGTAATTTGCATCAATCCTTCCGACATACTGACAATCCGGTCATGCGTCAATTTTAAACGATCCAGTAATCCCTCCGACATGCCGTTTGCCTTCGCGATCTCGTAGTCCTTGTTATTAGCTTCAAGGATTCGTTCCTCAAATGCTGTCAAAGCGGCAGCGGCAGCTTGCAACGCTTTATTCTTTACTTCCGTTGTCAATCCCTGCAGCTCATATTTGGCCCTGACGGCCTTTCTCCCCATTTCCTCCAAATATTCCATATTTTCCTCCATAATTAAAATTAACAATATTATTCATTTATTATATCAATACACAGCGTCTGGTATTATGTAGTAGTTCTAAGGACCGTTGGAAAACGCCGGCACTTAGCGAGGTAAAAATTTACAATACAATTACATTGCTTTGTAAATTTCGAGCTTAGTACCGCTGCGTTTGGAATCGAGCGAGAGCGCGTCCTTAGAACTACTACATAATGCCAGACGCGTCCGGATTCACTCAATGACACTAAAATACCTATAATACTTCAATCTCACTCCCGCAGCGAAATAACCACAAAGTCCTCCGCTTCCTTTCCCTGTATTCCTTCCTCCAATTTTCCGGCAACACTATCCTGATATTCACCCGAATCCAGCATGACCTCAGCAAACTCCGCACGGATACACAGATGCTCGGAACCATAATATGTTTCCTGCAAATCGCTGAATTCATCTTCCGGTGTGATCATGCCCTCCACCACATCAGGCCGGTAATAAGAAGACCTGAAATCGATATCGTTGAAAATAATAACCGACTTCTCCGGAATCTGCCTGTAAGCCTCGCTCCACTGCTCCTCCAGCGCCAGATAATAATTTTCATTTCTATCCATGCCGCCGTTCTCGAAGACCGACCAGACAGCAGTCAACAGAAGCAGCGCCACCATACCTGCAAAATAATGAAATCCCTTCTTCCCACGCAAATAAGGCAGCAGCAGCCCAATCAATGCGATACAGAGCAAAAAAGTCGCCGGCTCAAAAAACCTGAAATAGAAGCTGTCCATAGAGGAAAAATACCGTATTCCGATAAATACCACATCATATACCACCGTCATGACAATCAGAACGGATTCTCTCGTAAAATGCCTGCAATTTGCAAAGATCAGCCAGGCAATTCCAGCCAAGATTCCCACTACGACAAACACCTTGATCTGATATGGAAATCCTTCCACCAGCTCCGGTATCTGCATGGAAAAAATGTTAAAAAATTCTGTCAGCAGGCTTTCGATCAGATCATCCGTCAGAATCCGGTAATCATCCCACCACATAGTACGGCTCACCCCGGACGCCATTCCGTTCATCACTTTATTCATAACTAAATAAGCCATACTTAAGATGCCCGATACAAACGCCGTCGCTGTAAGCCCTGCTATTTTGCTGAGTTTACCTTTATCTCTGTCTTTTCTGTATGATACAAACAGCACCACCAGATACAGCCCTGTCACGATCCACACAAAAATTCCGTAATACCTGGTCAGGAAGCAACAGATTCCTGCCACACCCAGCGTCGCATACCATCTTTTTGCCGGATTATCTTCTCTCAGAATTTTTGCAAAAATCAGGGCGAAACAGAGCAGAAACAGTATGAACGGTATCTCACTCCACGTATAGTAACTTAAATTCAGATAACCGATATTGGTCAGGCACAGGCCATACAGCCATGCGTCTTTTCCAAAGCATGCCCGTAACAAAAGGAGAATAAGCCCTGCAGTCAACATCGCCACAATTTTGGATGCCAGATAGGCTTCCGCCCCGGTAACCATCATCACCGCTGCGATCAACGCAGGATACAGAATCGGCCAGTTGGCAAACCAGGTATGGTATCCCGCAAGCCCGTCATAAGAAAATCCGTTTCCTGCCACAAGGTTTACCGCCTCCCGCAGATATCCCGCCGAATCCGCGGAAATATAGGCTCCTTTCAGATAAGCTCTGGAATAGATACTGATACAGATACTGCCAAACAATATTATAAGGAACAAATCACTGCCGTATTTCCCGACAAAAGTTCCGAAAGGTATCCTGCAAATAGCCGCCCGCACATTTCTCCATCCTGCCCAGATACAGAGCAGGGCAAACACCGCAAGCAGAATCGAAAACGGTATCGAATAGTAAAAAATATCTCCGTAGGTCATCTGAACAGGCTCCACACGATTGATGCCCATGGAAATGCCACATTCCAGAATCTCCCCGTCTTTCAGCACCTGCTCTCTGAAAGGCAGATTCTCACCGTCTCCCTCAGGAACTTGCATGAAATATGGTGAGCTGCCATCCGCAAAGACAGATATCTTATACTCCTGCCCTGTTGTAAAAGCCATATCCCCAGAAATCGTGAACCATTTCCCCGGCGTGACCGTCCCAACGGGAATCACCTGATTGACCAGAATATTGGAAGAAGCGTCTGCCACCGTAAAGCGAAGTGTTCCTCTGCTGTCCTCCGCAATATTTACCAACAGGACCTGAAAGCCACTGACGTTAAAGTCTTCTTCCGCTTCCAGCAACACTTCCAGTGTCTCTCCGGCTTCGCAGGTGACATATACCGGCTCCGGATTGATTCCCGGCAGAATCTCAATTGTTTCCATTCCGTTCTGCGCCGTGTGCGTCAACACAAGCATGACGGCCGCCAGAATCAGAAGTACCAGAAAACTGCAGCCTGTTTTTTGTATTATTTTGTTTTTCATGTTAACCTCTCCGTAAATTGCATGGCAAGCTTCACCACAACATCTGAATTGTAATGGCAATGCTCACCCCATCTTCCCAGTCCATAAATCTGCCTCGATTCACAAAAAGCAAGCAGTTTCTGCATGATCCCTGGCTTATCGACAGTATTCAAAGGATATGCATACTCGTTGAGATAATGATAATTGCCAAATTTCTCCTGTTCCATCCGGTCGAACATTTCCACGCGTTCTCTGCGAGTCTCCAACCAATAGCCTTCACTGCCGCGGCAGAAATTATGCCGCACCAATATCCTGTGCCACGGAATCTCCGGAGCCGGAATATAGATCCACTGTGCGTCCGTATCCAGATGCTCCGGCACATAACGTGTCTCTATAGCACTGGATTTCAGTCCGGTCAAAAGCGTGCTGATCTCCTCCGGCATGCCCGTAATTTGAGTAAAGCTCCGCCATGGAACCGTGGTAATTATATATTCTGCCTCGAATACATCTCCATCCTCAGTCCTGACCTGGCGCTTTTCACAGTCAAGACATGATACCCTGGCTTCATAATATACCCTTGGAGCAAGTTCCTGTGCCATACGCCGCCACACTTCCCCATACCCATATTCTTTCGGATAATAGAAAGATGCGTGGCCTGGCTGTGTTCCATAGGGCTTGTGCGTCAGGCAAGACAACAGAGTTTCCTCAAAACTGACACTCGGAAGCTTTTCCAGCCAGTAGGTGCCAAGTTCATTCAGTTCATCTGCAAACATTTTCCGATTATAGGGAAGCATGTAACGATCGGCAATCCTCTCTCCCAGTTTCCATACAATCCAGTCCACGAACCGTTCCGGCACGGGCCCGCCCAGATTACACCCTGCCTTTGCTATGGAAGATAAGTAAGCCACCTGCTCCTGCAGATTAAATTGCCAGATATTCGCTTCAAGAGGATGAGAGATCTCCTCATCGTCCATACGGATGCGGCTGTCCCGCGTGAAAAGTTCCCACTCCTCCTTTGGCATAAACCGAAACAGATAGGAGACGACTTCCGGATTCTTCACATCCAGAAAATGCCCTCCTCCAATATCAAAAGGGCTGCCGTCCACCGTCACAGAGCGGCACAATCCGCCCGCCTCCTCTTCCTTTTCCAACACCAGAAAAGAAGTATCACCCCGATCCTTCAATCGATTCGCCAGCGTAAGCCCTGCCGGTCCGGCACCCAGAATCAGGTACTTCACTTTATCCATTGTCAATCCTCCATATCAAATTTACGTCTCTTACATAACCAACAAGCCTTCATACCATTGAATTAAGCCAATACACAGCGTCCGGCTTCACCGCTGCATTCTCCACTCATTCTTTTTCAACTGGAACAACAATCGCAGAGCTTCTGTCACCGAACTTCCTTTCAGACTGGACGTCGATCCCACATAATGGATCGGCACCTCAATCGTCCGCAGGTTCCGGCAGTAAAACCGCATCTCTGTCTGATACATATGTCCCGTAGAAAGAAAAGCATCCAGATTCATATTCTCGAGCACTTTTCTCTGAAAACATTCAAACCCGCTGGTCATATCCTTTAACCTGGTACCCAGCACCAGATTTGCCAGAATAGTGCCTCCCTGGCTCAAAATCCTCCGGTACAAGGGATGCTGCCGCATTGACCCGCCATCTATAAACCGGGAGCCCCACACACAATCATATCCTTCCTCCATCCTGTCGAGAAACTGTGGTATCTCCGAAGGCAGATGGCTTCCGCCGCCATCCATTTCCAGAATCCACTCTGCTCCATCCTTAAGAGCCTGCCTGAAACCTTCCAGATAACAACTGATCACACCGCTGGATTCCTGATAGAAAATACATTTCACCCGTTGATCCAGGGCCTCCCTCTCTCTGATAATTGCCTCGGTCCTGTCTTTAGAGTAATTGTCGATGACAGGATAAATATGTAGGTTGTCATATGGCAGCGCAAGGATTTCATCCAATAACTGCCCCATGGTATCCTCTTCATTGGCTACCGGCATGACGATAATTGTCTTTTTCATTATGTCCCCTCATATGTATCTGTTACTATAGTTAACGGCATAATAATTTTCTGTTTTCGGTTCTTGCAGAAACCATATCGTTGACCATAAATATTTATGCAGATTTCCACCTGACAAGATTTACGCGTTCTCGCGGACTTTGCAGTTAAGTGCAAAGTCCCGGACTGAACAGTTTACCTGAATATCTCCTTCTCTGTCACCACCATATCCGGCTTAATATCATGCGGCTCATAAGGTATCTGCCGCACCACCTGACAGCTGTAGGCGAGTGCCGCCGTGATCAGCCGGAATCCTTCTGGCTGCAGAAGCTCCCCTCTGCTTTCATCTGAAAGTCTACTCAGATATCTGTCGTAAAAACCCTTACCATATCCGATTCTGTGCCTCTCCCTGTCGAACACAGCCCCAGGCATCCACATCATAATCATAATTTTATTCTTATTCTCAATCCGATCCTGTTCCATCTTCTTATCAATATTCATTTGCCGTTTCGCACTGCCCGCTCTCCCAGCCATCCACTCCGGAAAAGAAATTCCCTGCACAGGCTCCGGTATTCCCCTGTACCCTGCATGGAGGTCATCCGTGGATGTGATTTGCCAAAATTCCATATCTGCACCGGCAACTTTGGGCACAAACACATGCTTGCCATCTGTCAGAGCCTGCTCGATTAACATCATCGTATCCACTTCACTCAAGTAACTGGCATAGGCCAGAATGACCTGTGCTTCACGGTAAGACGCATGACAAACAACCCGCTCTCTGATCTGTCTGCTGTACCATTCTCGCTCCTCCATCGACAGATTGTCGCGAATGTTAAGAATATCCTTACGAAGTTTTCTTTTTGAATGCAGCACATCCTGACTATTACGCTCCATGATTCTTATCCCCGTGCTTCTTACCCAGATCGGTAATAGAACCGTCTTTCTCTACAATAGAGATATTGTCAAGCTGTCCCCTCAAATTTGCCCGCACATTAGCAACATAAGCGCTCCGCAGTTCTTTCTGCTCCTGCTTCTCCGATTCCGTTAGACCTTCCGCCTGTGATTTATGATAAAGCTCATTGATCCGTGCCGTCATCTGCTCCACATTCATTCTCTCTGTCTTCCTCCGCTCCTTCTTTCCAGCATCTATCTGTATCCGTCTGTATTTATACTATTTCTATTTTTTCACAATCTATATATTTCCTAAAATTTATTCTTATATTTAAATATTTAAAAATATT
>CAYXKS010000160.1:6386-7923 GCA_964465725.1 uncultured Bacteroides sp. | reverse complement strand
TTTATAGGAATACTGGTGGGCGGGCTGTTTTATTCCGGCTTCTCTTTCGAGATGACTCTCACTCACATTTTCAATGATGGCTTTGTTGCTGTATTGTCTGATTCCTATAATGTTGGTATCCTTATCTTCCTCGTAATACTGGGAGCCATGGTCAGCCTTATGAACCGTGCGGGCGGTTCTGCTGCATTCGGCCATTATGCCAAGGATAAAATCAAGACCCGCGCCGGCGCGCAGCTCGCCACCGTTGCCCTCGGCGTCCTGATCTTTATCGATGATTATTTCAACTGTCTCACCGTAGGCAGCGTTATGAAACCCGTCACGGATGAGCATAAGGTTTCGCGGGCGAAACTGGCATACCTGATCGACGCCACGGCGGCGCCTGTCTGCATCATTGCCCCCATCTCCTCCTGGGCCGCCGCAGTATCCGGCTTCGTGGAGGGTGAAGATGGTTTTTCCATTTTTATACGGGCTATTCCCTATAACTTCTACGCCATCCTGACAATCGTTATGATGGTTGCACTCATACTTCTGAAGGTGGATTTCGGTCCCATGAAAACCTTTGAAGACAACGCCCTGAAAGGTGATCTGTTCTCCTCAGGAAAAAAGGAGACGGCTCAGGAAACCGAACCTGTCAATCCAAAAGGAAAAGTAATCGATCTGTTGATCCCCATCATCATGCTGATCGCATGCTGTGTCATTGGCATGATCTATACCGGCGGATTTTTTGACGGAGCAGATTTTGTCAGCGCTTTCTCCAATTCCGACGCTTCCGTCGGTCTTGCGTTAGGCAGTATCTGTGCAATGATTCTCACTATCATTATCTATCTGATACGAAGGGTTCTGAGTTTCAAAGACTGCATGGACTGCTTACCTGACGGTTTTAAAGCCATGGTACCCGCAATTCTGATTCTTACATTTGCCTGGACTCTGAAAGCCATGACCGACTCTCTCGGTGCAGCAGTTTTCGTTGCCGACACTGTACAGAAAAGCGCGGGATCTTTTATGAACTTCCTGCCAGCAATCATCTTCCTTGTAGCATGCTTCCTGGCATTCTCCACAGGTACTTCCTGGGGAACTTTCGGAATTCTCATCCCCATTGTGGTGAATGTATTTATGAATTCCAACCCACAGCTTATGATCATTTCCATCTCAGCCTGCATGGCAGGTGCGGTATGCGGCGATCATTGTTCTCCAATCTCCGATACCACGATCATGGCTTCCGCCGGCGCACAGTGTGATCACGTCAACCATGTCTCCACGCAGCTGCCCTACGTTATCGTTGTGGCCGTAGTCTCGTTTATCACCTATATCGTGGCTGGTTTCGCACAGAGCGCATGGATCTCACTTCCGGTAGGAATCATACTCATGCTGCTGACATTATTGGTGATAAAGAATATGAGCAAGGAATAGCATTATCTGTCATTGGTCAAATCCAGCAATACCGGAATAACCAAATTATTTAATAACGATAGATTTTTAATCCCCGGAGGAACGCTTTCTGTTTCGGTTCAGACACAGAAGTATTCTTCCGGGGATT
>CAYXKS010000160.1:0-6286 GCA_964465725.1 uncultured Bacteroides sp. | reverse complement strand
GTTATATAAATTTCCTTATCTTCTGTCACAAGAATCATCTCAAAATTATGATGCAGCTTCCAATACTCCACTGCCTTTTCTTTCCCCATAACAAAGAGCGCCGTAGACAGTGCATCACACAATTTTCCTTCCTCAGAGATAACTGTTACAGACGCGACTCCATTATTTACAGGGTGCCCGGTCACCGGATCAACGATATGCCCATAGCGCACACCGTCCTCACCAATAAAATAACGTTCGTAATTTCCAGAAGTAACCACTGCCCGATCCGATATCTCAAGAACCCCGAAAATGCCGTCCTCAAAAGGATTCCTCAATCCCAGTCTCCAGTCACTGCCATCCGGCTTCGAACCAACCGCCTGGATATTGCCTCCGATATCTAAAAGTGCAGAGGAAATACCACTGTCTCTTATCGTCTGCATCGCCTCGTCCCCGGCGTATCCCTTGCCGACAGCTCCCAGATCCAGCATCATACCGTCCTTCAACGTGATTCTGTCCCCTTCCATCACTACCCTCTCATACCCGGTTGTCTCCAAAAGCTCTTCGATTCTGTCTTCCGGCGGTATCTGATTTTCACCGGTAGTAAATCCCCATGCTGTCAGTACCGGATACAGGGTAGGTTCCAGGGCGCCGCCTGTCTCTTTTGCCATTTCCAGGGCAAACGAAAGCAGTTCTGCCGTCTCCTCATGGACAGTTACGCTCTGTCCTTTGCTGTGATTTATCGCATAAATATCACTGTTTTCGTCAGTGACGGACCACATAGCCTCCAGTTCTGCTATCCTGCCCTCCGCCCTTTCCAGTACCGTCTGAGCGTTCCGGGCGCTGTCATCATACAACGAAAATGTCATATAAGTGTCCATAGCAAAGAAGGATCTGGAATATTCCTCCTGTCTGCCCTGAAATCCGGAACATGCCGCCAGGCTCATACACAGGCTCAGCAGACATATGCAAATGTATGTATTCTTTTTCACCCTCCGCGTCACGGCTTTATTTCGCTCTGATCTGTCAGCTCTCTTTTTCAAATAGGTGTTTATCATAGTTACATTCATACACAAATTGTCTTATAATACCCGCTTAATCGCCGTCATCAATTCCTCATAAGTCTCATAAGCCGGAATCTGTGGATAATCTCTGATAATCTGCTCTGTACTCCTAAACAAGAACCCCGCTTTGCTCGCCTGAATCATCCCAAGGTCATTGTGGCTGTCTCCGGCGGCTATCGTCTCGAAACCGATCGACTGCAATGCCTTAACCGTACTCAGCTTGGAGTTCTCAATGCGCATTTTAAATCCCGTAATTTCACCTTCCGACGTCACCTCCAACGAATTGCAGAAAATCGTAGGCCATCCCATTTTCTTCATCAGGGGGCCTGCAAATTGCGTAAAGGTATCGCTGATGATAATCACCTGTGTAATACTCCTGAGTTCATCCAGAAATTCTCTTGCCCCAGGAAACGGGTCGATCGTCGCGATCGTTTCCTGAATTTCCCTCAGTCCCAGACCATGTTCCTTCAAAACTCCGATTCTCCACCGCATCAACTTATCATAATCCGGCTCATCCCTGGTAGTCCTTTTCAACTCCGGAATGCCGCTCGCCTCGGCGAAAGCAATCCAAATCTCCGGCACCAGCACCCCTTCCATATCCAGACACACAATATTCATACCTGCACCTCCATAATCATAGGTTTTCTCTCCATAATCATCTCATATCCTCCAACTTGGGTTATTATTATAAGAGCTATGCTATAGTTAACGACATAACAAACTACATGCTATACTTCACAATCAATAATTCCACCGCCATAACATCATTCATCCTGCCAGTCTTAACCCGTTCTTCCGTCTCCACGCAATCTGTCAGCGCTCTGCGCAAATCTTCCTCCCTGAATTTGGAAGACTGTGCCACATATTTCCTGGCAATGAAGCCTGCAAGTCCGACTTTTCCCCCAATGGTATTGGAATCATACCCTTTATTTTTCAATTCCTTCACCTGAAGAAGAAGGTTAAACTGTCTCGTAATCAGAAAAAGGATACGCATGGGCGGTTCTTTCAGGGTCAACAGATCGTAGTACAAGTCAAGCGCCGTCTTCTGCCTTCTCTCCGCCACAGCATTGATCATATCAAAGATCTGGCTGCTCACCTGCCTGGTGCAGATCGCCTCGACATCCTGCGCAGTGATCACATCACGCTCCATACAATAACACAAAAGCTTCTCCAATTCTCCCCGGATGTTCTCCATATCAGAGCCTGTCTTATCCAGGAAAAAATTCAGATCCCTCTCTGTAATCTTCTTATCTTCTTTCTTCAAAAATCCCAGAATCCAGCGTTTTAACACAGACTCATCCTGCGTTTTGAATTCGATAGCCCGTCCCTTCGCTGTGGCTGCCTTATACAACTTGCTCCGTTTGTCCACGGAAGGCTCCACGAACACGAAATATGCCGTCTGTGCAGGTGCACTCAAATAGGCGGCCAGTTCCTCCCCTCCATGGGTAAACAGTCCGCTGTTCTCCAGCATAATCACCCTTCGCTCCGCAAAAAAGGGCATAGTCTCGGCCAGATCGATCACTTCCCCCGATGAGACATTTTTCCCTTCGAAATAATGAAAATTCATCTCATCTGAACCGCCAAGTAATGCCTTTTTCAGCTTATCCTTATACTGACTGCGAAGATATGCTTCCTCGCCGTACAGAATATAAACTTGTTTCAGTTGTCCTGATTTAATATCTTCCGCTAATTTCTGCATAAGTTAAGTATATGACACAAACAAGGATTTATCAATTTGATTCTCCATCCATATCGATTCTATTGCGCAGATCCTGCATCTGATGATCCAGTTCCTCTATCGTATCAGCACAATGCCTTAGTTGCTCCACGATCTCTTCCGCATCGTTCACATTCTTCTTATATTTCAGCTTATGTTCCAGACTGGCCCAGAACTCCATGGCAATCGTACGGAACTGTACCTCCACCTTCATGTATTTTTTCTCATGGGAGAGGAAAATAGGTATACTCAATATGAGGTGCAGACTCCTGTAACCGTTAGCCTTAGGATTCTGAATATAATCTTTCCTGCGCAAAACCAGAATGTCGTCCTGTCTGGCAACCAGGTCCGCCAGCCGGTAGATATCATCCGGAAAAGAACAGATCACGCGCAGTCCCGCCACGTCCGTCAAGTTCTCCCTGATACTCTCTACCGAAATCGGATGTCCCTTTCGCTCAAGTTTCTCATAAATACTCTCCGGTGACTTCAATCTGCTCTTAATAGACTCAAACGGATTCCTCTTATACTCTTTCGAAAACTCCTCATTTAGAACCTTCAGTCTCGTCTCGACCTCCATGATGGCAAACCGGTACTCCATCATCAGACGATGAAACGGCTCCGCCTCCTTCAACTGTTCTGCCTGAACCCTGATGATCCTGTCCTGCTGCCGTAGGGTCATTTTCTGTTCTTCCACCTGCTGTTCCAAACTATTCTTGTAAGCGAACAGATCTATCATATTCCTGATCCTGTTCTTGACAATAGACCCATCGAAGGGTTTATGGATAAAATCAGAAACTCCTATCTCCAGGCACCTGTTTTCGATCTCCGCGGCATTCTCTCCACTTATAACAAGCACTGGAATCTGCTCCAGCCATCCATTCTCTTTCATCACATCGATTACCGCGAAGCCGTCCATCTCCGGCATCTGCAGATCCAGCAGTACCGCCATCATGTCTTCCTTGCATTCCAGCAGCTTATGCAGTGCCTGATACCCATTCTCCGCCATCTCGATAGTATAATTGTCCTCCAACATTTCCCGCAGTATTTCACGGTTTATTGCTGCATCATCCACTACCAGTATCTTTTGCATTTCCGTCTTCCCCAGATATTCCATTTCATACACGTAGATATATAGCTTATCTTCTCATACCGCCCTTGAATAATACGGTACGCTTTCTACATATTTATTGTACACCAAACCTGCCAAGTAAAAAAGTCTGTTTGTAAAATTCCCATATTTCATTGTATATAACCTTGCACTTTTATCTTTCTCCCCTTTACGGATACCGTCACTGCTCCGCTTTCCTGCGTCCCGTAAATCAGACATCCCTGGTTTTTTAATCTGTTAATCAGCTCATCATGCGGATGTCCGTACCTATTGTTTCTTCCGGAAGAGATGAGTGCAATTTCCGGATCCAGCTCGCGCAGGAACGCCTCCCCTGTCGAATTTCCGGAACCGTGATGTGCCACTTTCAACAGCGTGATCTTCTGTAAATTTAAGTCTTTTGGAAAATCATATTTCAATACTTTGCCAGAAGCTATCTCTTCTCCGTCCACTTTGCTATCGTTCACTTCCCTTATGATCTCTTCAACCCGTTTCTCTCCTGCTCCTTCCAGATCTCCGGTAAAAAGGGCCGTAAAGTCACCGTAAGCCAAATGGAGTACGGTAGAATAGGCATTGATATCGTCCGTGTTCCATCCTTTCTCCGGATGCAGACAAGTTAACATAACTTTTCCACACTGAAGCCGGTCTCCACTGCCAATATACCGTACCGGTACACCCGCTCTTGCCGCAAGTCCCTCCAACTCATGATATCCTTTATTTCGTCCCTCCTCGCCTACGTCCGGCAAATACAAAACATCTACAGCAAAGCTTACGGCTGTCTCCCGGCCGGATGCCATCTCCTCCAAAATAGAACAGATACCACTTACATGATCGCTGTCAGGATGTGTGACGACAACGGCATCCAGATGAGATACCCCTTCATATTTCAAAAAAGGAACCATCTGATACTGCGCCACGTCGCTTTTATTTGAGCTGCCGCCGTCAATCAGTATATGTATCCCACCATCTTCCGACAGATAGATGCAGTCTCCCTGTCCCACATCTACCATAGTAATCTGTAATCCCTGCGGAAGTTTGATCCCCAGTATCAGTATTGCACACAGAACACCCTGCCAGAAAAGAAGCTTCGGCATTTTATCGTTCCATACGACAATAACCAGTAAAATACTAAAGAAAAGCAGAACCTGCCACAGACTGGGACACCCTGTCACCCATGTATGTCCCGGCAGCCTGAGACAAAGCCCACAGCACTTTTCATAAAACCACAGTAAAAAGTGCACCAGACCAGCCGCGATCTCTCCAAGCGCAAGGAAACAAGCCGCCAGGCCCAGACTAGCCAGACCACACAGCAGCAGCAACGTCATACAGGGAATCACAATCAGATTCAACAGTATCGAGTATGGCGGAAATTCATAGTAAAAGCATAAATATACAGGCAGGGTGGACAGAGATACTGCCGCGCCCGATAATATCGCTTTCTCCGCCCTGCCTTGCCCAAGCATATTCTTCTCCACCGCCGGAAGCAGAATCCCGATACCACAGACAGCGCCGAAAGAAAACAAAAATCCACTGTTCAGCAAATACATCGGCTGCTGCAGCAGAACGGTCAATGCCGACACAGTCACCGCAGTCAACAGGTCATACGTTCTTCCAATCACCCCTGCAAAAAGGTGAAGCACAAACATAATATAGGCTCTCAACATGGATGTACCCATTCCCGTCATTGTCCCATAGCAAAACATGAGGCCAATACATAATATTATGTCAACCATGTAAGGTATTCTGATTCGGCGTAAAAGTTTATGAAGTCCCATTCCGAGTATCGACAGATGAAGACCACTGATCGATAGTATATGAATAATACCGTTTGCGCGATACAGCTCTTTCAATTCCGAATCCAACGTGCCCTTCTCCCCCAGAAGCATGGCCTTCATAACCGAGGCATCCTCCTCATCGTAACATGCGTCTATCAGAAGGGAGAGATATTCCCGGATTCGGTATATTTTTTCCTGAAAAATATTATATCCACCGCTCTGTGCCAATAATACGCTGCCCGTAGTCCTTCCCTGCCGTCCTGTGATCCCATAGTAATCTGCAGCATCGAATTCTCCAGGATTCGTGGCATGAGAAAAAGCCCGGTAACTACCCTTTACCATCACAAGACTGCCCATCTTCGGCATATCTTCCTCATTCATATAGCATACAATGCCCTTGATTTCTACGGCATCTTCTCTCTGTAGTTTTTCTTTATTCTCTTTCCAGAATTTCGATAAATTTTGCTTTGGAATCTTCTCAGAATTTGATAAGAATTGTTCCAGAACTGCAACTTGACTTTGTTTCAGAATTATTGCATCGGATAAGTATATGACAGGCGTCCTGGTTCCCCGGGATAATCGGTATTCTTTCCAGTCCACATAGCCAGCCGCGACAATCTGCTCCCTGTCTAAGGAATCACAGACC
>CAYXKS010000159.1:0-7964 GCA_964465725.1 uncultured Bacteroides sp. | reverse complement strand
TAATATTTATAACCCTTATAGTGATGCAAAATATAGCCACTATCTTCGTTTTTTTGCATAATGTTTTTCGCCCGCTTGATTGCATCATTGACATTTGAAAGCTGCAACTTTTTCAGACACCTTTTAAAGTTATCTTCTTCTTTATATTCTTTCATATCTTGAAAGTTTTCATCATATGCCCTGTTTATTGCTGTAATATACTGCTTTCTGTGGACAAAGGAGCTATTACAATCAATCCTATGCAAAATAATCCACAGATCAAATGTGAAATTACTGTAACCAGATTTGTATGCTATCTGTTTCCCCAAATTTTGTGCTTTTTTCATATTATCCATAGCATCTTTAAAACGCTGTTCATGTATTTCCTCATCACTTTCATAATCAAAGAAATGATATACTTCTATTTTCCTTGTAATAGTTAATGACTTTGCATGTTTCAAAGGATTTTTCTTAACAGGACAGTCAATCGAAATTTTGTATGCCGATTTTTCTGTTTTATTAATTAAATCTTGTAGCCACTTTAAATACCAATATTCCGTTTCACCTTCTACACTAAAATAATACTTTTTATTTGGTTTCCGCTCTGTCATGATCAAACCTCTCTTTCGTCTCCTAAAAGCTGCTCAAAGATTGGTGTAAAATCAATATCCTTAATTGCCCCATATTGACTAATAAAATATTTACCCATATAATCCTCATGTTTACGAACTCCCTTATCTCCTGTCGTTCCAAATGATGCCAGCGAATATAAAGTGCTGTAATGATCGTCATCATCCCTCTCTACAAACTTGATCTCATCTCTCCGAAATAAATTTGAATTCAGGAAAATAGGATTATGTGTATTGAAGATCAATTGTGCATGATGAATATTTATATCATCATTATGAAAGATATTGATAATACTCATCAAAGCCATCGGATGAATAGAAGCATCAAACTCATCCACAATAAGTGTCCCTCCTGTCATGATTGCTTTTATCACCAAAGGGAACATGTTAATAAAACGGATGGTTCCATAAGATTCAAAAATTTCAGAAACAATTGCTGTATTCTTTTCGTTTTCTGTATTTTTAAATATTGAATATAATTTTGCCTCCGGCTCGTCATCACTCACCACATAACCTACTGCATTTGAATTGATACCAAATAGTTCTGCTGCCTGATTTGTTGTCCTCTCTACATAGACCGCCTTTTTCTTTGGATCGGCAAATCTTTTAATCAACTGTATCGTATCTGCCCGATAAATAACCATACATTTTTCTGTAAACCAATCAACTATTAATTTTACAAGTTTTTGTGAGAAAATCAGCTTGAATCCATTGGTTAAAAACAATTCGTCTTTGGTAAGGCTGTTTTGTGCAATCCCCATCACATTCTCTTTATTCTGATTGGTTATATCCGAAAGATAATCTTCAATTCCCTTTAAATTACCTATTGTCAAATTTGCACTTCTGGCAAAAATATCCTCTCCATTGACACTCAATCTTTCTTCCTTAATCTCTCTACAATACTCTTCCTCAAGAAATGTTCCTAAATCCATCGAAATTTCATAGTGTATTTGCAACTTTTTTTCTAAAAAAGTAATTGAAAATTTTACTGGATGAGCTTCTGACAATTTATTATTTGGTATCAGTTCCAGTGTTGACGCAGCGGCATTCGGAGAATTTTTTTCTTCTGAATTTCTTATATTTCCCCTAATAATAATAGCTCTAAGCACATCCATTGCCCCTATAATATTGGTTTTTCCGGCGGCATTCGGACCATAAATCACAGAAGAGCTCAACCCTTTCACTAATTTACCTTTCACTTTTTCTTTCAACAGGCTATAATCCAATCCTGATTGCTTAGGTGCCGCCACCATAGAAAATGTTACTTCCTCTAAAAATGATTTATAATTTTCCACCTTAAATTCCAAGAGCATATGTTTTCCCTCCATTCTGCATCTTTTCTGCAAAATAATAATATAATTATATGTTTATTATACTCATACGTCAACAAACATATTATGATTTTGCAATTATTCTGCAAAATTGATTATCCCCATATTGTGTAGCCTTCATACTGTTTATTCTAAAATTACCAAACTGCTCTCTTCATTTTATATCAACACTATTGCCTCAAATCATTATCTTCGCTTAAAACTTGGATTGGATTTTCAAATTTCCAAGTGATTTCCACCCTATCCCCATCATACACATCAATCCTCTCTATCAACTCATCAGCCATTTCCTTTGTCAACGACTGAATACCACTATAAACCTGTAAATCACAGTCAGGCTTCTTCGCCTCCTGTTCTGCCATCAATTGCCCTAACCGTTCATCCAGCTTCTGCCTCCTTACCTGATGCCTTTCCTCCTGCTCTGTGTATCCATCTCTCTTCCCTATATATTCATCTTTTGTAATCTGCTGCTCTTTCCATTGCCGATACAGATTCAGGCGGCTAGTCTTGCAGTGTTCCATCTTCATTTCCAAAATCCGCTTTTCTTCCTTAATCTTCGTAATCTCAGAAATTGCTCTGCACCTGTTCTCTTCTCTCTTAACCTCAGCCTCCCTTTGAACGGAAACCAGCTTCTCTAATATTTCCAAAACAGCACCCTCCAAATCCTGCACTCTTATCCGCAAACGAAAGCCACAGCTATCACCCATTCTGCACAGATATTTAGACAAATCCCTGCTATACATATCATGAATCAGGTTCTTAAAACCTATTTCTATTCCGCCTGAGTTTTTAAAACTGTCATAGTTATCTGTTATAGCAATAAAGCGTACTCCCAAAAATGGAAATATCTGTTCTATGTAATCACCGACTTCAAGATAATTTCTTCCAAAGCGAGATAAGTCCTTGACTACAATACATGCAACCTTATTTTCCTTTACCTCCTTAAGCAGATTCTGGACACCGGGGCGGTTAAAATTCACCCCGGAATACCCATCGTCCAAAAATTCTCTGACCGGATACTTTGATAGTTCTTCATGGTTATTAATAAAATACTGCAATACATCTCTCTGATTACTTATACTTCCGCTCTCGTCTTTACCCTTTCCAACGTCCACATCATCATCAGATATCCTAAGATACTTGGCAACATATCCATCTATCAATTTTCCCACTCCCTTTCCTGTGGTATATCCGCCTGTAATTCCTGACACCATTTTTCCAGTTCATTTGCAAAACTGTATGTAATTTCGACCTTTTCCGGGGAATAGACTACAATTTTATCAATTAGTAAATCTAACAATTCCATGGAAATCACATCATCTGACGTTCCTGCCCCTCCTAGCTCTAAAACACTCTTGCGATACTGCCCCAATACCTCTTCCACTTCCTTTTCCGGCTTTCCTCTGCCATTACCGCTACCGCATCAAATTGTTCCTGTGTGATAAGTGGTTCATGCGTCCCCTCTACAATAATCCAATCTTCTTTCGGGAGAAACTGTAGCTTTCCATTTTGCTCAAAATAACTGCACCTTATCTTCCCCTGAACCATATGTCCGAGATAGACTGGATTTGCCAGCATCTCTTTTTGTTGAAATTTCATTGAAATCTAAAAATATTTATGCAAATTCTAAATATACAAAAGGCAGAGAACCTTACACTCTCCGCCTCCTGTCCTTCAACTTACAATACACCACCGCCATCGCCGTACTTACAAACGTTGCCACAATCGCCGGCGCAATAATCCCCGCTGGGTTTACGCTCCCGTACTGCTGCCTGTAAGCAATCATATTCACTGGAATCAACTGTAATGATGAAATATTCAATATCAAAAACGTACACATTTCGTTGCTTGCGACGCGTTCCCGTTTCCCCTTCTTTTCTCCTGCGTCTCCCGAACCATCGGTGATGTTTCCTCTGCCATACCCGGCTATCCTCTCCTTGTTATCGCTTCTTGCAACCCTATCCGTCGCAGGCAAATATCCCGAATTTCCCCTCTCTTCTTCCAGCTTCGCCAGCTCCTCCATCGCCTTAAGCCCCGCCGGCGTGCACGCCCAGCCAAGCCCCAGCACATTGGCAATCAGATTCGTCGCAATATACTCCCTTGCCGGATGTCCTTCTGGAATCCGTGGAAATAAGAACCGGATAAAAGGTTGTATCCCCCGCGTCAGTTTCGCGATCAGTCCCGACTTCTGTGCGATCTCCATCAATCCTACCCACAATGCCATTACGCCGATCATCGTGATGCACAAGGATACTGCGTCCCCCGCGGAATCCAGTGCCGCGTTAGTCACCTCCGCCATCTTTCCGGTAATCGCTCCATACACGACCCCGATTAAAATCATAAATGCCCAGATATAGTTCAACATAAGACAAAAAGGCACGCCTATGAAAATCATATGCATGCCATTTCTCCACCTTCATATTTATTTATAATCTATGAATCAGTCTTATACTTTATACCCTATGTTATAGTTAACGACATCGGAAATTTTGTTTTCGGCCTTGCAGAAGCCTCCATATATGGTTTCTTCAAGAGCAGGAAACACAGGAAACAAAAGGAACCTATTATAGAAACCGCAAAACCGTCGAATCCATCTCGTTGACAGAGCTACATCCGGTAAATCCCATGATATATGCAAGTTCCTGATTCATTTGCCTGACATAACTTTCCACGCCTTCTTCCCCTTTGCTAAGCAGGATCGGAAGCATCGCCCTGCCTACTGCGGCCGCATTTGCTCCTAAAGCCAATGCCTTATACACATCCGCACCGGACGCAATACCACAGTCAACAAATATCTTCATACGGTTTCCCGATCCGAGTTCCCGGACAATGTCCGGCAGCACCATAAGAGGAGGCACTGCATACGGCATACGCCCGGAATGGTGGCTGACCAGAATTGTGGATACCCCACACTCGGCGCATTTCACCGCATCCCGAACACTGAGCACACCCTTTACGACAAAAGGCAGCTTCGTCGCCCCAATATAAGATGTCAGGTCTTCTGTTGTCTGGCGGGTCATCTTCTCTCCCACAACCACATCATACTGTCCATCGCTTCCGAAAATATGATCAATATCCATTCCGACCGCGATTGCACCCTTTTCTTCCGCATAAGCAAGCTGGCTGTATATCTTATCCTTATCTGCATAGGGCTTTACAATTCGCACTGTTTTAGCACCAGTAGCCATAATTTCATCCAGTTCTTCATTTTCGCACATCCCTACAAAATTCAGGGCATTCAGGTTCCTGGCGGCCACCGCGTACTCTATCATCGCGTTTTTTCCTCCATCGCCGGAAGATCTCAGATGTGAAAATGCCGGCATCATAACCGGAGTATCAAATTTGACACCGAAGAGCTCTGTCGCCAGTGTAGGTACTTCTGAGTCGATCAGACGCTGTTCAATAAGAATTGAATCCATATATTCTCTGGTAATCCTGTTCGCGTCTGCCGCATGATTTTTGTTATCAGACATATTTGCTTCCTCCTTTAACTATTAAATATGATAACATTTTTTACCTTTCAAGTATATAGTACTCCAATCCTGTCAACATTCACCGCATCCATTCGTTTATCAATGTCATTAAGTTTAGCCAATACACAGCGTATGTCATTATGTGATTGTCTTGAGGGCCGTTGTAAAATGTCGCACTTAGCGAGGTTTTTTACGAGCTTAGTACCGTTACGTTTGGAATCGAGCGAAAGCGTGTCCTCAGGACAATCACATAATGACATGCGCGTCCAGCTAAACTAAATGATATTAATTCGTTTATAATCTATATACAATGTCGCTAAATTGAGTCGATACATATAATAAACGACATAATAGATTTCCGTTCATGGCTCTTGCAGAAACCATGCATCCGCCTAATTCATCCCCGTATCAGGATTTAGCCTGACCCGTATAATCTGCCCATCCAGAACATATTGTGAAAAATTCGTCTCATCCCCATTGCGGTCCATATCCTTCACCCATTCATCCCCCTCAAAATGCCCTTCTTCTACCGTCAGAAAATTCAACTGACTCGACTGCCTTGAAGCCAGATGACTGTAGCTGTTTTCATCTTCCCTATCCGGTCTTCTAATGAAATCAAAGGATACCCCGGCGCCTCCCAGGAAAAACTCATGCTTTCCGGTCTGTACCAGAAGCGCCCGTCCCCTGATCTGTGTCTTATCTTTTCCCATCTCATCCAAAGGGTCCTGTGTATATCCCAGGTTCATCTGTCGGGAATGCATAAAATGTGCCACTACATGGTAGTCTTCCAGCCTGATATAACGGCTCGTCTCAAATTCTTCTTCGGCGACAGCATATATCTTTCCCGTCTTTCTGTAACGCACCAGAAGCGGAATCATCCCTGCAATCGTCCTCATGGTAATTGCCATATCATGGCATCTGTCCACCAGCTTTCCCTCTCTGTCCAGAGCATGTTCCGCGCCGAAGCAGCACACCCCGATCGCGCCGTAATCCGCCACAGCCAGCAGTGCATTCATGGCGTTCGCCTCCCCTCCGATGGGTGACTCCGGAATAAACAACGGATTGTCTTCCCTGTCATACCGACTGCATATCCTGACATATTCCCGCCTGTTCTGATTATAAATATCCGGTCCGATCAGATCCAGATTCGGTGCGCCCACCTTCCATATATCCAGCATTCTTCCCACAGCCGCACCGCTGTTATAGCACAACCCTGGCTCCTCATAGCCGGCCTCGCCTATCATCACATTGGTAAGCATGGGGATATCATAAATCTTCTTTCCCGCACAGGCAATCTGATCAATATATCTTGCATGATGCCATGCAGAAAAGGCCTCATGGGAATGCCTCCCGAATTTTCTTTTCCAGGGGGACATATCCCCATCCTTCAGATCCTCCACTCCGCTGTCTTCAAGCACAATATCCGCAAGGCATTCCGGAATCTGATTCTGATATTCTGACAATACATCCTTCGAATAGTCCATGTCTGTATTGGCATATCCCATCTCGTTTTCAATCTGTACCGCAAGGACCGTCCGCGCATCCTCATCATAACATTTCAGGAATTCCATCAACTTCTCAAATACCTTTCTGTCACGCTCCAGAGTGTCAACACAATGAGGCGACAGGGATGCGACGGGCGCTCCATCCGGTCCCTTTGCCAGTCGATATTTCCCCGGATTTCGCTTTATGTACTCAGGTACATAATTCGGATGTCCGTTTTTGCTTGTCCCAAACCATAATATAATCAGTTTCAGCCCTGCTGCCCTTGTCTCGTCAATCACCCCCTTCACCAGACTCATATCATACTGCCCCTCTTCCGGTTCCAGCCGGTACCAGTATACCGGAGCCTCCAGACAGTTCCCGCCATATGCTTTGACCACCTGAATTGCCTTTTCAATCAGATGGGTCCCTGTAGAAGAATTGTGTGCCTGAATGCCAACCGGCATAAAGGGCTTTCCCTTTTCATCTCTTAAAAAGTCGTTTCGCATCATCTTAATCTCCATTCTACCGCTTTGCAGCGACTCTCCTTCTCACTGTCTTCCTCGTTTGGTTCTTTCTCATGTTTAGGTATGATGCCAAATTCAGATTTTGCCAAAACATTATATTTTCGGCAAAATCTGAATTACTGGCAGAAATAAATATCCAAAGTTCAGAAAGAACCCCTCATTTCTGCAGTGTTTAATTTTTGCCAGTTTTCTGCCAGAAACAAGTCAAGCGTTATTTGCCAACACTTCTATGTAATCAGCGTCTCACCCTAAAACTCAAACTCCCTGTAAATCCTCGCAAATTCCTCATGATACGAGCAATTTGTAAAGGAAAAAGACTCCGGCAGTTTCATAATCTCTTCTTTTGAATACGTAGACAGCAGCGGCTTTAAAATATATTTTTGCTCCAGGGGATATAAAAGCGCTCTCTGCCGAAACGTCAGGATATATTTATCTTCCCTGCCCGCCTCCGGATATTCCTCCAAGAGCAGCTTTTCGAGTCCTCTCTGTGCCTGTCTGGTCTCACGGTGATGATCCCACCTCTCCCGTATCTTGTCCGCAAAT
>CAYXKS010000158.1:0-8010 GCA_964465725.1 uncultured Bacteroides sp. | reverse complement strand
GCCAGACGCTGTGTACTGGCTTAAATGGCATGAAGGCTGAATACTTGTTTTTTGTGTGAAATAATGCCTAGTTATTTTGCACAAAAAATATAAATTTATTGAAAAAAATTTAAAAAAATTATAAAATACAAATAACGAAAACGATTTAGAAGAATTGAGAAACGAGGTTTGCCGTATGGTATCCATAAAAGATATTGCAATAGCTTGCCAGGTGTCTGCAGCAACTGTAAGTAAGGCGCTGAATAATCATCATGATATAGGCGAGCAGACCAAAGAGCGCATCCGTACGGTGGCGAAAGAGATGGGTTACTATCCCAACTCTGCAGCGAAAGCCTTGAAAACTAACCGTACTCATAATCTGGGCGTGCTCTTTGAGGAGGAAGACAATAGTGGACTGACGCATGATTATTTCGCCTATGTACTGGACAGCTTGAAGAGCGCCGCCGAGGAGAAGGGATATGATATCACTTTTATCAACGGGCGCAAAACCAGGCGGGACAGGATGTCCTATCTGGAACATTGCAGGTACAGAGGATTTGACGGTGTAATCATCGTGTGCGTCAATTATTGTGATCCGGAGGTGCAGGAACTGGCTAAGAGTAATATCCCGACTGTCACGATCGACCATGAGTATGATAATGTATGTTCGGTCATATCGGACAATGAAAAAGGGATACGGGACCTGCTGCATTATGTATATGATAAAGGACACCGTAAAATAGCCTATATACATGCCGTTGATTCCACGGTTGCTGTCACACAGTGCAGGGTTTCTTCGTTCTTCAGGACAGCGGAGGAACTGGGGCTTTATATTCCGGATGAGTATATTAAAGGGGCGCCATACAGGGATACGAAGGCGGCGAGTGTTGCGACGCAGGAACTCCTTGACCTTGAGGACAGGCCTACCTGTATCCTGTATCCGGATGATTTCGCATGTTACGGCGGCATTAATGTGATTAATGAGAGGGGACTGAGTATCCCCGGCGATATTTCCGTGGTGGGGTATGACGGAATCAAGATCGCAAGGCACCTGGAGCCTAAGCTGACTACGCTGTGCCAGGATACGGGGCGTCTGGGGAGAGCCGCTGCCGAGAAGGTAATTGATCTGATCGAACGGCCGAAAACGACATTGCGGGATCCGATTGTTGTGGAAGGATTTGTATATGAAGGAAATTCGGTGGCTGAGCTATAGTATCTATTTATTATCAATGTCATTTAGTTTGGTCGGACGCGCATGTTATTGTGTATTGGCTTAACTTAATGAGCATGTGCCGGATAACGGTGAAGAAGGACCAGCCGCGGGCGGTAAGAGCGTTTCGCGTGTAAACATTACATAAGAAATATTAAGATCAGGAGGAAAAATATATGAAGTATTATGTATCAGCAAATGTGGAGCGGACGGGTGACGGAACGAAAGAGAGACCCTTCGCGACGATCCAGGAGGCGGCACAGGCCGCACAGCCGGGCGACGAAGTTATTGTGGCGCCAGGCGTGTACCGGGAGGCAGTGAACCCGCAGTGCGCGGGAACTGAGGAAGCAAGGATCGTGTACCGTTCCGAGGTAAAAGGACAGGCGGTGATTACAGGCGCGGAGCCTGTGACGGCCTGGGAGCAGACAGAGGGCAGCGTATGGAGATGTGCCGTGCCCAACAGTCTGTTTGGGGATTACAATCCCTTCACAACTCTCGTCAGCGGTGACTGGTTTATCGCTTCCTTTATTGCACACACAGGCGAGGTGTATCTGAACGACAAGGCTATGTATGAAGTGACTTCCTTAGAACAGGTAAGCAAGCCGGTGGCTTCCAGAATTTCCTGGGATCCGGATTTCTCCGTTTATACATGGTTTACGGAGCAGGACGAGGAGCATGGCGAGACGATTATTTATGCCAATTTCCACGAGTTCGATCCGCGCAAAGAGAATGTGGAGATCAATGTGCGGCGGACCTGTTTCTATCCGGAGAAGGAAGGTATTGGCTATATAACGCTGTCAGGGTTTACCGTAACCAAGGCTGCTACACAGTGGGCTCCGCCGACTGCATATCAGGAGGGAATGATCGGTCCGCACTGGTCTAAGGGCTGGATTATTGAGGACTGCGATATTTCACACTCCAAGTGCAGCGGTATATCTTTGGGAAAATATCTGCAGCCGAACAATGACAACAAGTGGCTGAAATGGAAATTCAAGGACGGCACGCAGACGGAACGCGATTGTATCTGCCAGGCGCAGACAGAAGGATGGACGAAGGAGCGGATTGGTTCCCACACGGTGCGCAGGTGCAATATCCATGACTGCGGGCAGACCGGTATTGTAGGACACCTGGGCGGCGTCTTCTCGGTGATTGAGGATAACCATATCCATCATATCAATAACCGCCAGAATCTGGCCGGTGCGGAGATCGGCGGCATCAAGATGCATGCGGCAATTGACGTGACTATCCGGAGAAACCATTTTCATCACTGCACCCGCGGCCTTTGGCTGGACTGGCAGGCACAGGGAACCCGCGTGACACGCAACTTGTTCCATGACAATACGCTGCCTTTTGACCATCTCATGAATGAGGAAGCGGTTCACGGAATGGGTGAGGATATTTTTATAGAAGTATCCCATGGCCCGACATTGGTTGACCACAATATTCTGCTCTCGAAAAGAGCGTTTAAACTTCCGACCCAGGGAGTGGCGATTGTACATAACCTGATCGGGGGAGCAATCACCTGCGTGGGTACGGGAGTAGATAACGGAACGAAGACGAAGATCTCTCCGCGCTATACGCCTTATCATGTGCCGCACCGCACCGAGATTGCCGGATTTATGACAATTCTCCACGGTGACATGCGTTTCTACAACAATGTGTTTGTCCAGCCAAAGATTCCGCCTTTTATGAAGAGTGTGGAAGAGAAGGCGGTCATGAAAGCGTGGGATGACTTCAACACAGTGGCCGGAACGAAACCTTATAATGGCTATCAGACATATGAGGAATGGGAGAAAGAATTTGACGGATATTGCGGCATGGGTTCCGAACCCAGCGACCGGTATTATATCCCGCTTCCGGTGTGGACAGGCGGAAACCGGTATTTTAACGGCGCACAGCCCTGTGACAAGGAGAAGGATTTCATTGTGGACAGTGAACATGAGATCTGCCTGGAACTGAGAGAAGAAGGTGACGGGTGGACACTGCACACGAATCTGGGCGAGTACCTTTCGGAGGGAGAAGAGAAGCTTATTACCACGGAAGTGCTGGGTATGGCATTCGAGCCGGAACAGCGCTATGAGAATCCGGACGGAACGGAAATTGTCTTCGATGAAGATTATTTTGGCAGCCGGAAAGAGCATATCCTGGCGGGACCTTTCGCGCAGGTAACGGATGGAATGAAGGTTGTGTAGTCCTTTTTTTAGAGTTTATTAATGGTAAATCCGGAAAGGCTATGATACAATGACAGAAATAAAGAGGATCATTGCTGGTTATACGGAGGATACATGATTTGAACAAGGAAGAATTCATCACGAAGCTGCAGTATGCCCTGGCAGGAGGAATGTCCAGCAGTCAGGTGGCAGAAAATGTAAGGTACTACCGTGAATATATTGATTCGGAGATTCACAGAGGAAAAACGGAGGAAGAGGTGCTGGCGCAGCTTGGCGATCCGAGACTGCTTGCCAGAAGCATTATCGACGCTAATAAACGCGCTGGCTCCACTTCCTATTCGAATCGCGAATATGATGAGGAAGTGATGGGAGATGTACAGGAGGATGAGATGCATGGACGGACAGGCCATGTAAGAAAGGTTATGCTGCCGGGATGGCTCGTTATGCTTATTATCGTTGTGATTGCTGTAATCGTGATCGGCCTGGTGAGTTCCTTGCTTTATCTCTTTGCGCCGGTTATAATGGCAGTTCTGATCGTGATGCTGGTCATTCAGTTGATTCGCGGTAACAGACATTGAGGTGTCCGATATATTGCTTTTGGAACTACGCAGAGTGGCTCCAGAAGCAGTGTATCGGTTTATTTTTTAAAAAAATATGTTTGAGATGTATATTTGGATGATTATCCTGCAATACTATTCCTGTAACAAAAATTAATCAGGAGGTATTTGAGATGTCTAAGAATGATTATAACCAGAATTCTCAGAATGACAAGCAGCAGGACAAGACCAACAATCAGAACAGTCAGAACAGCCAGAAGAACAGTTCTAAGAACAGTTCCGGAAGCAACGCACAGGACAATCAGAAAAACAACTATTAAGAGCGCGTGAATAACAGTGACTCTTAAGCAAAAAGCGGTATGGTCATTGCGACTGTATCGCTTTTTGTGTTTTGAGATTGTTATTTGAAATATTTTGTTATAAAATAAACTCTGTGAGTCTGATGTAAAGAATTTTATGAGGATCGTATGAATAAAATAGAGTATATTGTGCCTTGTCATTTTGGGCTTGAGGCGGTTTTAAAAAGAGAGATTACGGATCTGGGGTATAAGATCACGGAAGTAGAAGACGGGCGTGTCACTTTCGAGGGGGATGCGCAGGCACTGTGCCGCGCCAATATTTTCTTGCGCACCGCCGAGAGGGTTCTGATTAAAGTGGGAAGTTTTCATGCGGAGACTTTTGAAGAACTTTTTCAGGGAACAAAGGTGATACCGTGGGGTGATTACATACCGGAGGACGGTAAATTCTGGGTGACGAAAGCGGCCAGTGTGAAGAGCAAACTGTTTAGCCCTTCCGATATTCAGTCCATTATGAAAAAGGCGATGGTCGAGCGGATGAAGCAGGCTTATCATAAGGAATGGTTTGATGAGGATGGAGATGCGTATCCGGTTCGGGTTTTCCTGATGAAGGATGAAGTGACGGTAGGGCTTGACACTACGGGGGAGTCCCTGCATAAGCGTGGATACAGGAAGCTGACGGCCAAGGCACCGATAGCGGAGAATCTCGCGGCGGCGCTTATTATGCTGACGCCCTGGCGGGGGGAGCGTATTCTGGTAGATCCCTTTTGCGGCAGTGGGACGATTCCGATCGAGGCGGCCATGATGGCAGCCCATATGGCGCCGGGAATGAACCGCAGCTTTACGGCGGAGGAGTGGAACCATATCGCGGACCGGAAGTACTGGTATCGGGCTGTGGATGAGGCAGAATCGCTGATTGACCTTAATGTGGAGACGGACATTCAAGGATATGATATTGATGATGAGATGGTGTCTATAGCCAGGGCGAATGCCAGGCTCGCAGGCGTGGAGCAGATGATTCATTTCCAGCGCAGAGGCGTGGAGCAGCTCAGCCATCCGAAAAAATATGGATTTATCATCACGAATCCGCCCTATGGAGAGCGGCTGGAGGATAAGGAGAATTTGCCGCAGCTCTACGGGATGATAGGAGAGAGGTACCGTCAGCTTGATAGCTGGTCCATGTACCTGATTACTTCTTATGAGAAAGCGGAACAGGCGATCGGCAGAAAGGCGGATAAGAACAGAAAGTTGTATAATGGCATGATGAAGACTTATTTCTATCAGTTTATGGGGCCGAAACCGTCCGGAAACAGGTCTGCAGTGAAGTCTTCTCATGCGCAGAAAGAGACATTGAAACTATAAGGTGCTGCTCTCAATGTCTGAAGAGAGGTAATTATGCAGAGTAAATTAATGAAGAAAACTATGGTGCTGTGTTCGGCGTTTGTGACAGTGGCCATGGCTGTTATGTTATATTTTTGTGCTAACAGGGTTGTGGTCGTGGCGGATGTGGCGCAGGATGAAGTCGTGCAGGCAGCGGAGGCTGATGCTGACACGACAGTCCCCGTGGATGGAAACCGCATTGGAATTGACCGCAACAGTGAAAATACGAATTATTTTTGTATCCCCATACCGTCGGATGTGCGGGTTGAAGAGGTGACGATAGAGAATCATTATATGGACAGACAGCTCTGGGTGAGTATAGATCCTGAGAAGATGCTGGAAGAAGACGTCTTCTACGAAAGCAATTCTGTATATGGAAATTGTGAGAAAGTGGTGGACGGATACTTTGAGGTGGAAGATGGGAAGGTTTGCTTGCGTTTCCAATTGACAGACGTGTATGAGTATCACAGCATTTTTGAGAATAATACTCTTTATATAGAGTTTGTCTCTCCGAAAGAGGTTTATGATAAGATCGTTGTGATAGACCCGGCATATGGCAGGGAGGATACAGGAGCGGCAACGGAAACGATTCTGGCGAAAGACATCACACTGAATGTTGCCAAAGCCCTGAAGGATAAGCTGGACAAAACTGATATTAAAGTATATTATACCAGAATGGATGACAGCAACCCGGCTGCGGAATACCGTGTCAGATTGGCGGATTCTACCAGGGCGGATATGCTGATTCGCATAGAAGTAAACAGTGCAGAGAGCAGTAAGAAGTATGGAACGGAAGCTGTCTATAACAGCCGGTTCTTCATTCCCGGGTTTGGCAGCGTGGAGCTTGCAGATCTGTTGGAGCGCGAAGTGGTGACCGCGATTCGAGGCAAGGCCAACGGGCTTGTGGAAGCGGAACAGACGGATACGGTGGTCAGTGAGGCGACGGTGCCGGCCGCAGCGATTAAGGTAGGATACCTCACGAACGGACAGGAATCCATTTTGCTGCAGCGGGAGGACTATATCCAGCGGATTGCGGAGGGGATTTATCAGACGATTTTAAAGGCATATGAGGAATGAAGCTTCCATGTATGGCTTCTGCGAGAACCGGAAACAGAAATTTGTTTTGCCGTTTACTATAGTTTGCAGGGGATATCATAATTGCGGGAACTGAGGATGAAGGAACATGAGAAGAAGAATTATATTTGCTACGGGGAATGAAGGGAAGATGCGGGAGATCCGGGAGATACTTAAGGATATGGATGCGGATGTCCTGTCCATGAAAGAGGCGAAGATTGAGGCGGAGATTGCGGAAAACGGTGCTACTTTTGAGGAAAATGCTGTCATCAAGGCGCAGGCGGTGGCTAAGATGCAGGCAGGGGCGATCGTGCTGGCAGACGATTCCGGTCTGGAGATTGACTATCTGAATAGGGAGCCGGGAATTTATTCCGCCAGATATATGGGAGAAAATACCCCTTACAGCGTTAAGAATAAAAATCTGATTGACAGGCTGGAAGGTGTGCCGGATAATAAGAGAACGGCTAGATTTGTGTGTGCCATAGCGGCTGTGCTTCCAGGTGGGGAAGTGATCACGACCAGAGGTGTGATAGAAGGAAGGATAGATTATGTGGAGAAGGGAAAGAACGGCTTTGGATATGATCCGATTTTCTATGTGCCTGAGTTTGGATGCACTACAGCGCAGTTGAGCGCCGAGGAGAAGAATCGTGTCAGCCATAGAGGAAGGGCGCTTGAGGCGATGAAGACGGAACTGATGAAAAGGGTATTTTGAATATGAAGATATTGATTGTGAGTGACACGCATAGGAACAATAAGAATTTCCTGACAGTGTTGGAGAGAACGTCGCCGGTTGATATGGTGGTACATTGTGGAGACGTGGAAGGCAGCGAGCTTTTGATCTGCGAGGCATCGGGGTGTCCTGTGGAGATGGTACAGGGCAATAATGATTTCTTCTCAGAGCTGCCTCGGGAAAAGGAGTTCATGATCGGAAAATACAGGGTGTGGCTGACCCATGGGCACAATTATTACATAGCCATGAACAATGAGATCATCAAGGAGGAAGCGCGGGCGCGGCATGCTGACATCGTGATGTGCGGCCATACCCATAAACCTGTGGTTGAGATTGGTCACGATATTACACTGGTCAATCCGGGGAGCATCAGTTATCCAAGACAGGAAAACCGGAAACCCAGTTATGTGATTATGGATATTGACAGAGAGGGAGAAGCGCATTATACGATTAATTATTTGGGGTGAAACCCAAAAAATGAGTAAAATCAGTTGACAGAGAATAGGGTGTATTATATAATATTATTTGCGTTGTGAAGAGAACGGTCACAGGTGCTTTTCGGGGTGTGGCTCAGCTTGGCTAGAGCGCCTGGTTTGGGACCAGGAGGTCGCAG
>CAYXKS010000157.1:0-8019 GCA_964465725.1 uncultured Bacteroides sp. | reverse complement strand
TTTTTGTGAGTGTAGCAAAGCGAAAGTCACAGAAAACCCAAGGGTAGCAGCGCCAAAATGCGACTCCGGAGCATTTTGTGTGCATCATGTTACTATGAGCGGCTAGGCCGTGAATAGTAACAACCGTTCAGCCCAGGACTTTTCATTTGCTGCAAATATTTACCAAATTAAATTATAAATCATTCCATGTTACTTCCTGTTGCTGTTCTGTTATCCCGTAATCAATCCCGATTGCACTGCATCTGTTTCTGATAGCAGTCTGTATCTCTTCCTCCGTAACCCAGTTGATTCCCTGCTCTTCTCTGCATTTAGTGATGTAGCTCTCACACAGTGCTTTATCTTCTTCTGTACATTCGCTCAAATCATATAGATAGTATCGTTCATTGTCTATTGTATATATGGCGACTATGAGTCCGCTCGGTTCTGTTTCTGCACCGAACACTTCGCTGTAAATGCCGGCATCCACATAGCTTGTCCACCATCCGTACAGAACTTCCGCATCATAGACAGGAGCGTTCGTCCCATTCGCCAGAATAACAGATTGCCCGTCATAATGGTCTCCCGCACCTCCTGAGCCCGAATTATTCAATACTCCGTTGGAGTTTGCAATGGACGCACTTCTTGCCCAGCACTGATAGGTATAAGTTATGGATAACTGACCATTATCCTCAGTTATGACAAATACGGCGTAACTGTCATCATCCTGTGTATAGATGTTAAGACCGATAAATTTAACAAGCAGGTTTCTGTCATCTTCAGGACTGTCCGGACACTCTATATAGGCATACTGTATGGAATCGTAGGAGGTTTTGTCCGTGTACTCGGGATCAAGAAAATAATCCGACACGCGTTGACCCAGTTCCGTTAACGTATAGGAGTTTCCCTTCTGTATGATGGCATCGGTATAATCCGGATCGGGATAACTGCTGCTGACAGACGCTGCAATTTCACCGCCCAGGAACTGTTCATACAGGCTTTTGGAATCTGCCACCGGCTCTTGTTTTTGCACTTCGGGTGCAGGTGTCTGCGCTTCATCCTCCGGCCTGGGTTCACTGTCCGTAGGCTTGTCCGGGAGGGCTGTCCCGGCAGGCTGATCGATATCCTCGATCGACTGCCCTTCGCCTATCATATTTTCTGTATTATCATTGTCTTCTGAAATGCCTGATTCAGTCTCAACATCCTTGCCTGCCGCACATCCTGACAAAGCCAGAACAATACCTAATGTCGAAAAAATAACCGCGGCAGCCGACTTCACGTTTACTATCCGATTCATGTTTCTTTTCATAAATATTTCCACCTTTTCATCCCAAATTTATGCCTGTAAGGCATTTATCTGAATTTACAAACTAAAAAGGAAATTCGAACAGGAAAAACGTAGCAGTTCAGCTTTTGGCTTCACTGTTACGGAAAAATTTCCACTCATGCTAGGAAATCGTAAAAAAATACGCCGCAATCTGAGCTCTGGAACTGAATTCCTCTGTTTCCAACAGTTCTCTCACCTGTTCTCTGGTATAGAATCCGGCAGTAATCTGCTCATTCTCGGAGGTATGGTCTTCGAAAGTACCCTGCACATCCACGAAAGCGATCTGTGTCTTCACATCGGAGAACGCGACTGCAGCAAAAGAAGGCGGAAGAATGGCTCTAATTTTTCCTAAAGACAATCCGGTCTCCTCGTAAAGCTCTCTCTGGATACATTCTTCCAGAGACTCTCCTTCTTCCAGCATACCAGCGCACAGATTATAGACAAAGCGGTTGACACCCATACGAAATTCACGAAGAAGCAGCATTTTATCCTCATGGTAGGCCACGATCGAGACGCCGCTAACATGCTTTCCGATTGCTTCCGGACCTGGAATCTCATTGCGGCTGACAATCTCATACCTCTTTTCTTTACCAATCTTGTTCCTATAGGTTAACTCATAGTTCTTCAAATATTTTCCATCTTTAATTTTTTCAAGTCGCAGAAGTTCCATGTGATATCCTCTCTTTAATTATATAATCCCTTCGCCACAGGCAGCCAGCCGGCTCGCTATCAGCAGCAGCTAATACCGGCGCGGTTTTAAGTCCGCATAAAATCAGAATACATCGGTCCGATCTGTTCACGCAGGCTTGGCCTGACCTTCTTACGGGTGATTTCCATCAGGCCGAGGCCGGTCATATCGATTACGTCTGCCAGAGTATTGTCTTTACGAAGGAGACTTCGCATGTACTCCATGAGCTTCTGTTCCTGCTCTACATCTTTCATGTTGATAAAATCGACAAGAATCATGCCCGAAAGATTGCGTGCGCGCAGCTGGACCGCAATCGTTTCCGCCGCCTCCATATTGATTTTAAATGCCGTCTCCTCTTTATTTTTCCTGTGCTCATATTTTCCACTGTTCACATCTATGGAAATCAGGGCTTCCGTCGGCTCTATAATCAGATAAGCTCCGGATTTCAGCCATACCTTTTTATCCAGGAGCTCTCTGATACGTGAATCGACTGCATAGAGTTTATGCAGAGGGAGCAGATCATCCTCGTAAAACCGAAGCGGGACAGATACAGAAAGCTCAGGCAATTCCTTATTTAAAGTCTCATATATTTCCGGAAGATCGGTCACTATTTCATCATATTCCAGTGTATAAGAATTTTGAATAAAGTGAATGTAATCCGGCTTTCCTTCATACAGGCAGCTGTAACAAGTTCTCTTGTCAGCTATCTGCAAAATATGCTCCAGTCGATTTGCCAGCACAGACGCTTCCTGTATCAATGGCGTTTCATCCTCCAAAGCTCCGGCGTTGGTACGCACTACAATCTGGCATTGTCTGCCGATTTCCTGCAGTTCTTTAACCGCATGGAATCTGTTTCTCTGTTTCCTGTTCAGCTTGGAGGATATTTGTATGGGAGATTCCCTGTGTCCGCCCCTCTTAACTACCACATAATTTCCGGAAAGGGACAGATTGGCGGTCACGCCGGCCTGCTTGGTTTTCATGGGTTCTTTCGTAATCTGCACCAAAATCTCATCCTCGGCTTTGAGCTTCCCGTCAAACACACGGTTTGTGATGATCGCGTGTTTTGCCTCAGACAAGGGAAGAAATGCAACGTAACCCGCTCCGAGATTTACGAAGGCCGCGCCAAGATTATCGGATATGCTCTGTATCCTGCCTATATATATATTACCGACGGAATGTTTCGATTCTTTCTGCACCTGTATGGAAAGAATCTGGTTATCACGTATAATCAGGGAAAAGATGCGCTCATTCAGTTTGATAATCAGTAATTTGCCCTTACTTAACATTGTAAATCGTATATGTACTCCATAATTATGATTTTTTAGCCTGAGAAATCTCAAACCGACGCGAAAAGCATTCCACAATGAAAAGAGTAAATGTATCTCCATTCACTCTCACGCTACACTTATAGTAAATGATATAACAGATCTTGATTCCGTAACAGTGAAGCCAAAAGCTAAACTGTTACGTGAATCATATCAGATGTAACAGTTCTGCCTTAGGCTTCACTGCTACGGAATCTGCCCATTCCAGATCGCCTTCGGCGAGTGGCAGATTCCTATTTGGTCAAATATACATGTTCTTACGGACTTTGCAGCAAGTGTAAAACCCTGGGCTGAACTGTTACTATCAGATAGATACGAAACCTGTAATATCCATGCTATTAATCAATTATGGAATACCCATACGCATTTGCAAAGGCGTCAATCTTCAAGCCGTCTCTGCACATGGAGCACCCTTCCGGGCTGTAGGTCTTATAATCCGGTAGATCTGCCGTCGTAAACAGGGAGTGAATCGGCATTCCCAAAACGCTGTTAGCCGCGCTGAAGATCGCACTGACACCGCTGAATTTCGCCCCGTAATACTTGAGAGCCTGGACAGCTTTCACAATAGTCTGTCCTGTTGTAGCAGAAGCTAAGAGCAGAAGGATATTCTTGTCCCGTATCATGGGAACCATATTCTCTCTGACTACCAACTGCCCAGAATTGACATATTCTGGCGTCACTATATAGATTGTATTATGGGAGTTCATGGAATAAATACCCGCCCTGGTAAGATTATCTGCCAAAAAGGCACCTATTGTCTCACAACCATCAATGCATACAATAGTGTCCACCACGGTTGTCGCCGATATCTGTTCACTGAGTGCCTTAGCGGCCGCAGAAGCCTCACTGAGCCTGCATTTTAACGTAGTCATATCCAGGTAATAATTTACGTGAGAGTTCGGCGTCACAAAATGTCCCGGGATAGCCTTCAGAACAACATCAGGATGCTCCTTAGATCTGATTTTTACAGCTTGATTCTGCATAAAAATTCCTCCTTCTCCTTGGCAGGTTGAATTCACTTACTCCTTAACCCATCCAATATGTTATTATATTTTACCAAATTTTTTCAAGAAAATCTACACCTAATTATTTAGTTTTACCAGTAACATTGACTATCCAGACATCATGCTATTTCATTAAGCCAGTGCACAGCGTCCGACTCCACTACAATCAGTGATGATAATCCACCCATCTCATTTCCATAGGAGCCAGATCGAGATGCTCCAATATTTTACCATATACATATAAATCTGTCTGCCTTGGCTCTTTGGAATTATTGATGACCGCGATCTTGCCTGTCTTCTCAAAGACGGCAAGCTCTGTGTCCATGTTGGTGACATAGAATTTCATCATCTCGTCTTCTTGGTGCGCGGCATAATAAATAGCGCGGAGCAGAATGCGGCAGTTCTGCGGCGAATACGGAAGCCCTGCAAAATATACGCTCCGTCCCTTTCCATAGGAATTGACAACGAGACGGCTGTATTTGCCATCCATATTCAGGATCTGATAATTCTCTCCCTGCGCGTAAATCCGGCTCTTCCCTTCCCCGAAATCTATTTCACCCGGCGTGTCCTCCAGAATGAAATGCTTCGGGTTCATCTCGTTGTACTTGTCCGTACTCATGGAAAATCCCAGTTCCCTGTCCACGCCAAGCACGTCGCTCAACTGGAAAAAACGTCCCTGATATTGGCAGGCGCTCGGCTCTCCAACACCGATAAAACCGCCCCCTTCGTCTACAAACCTGCGGATAGTGCATACGACCTTCTCATCCTTCCAGTTATCCGCCCCGCTCCAGGAAGTATAGGCGTCTCCCGCATTGATAATCACTTTAATCTCAGGATCTATCCCCTCCCTGATCTCGTCAAAAGTCAGGAATTCCACGTCAATAGGCATACCGCTCAGGCATTCGATCACACCGACATAAGAGTAGATTTCTCTGTACCAAAGTGCGTGATGGACTTGATTTGCCATCCATCTTCTGAGGTTGCCCCAGCAGTTGAGAATTCCAACCTTAAAAGGCGCCTGATAAGCCTTGGTGCCCTGCATATTCTGATGTATCTGACGAAACTCATTTACAACTTGACTGACTTGGTCGATAAATCCCGGCCAATTTGCTGCGAGCTTTAGATAACCGCCGTATCCGATTCTGTCCAGAGGAGAACGTAAGATCGCTCTTCTGGCTTTCATCCAGTTATCCTGCGCTTCCCCGATCGGATCTCCACCCTCGGTAAACACATCCGGAAAGAAATAAGGAAGAAGCCGTCCCTCGGTATATTTCACGCCTTTTATATCCGAGATCATCCTCATGGTGACGCCGTCTCCCACGGAACCAACCACGGCATCCAGACCGATATTTCCAAAATATTTCCCATAAGGCTCAGTCCCGATCCAGTGATCCCCCAGGAACATCATGGCTTCCTTGCCGTAACTGTGCACGATATCCACCAGCTCTTTCGCCAGTTTACAGACTTCAATCTGCTGGAATTCTATGAAATCTTTAAACTCTTTGGATGGTACCCGGAAGATGGAATTGTGATATCCCTGGTCCACAATAAATTCCGGGCGGAATTTGTATCCGGCCCATTTTTCGAACTGTTCCAGGATGTAGGGGCTGACACTGGCGCTGTAGCCGAACCATTCCACGAATTTCTCGCGCTTTTGATCGTCAAAGGTCAGTGTGAACTGATGGAAAAAGGTAGTAAACCGCACGACATCCACATGCGGATTGTCCTCACACCATCTCTTCAGTTTGGCTTTAACGTAAGCCTGCGTCTTGGGCTGTCTTACATCATAAGTCAACTGATGAGGTGCATCCTTCCAGTCATTGGTGATAAAATTGTACATATGAACCGGGTCCCAGATTAAAAAAGCAAGGAAACTGACTGTATACTGGTGATATGGAACCGACTCGATCACAACTTCTCCCGAAGCCTCATCATATTCCCACTGGTCAGTTGGAACCACCTCTCCTGTCGTCCTGTCAATGACTTCCCACCAGCGTTTCGGGGAATCAATCGTGTTTACCTTAAGCTGCTGTGTGTGAAATCCTTTCATAAGCTCTATGCGCAGTTCGCTTCCCCTCGCTGTCAGGCGGTCGCTGATCAGGTACTCCTGCTGAACCTCTTCCGGATTCTGCATGGCCCAGTCATTATCCTTCCTGGTCGTATAGTAAGTAGCGTATATCTTGGCGTCCTGGCTCAAAAGTTCTTCCGGCATGGTCGTCCCGTCACAGTCCCGAAGGGCATCCGCTCCCAGCAGATTCTTCAATCGTATTGTCTCGTCGACCATATCCACATCCGTAGGCAGTGTAAGTCTTCCTGTCATTTCCATCGTCCTCGTTCCTCCCTCATAAATTAATTGTGGTTCATAGTGCGGATTGCTTTTTATCCGTCAAACAATTCTGAATATATAATCAGTATAAAGAATTTATTGCCTATAAGCAACAAAAAAACAGGCAATTATCTGAATATTTTAATAATTGCCTGTTTCACGCATTATGTTAACTTTCTTATTCAAGCTCAAAATCACTCACGTTCAAAACGATCCAAGTTTATAATCATCCAAGTTCAAATCATTTAAGTTTAAAATCATTCAAGTACAAAAGAAAACTGAGATTTATATATTCTTGTACTTTACAGCCGTACCGTAGGCGATCACTTCCGCGGCTCCCTGCATTACGGAAGAGGAAGCATAACGGACATTGATAACTGCATCCGCACCCATTCCCTGCGCCTCATCCACCATACGTTTTACAGCGATCTGTCTCGCCTGATTGAGCATCTCTGTGTATTCCTTGACCTCACCACCGACCAATGTCTTAATTCCAGCCATGAAATCTTTTCCGAAATTCTTGGTCTGTACAATACTTCCCTTGACAATTCCCAATGTCTCCAGTTCCCTTCCGGATATATAATCAGTATTTACGAGCAACATCTTCTTCTCCTCCTTCAATCTCTTTCATTCGCTGTATCAGCGATACAATAACAGCTATTATCATCGTTGTCGGTATCAGGATAAAAAATCCAATCAGCCATACGGGAATCGGATCTTCTGTATATCCCCAAATCATAGCCAAAATCAGAAGAACCATAAATAAAATAAAAGTTCCCGCCGCGATGATTGAGCCGCGCTTTTTGCGGATAACGTCCTGTTTATCCACATTGGAAAATCTTGTTCCGCTTTTTTCCATTTCTACCATCCTTTCCAGGTAATTTTCAGGGGAAAGGGTAAGGTATTGGCATCTCTCTTCGCTGAGACTGAAGCAGAGTTTAGACAATTCTTCCAGATTCGTCTTTTCGCGTTCCAGAACGATAATCTGTCTTTGCAGAGCGTCCTCTAAAAGCAGATCGCCGTTCTGAATCCGGCGGATTTCCTCAAGCGGAAGCGACAGCTTGCGAAGCAGCTTGATCTTCTTCAGCTCATTGACTTCTTCCTCGGTGTAATCACGATATCCGTTTTCCAGATTGCGCTTAGGAGACAGGAGTCCCTGCTGCTCATAGAAACGGATATTTCTTTTTGTGATACCCACTTGCTGCTCTACTTCGTTGATCTTCATAAGACCAGATTCCTTTGCTGCCATTTATGTCATGATTTTTACTCATATTTCTTAAATAAAATGACAGCTTCCTTTCCGTTTTCTCTTCCTGATACGGATAGAATAAGGCTTCCACAAGGTGGAATGTCAATACCTTATTATAAAAAAG
>CAYXKS010000156.1:0-8025 GCA_964465725.1 uncultured Bacteroides sp. | reverse complement strand
TTGCACGCGCATCCCTGTAATTTGTCTCCTTTACATTTGCAAAGGAAAGGCTGATGACCGGATAGGTTCCCTGCAGGGCGCGGTACTTCTCCTCCTGCCATATGGACAGATTCTCAAACCGGCCGCCCTTTCCGGCATATTTTACCGAAAAGAACTGTTCCACCATACTCATCGTAAGCGTTTTTCCGAAGCGTCGCGGTCTGGTGATCAGCGTTACTTCGTCCTTGCTTTCCCACCACTCTTTGATAAAGTATGTCTTATCCACATAGAAGCAGTCATTCTCAATAATTTTCCCAAAATCCTGTATCCCGATCCCGATTGTTCTTGCCATAACTACTCCCCCTGACTGCAAAAGGCAGAGACTCAAATAGTCCCTGCCTCCTTGCTAACTCGCTCACTTATGGGCTGTGCATCACCCACTTATAACTCGCTCATTTATAAGGCTGTGTACCACCTGCTATTTTTAGTATACACTATTTTTTCCTGGAAACAACGCATTTAAAAGAATTTTTACTTTTCCCCTCGGTATTGAGGACATACTTCCCCAAAGACAGCACTATGCTCTATCACAATCCCTACCGTTCTTGCCATATGCCCTCCACATTATCATATAAACCGTATACATTCGAGTATAAAACGATTCATCCAAAAACAATCTATCGTATTTTCTGTCCCCTGCGATCATTGCATCCATAGGAATCTGAAAAAGTTCCGATAACGCATACAGATTGTCAACTGTCGGCAGGCTCTTCCCTTTCAGCCAATGGTAAATACTCTGTACGCTGGATAAATTTAAATAGTTCTGCACGTCTTTTACTGTAAGATTACGTTGTCTCATAATCTGTTGGATACGCATTCCGGTAGCTTGCATATTTATTGTGGGATACATATTATTCCTCCCATCTCCTGCATTTTTTCATAGTATAGCAGATTTAATGCTAAAAGAGGCATCAAAACTCAAAATATTGCTTTCTCAATTTCCGGTTTGCCATAACGCTAAGAAATCTTTTTAACCTTAAACGGCCTATATTATGGGTTACATTCCGGCTCGTAAGATCCCAGCTGTACTTTACTTTCTCGATAATCCTCCCCTCGGCCCTGTTCTCGTCAGCAATCTCTTTCAGCAGCTTTACCGCCGCCCTGTATTCAGCTTTATCGCCGTTCTGAATAAATTCGTAAAACATACTCTGGAACGGATAAATTCGTTTATAATACTGGTCAATTTCAACAAGAAGTTCCAAAAAACCCTTAAAAAATGCATCCGAACCTCCTGACTTTTCTATTATATCTTTTACATCTTTCAGAGTCTTTTTATATTGCACTGCCAGTCCTTTTAACCATTCATCTACTTCCTCGGAAATAATTACTTCATCTGTTCCATCCCACCAATACAGGCGGTCATCATCTGAAATATAATAGTTCGGCCTCCCTTGCAATTCTTCCGGCGTATCAGAAAATACAAAAAATCCGTCCTGACGAAGGAACTCGCTTGTCCTGACAGAAGGAACCGCTGCTTCAGCCCTTCTCTTCCTTTCTTCTTTCAGCTGCTGTGATGCATACTCTTTCATAATTTCATCATGATAAACCGTCTCATGGACGTCCTTCCAGATTTTCCAAAAATTCTCCTTTTTAAGTTCTGCTGTCAAATAAACAATCACCCTTGCCGGAAGTATGAGAGAAAACCTCCCAATATCTGAAATCGCCGTATCTTCAAGCTTTTCTCTCTCATGTCTGTTTTTTCTGACCAATTCCAGCACCTGCCGGACCGCGTCTTCACTCCGGATCATTTCAAAGAACTCTTCCAGCGCCTTCCTGCAGCCATAAATATCTGCCGGATATGTTCCAGGTTCTGTCTCTTCTTCTGATAATGAATCCGTGCCATGAATAATATACATCAAATCGCTAAGCTCCGTCCCTCCTGACGCATATCTCATGCCAACCGGTATAAACTGCATTACATCGTCCATACCCACTGTCAGATCTTCATCATCTTCCAGTTGTCCCAATACATATGTTTCTACATTATTCCAAAGTCGGAATCTTTTTTTCATGGAAAACCGGGTTCCCAAAAGATGATTTATCCACCCTGTATAACCCCGCTCATTAACAATGTCACCATTGATTTCTGCAAATCCCGGCCCTTCATCCCATGCTTCATATAAAAAATGAACCGCCGTAACAACATCGCAGAATTCTCTTCCTCCTATTTTCTCCGAATGAAAATATCCATCAGCAGCATCAAATCCTGCCGTCTCCCATACATCATCCTCGAAATAATTGAAATGGAAATAGACCTTACCTCCCGGATACAGTTCTATCGGTTTTAACAGCGCCATATCATGTCCATACATACTGATTGATTCAAACTGCATCATTCCGCCATAATTCAATATTTTTGCAACCTGTCCGGCAAATTCATCCTTCTTTTCTTCCGGAATATACATACTCCCCGTATAACCGCCAAATATTCCCATACCGATTCTCCTAAAATCCTAATATTTCACATCTGTACTCATGGTTTACCAGCAATGACTGAAATGCACTCATTGCCGTAAACCCAAATCTACATCTGTTGTTTCTGATTATCCAGCAATTTGCCTGTCCTCTGGTCAATTCCGGAAAATAATAAGTATCTTCATCCATAATTTCCCTATAAAACAGTAACGCTCTTCTATAATTTTCATCTTCCCTATGGCTCATAAATTCCGTAATAAATTCTTTATCTACCAGTCGGCATCCCCAAACCTGATCCAGCTCTATGGCAAGCTGTGCCAGGAAGGACTCCATATCAAAATCCCCCTCTGGATCTGTCCCTTCAAAATGTTTTTTCCAATCTGCCAGACAGTTTTTCATGGTATCCGAAAAATGAAGTTCCCTGTTCTTCCGGAATTCTATAAATTCATCCTCGTTGTCTCTCTGAATCGCCCGATAAAACGGAATAAATCCGCTGTCTTCCTCATCTTTTGCATCGCCTGTGTCCCTTTGTTTCATGATAATCTCTGAATATCCTTTTATTTCCAATTTCTTCCATACATCCCAAAAATTTTGATGAATTGCCACTGCATATCCGTGGACAATAACAGATGGAAGTACATAGAGCGATATCTCCGCAATCAATCCATATCTGTCGTCTTTTGCTAATTCCTGCCGTCTTTGCAAATGAGCATCCAACAGTTCTTTCAGATAATTCTCCAGATGTTCCACACCTTCGCGTTCTATGATCTCAGCCATAACCTGATACGCAAAATATTTCAATTTTCCTTTCACCGCTTCTTTTATCTCCGTCTTTCCTCCCGTAAACGGTTCTTCAGGAACCTCTATTGTCTCTGAATCAAGTCCGAAACTGCACAAAAATTGTTCCGGAATAAACTCGCAAAATTCAAAAGAATAGGCATCTAATATCATTTTCCATGTAACATTCTGATACTCTTCCGTATTTTTCATAAAAAGCAGCATGTCCCATGTTTTCGCCCGATGAGAAAAGTTGAGTTTGATTCCCAATATCCCCCTGATCAGCAAAGCATATACTTCCACATTGCCAGGTTTGCCTCTATACATGAAATAGCAGCGCTCCTCCGAATATGCTTCCTGCATCACCATGATTATGTTCATCACGAGTCTGAACTCACCGTATCCCCTGTCGGGCACGGCAAGTTCACAGGTATTCATATTATATATCGCTGTTTTTCTTTTCTTCTTCTCGAATATGGAATAATCAAAATTAACAATCCCCTGTTCATCCGCTTCTGGCCGCCTGACGACCGTTACCGTCTGACCGCCCAGGTTCATGTTTTCTGTCTTCCTGATTCCGCATACATCCAATATCTTTAAAATATGCCGGTTAAATTCCTCTTTCCCGCCCTCTGGAATCCTTACAGTTCCCGCCAGTTTATACATATCATCGTTCATTTGACAACCTCCTGTCTTATAGAAAACGACATAACAAATTGTCTTTTCTATAGTTAACGACATTAAAAATTTCGTTTTCGGCCTTGCAGAAGCTTCCATATATGACTCCTGCAAGAGCCGGAAACAGAAATTTGTTATGTCGTTTACTATAATTCCTGCCAAATCCCTCTATGGAAACTCTGGCAGAACCAAAAGCGCAATTTCCAATGTCGTTAACTATAACATCATTTTAAGCAAATTGCTTTGATTTGTCATTGAACTTATAGTTTAATATCTCAGCGGTAAATGATATATAACAGTACATCAGAATCTTTCGTGAAACAATCCTAACGTGCATATAATGCGTATTGACCTGATGCGCATTATGCGGTATCATAATGGTATAAGGGGAAGCGACATAAACAAGCGTACTGAAAATTCTATTAAACACCAGGCAGGTCTTCAATAGTTCTTCAGATTCTACCATATATACAGGAGGTAAACCATGTTATCAATATATCCGGCTTGTTTCTATAAAGAAGAATGCGGTTATTCAGTTATCTTCCCCGATCTGAATTTCCTGGCTACACAAGGTGATACTCTGGAAGAAGCCATGGAAATGGCGATTGACTGTCTTGCCGGCTATCTGTATAGCTGCCGCAAAGAGGGAAGTGTCATCCCTGCTCCCTCTGACATATCCGGAATCGATCCGGCAGTAGTTTCCAAACAAATCGCCCCTGAAGAGCCATCAGGAGAAGCCTTCGTCAATATGATTTCTGTTGATGTGCCTGCTTATGCCAGGCAGCACTTTGAGAAATCCGTCAGAAAAACACTCACAATCCCGGCTTGGCTTAATTCCGCCGCTCTGGAAATGAATCTGAATTTTTCACAAGTATTACAAGAAGCTCTTCTTGCAAAAGTACGGGCTCAATAATTCCAAATTTACCCTAAACCAGCAAGAGACATCATTTTGGGTCTAGCCTTCCAAATCAACGTATGTCTCTTGCTGATTTTCATTTTAATCTCTCAATCTTTAATCATACCCATCAGGCAGTCTTCGTCCAACAAGAAACCATTTCTGGCAAATTCTCTGGCAATTAATCCCACCATTCTCAGATGAAATCAATTTTATTTACATAAAAGCAGCTATTCTCAATAATTTCCCTGAAGTTCTGCATCCCTATCCCTGCTGTTCTTGCCATAACCGCTTCCTTTCCTGCTCCCAATCCCCTATTTTCTCCCACAGCACTTCTTATATTTCTTCCCGGATCCGCAAGGACACGGATCATTGGGATACACCTTCTTTTCAATCTCCTTTGGCGCTTTATTCCTTTCAACATATGTAACATATTGTAATTCCGTATTTTCTTTGTGAAGCTCCTGTCTGCTGTGCCCTCCTTCGCTCCATCTGCGGATCGTATAAATCCATCTGCTCAGCGCTTCCGTCAGTTTTCCTGCTGCCCGGTCACTGCTGAATGTCACATCCCAATCATACAGGCAGTCCATGATTTCCGGAATGCGCCAGTCCTCCCTGGTTACATATCCTGAAATCTCCTCAAGCATATCCTCTGCTTCCTCCTGATCCTTTATTTCTTTGGTCAGAAGTTTAAATACAGTTTCATACTCTGCATTCTTAACCAGTATATCCCCCGAACCATAATGCATAATCATTTCAATATCAGGCACGTAATAATTTTGATCCTGTCTGCGTAGAAGATCTCTGTAATCTTTTTTCGATTCGAGGAACGGGCTTACCATATACTTCCCATCCAGCCACAGTAACCCTTCCTCCTCCAGATACGGAAGACATTCCTGGACAACATTCCCAAGGCTTTGAGCTACTTCCTCTGCTTCGCTTCCTCTGGATGTCCCATGCAGGAAAACAGTACAAATCTGTTCCATAGTGCAGACGCCATATAACGCCAGACAGGTCCTGACCGCGCAGCGGATTGCATGCATAAACGCCATCCGTTCCTCCACCTCCGGTTCCTCCACCGTTCTTATAATATCCTGCACCTCTTTCGTTACCACAAGGGAACTGTTCCCATCTTCGACAAAGGAAAAGACCCATCCATACGGTACAAATTTGCTCATCGCCTCTGCCGCTTCCACTGCACTGAGCCGATCATAATTCATGATCCGCAGCAGCAAATTGATCTTCGCAACATCCAGCAATTCAAATCTGAACTCGAAGTACCCCGGAATATCTTCATACAGGATTTCTTCCTTCTGCTGGCGGCTCATCTCACCTTCAGACTCTTTGTCCGTAATCTTTTCCCATATTATATCGATCAGACTATCCGGCGCCCTGCGCAGCGCTTCTTTCAGATCCTCCGTCTCTTCTCCCCTGATCATAAGGTTATCGACAAACACGTCTGTCAGTTTCTGTATTTCCTCCTCTAATCCCATTTCTTTAAAAAACTATCGGCTTCTTTTGCCAGGTTCCTTTTCACTTTTGCATTTTCCTCCCTACAAGACTTCCACATTCTGTATCATTACCGGCTTCCCCGTCTCCTGGTACACCTGTACCACACTGCTCTGGTCGCCATAGTAGGCGTCACTCAGCACAACCGCCCGATCCATATCCGCGGTATCGTCGTAAATTCCCCATCCCTCTTCTCTGTATGCCTGCACAAGCTTCCCATACTCTGCCCAGAGCAGCGGCCGCATGGATCTGATCGTACTCTCGATCAGCGGGTGCGGACGCCACAACAATGCCACCGTATCCTGCTGCTCCTTAAACGTCTGAAACACTGATTTCATCTTATCCAGCATCTTTTCTTCATTTTGTAACAATGCGCCGATGCTCGTATTATAGAAAATGATCTTTTTCCATGTGCCGTCCGGCTTCTCAATAATCCTACGCCATCCATCCGGTATTTTCAAACTTTCTTTTCTGGTTCTGTGCACCTTGTCCAGTTTCGGCGAACCCAGTCCCAATATTTTCTCTTCCAGCTTCTTTCTGTCGAGGTGCTCTCCTGACAGCCCGCCTTCTTTTGCCGCCTTGATATATTCGTTAATATAGATCTGGCGCATCTTCTCGGACTGCACGATGACCTTGTCCGCCCAGATCGTCCCTGGCAGAAAGCAGAAATGTTTCATATGATCGATCGCAGCCTGATCGTCCGGCTCAATCTCATTCAGGATAAAATAGGGGATATACACCAGGCAATCCGTATATTTCTTCAGATTGCTGCAGAAAAACCGCTCCGGAACACAGGTTACAGTGTTCCAACGGTCATAAGGATTGTGAATATAAATAGCATCCGGACGCCTTTCTTCCAGATTATAATCCTCATAGTAGGTAATCTCGATATCCGGCGGATATTCATTTCCCTCATAATGCAGCTCGCCCAGACTGTCATCCGGCAATTTATCATAGTATGGAATCGGCACCACATAAGCATCGCAGTCTTCATCTTCTCTTGCCGCTAAATAGACACTCTCCAACGAATCCCACATGCTGGCTTTATATGGCAGAAAGACCACTTCTTTCTTAACTTTCATATGGTTTATTGTATTCTCCGCCTTAACCAGGATCTCATCCAGATATTTATAAGCTTTCTGAGGCAAAATTTCTTCTGACTGTACATTAACCTCATAAAGTCTTTCGCAGTAATTCTCCAGGCAGGTTACGGCTTCTGTCCCCTCGCCTTCCAGCTGTTCGATCAACTCACCGATCTGTATTGCCGCATCCTGGCAATCGGTGAGCAGACCTTGAACCACCTTATAATCTTTTTCTAATAAATGATCCCTGCAGTGTCCATGAATTTCATGTAAACTTTGTATCACTTCCAGAATCTGTTGTTTATGGAACTTACGCATAATGTACTCCTCACATATTCCTCATTTTCTATATAGAAGTAATCATTACCGATCATCCAGCCCCAATCAGCACCGTCTTCCCCTCAAACGCAAACCCATATCTCCTGATCCGCTCCTCCGGAATTCCCTTCGCCACAAGCGCCGCCGCATACCTCTTCTCCTCGATCTGCGCAAGCGCCGCCTCGACAGTCTCTTCCAGCGTCCGCTCCTTCCGCGGTTTATGCACTTTAAATTCTATGACGAATGCATAAAGCCCATCTTCCTTCGGTTCCAGCATCACATCATATCTGCCGAACCCGCTCTCCCGGTTGG
>CAYXKS010000155.1:0-8029 GCA_964465725.1 uncultured Bacteroides sp. | reverse complement strand
GCATGGGGAGCGGCCAGGATTTATCCGGAGACGGATTATCGCAGAATCCAGATAGAAAATTATCTGACGAATGCGCTTAACCTTATTGACTGCAGGGTCCCTTCTTCGGAAGTTTATTTTGCATCGCTGCGTGCCGCGTCCGCGTATATGCGTGACGAATTTTACGGTAAGTTCTGCGGGCAGGAGAACGTGATTGCGGACTGTATCGGGCATACGCATATCGATGTGGCATGGCTCTGGTGTCTGGAACAGACACGGGCGAAGGCGGTGAGAAGCTTCGCGACAGAGTTGGAACTGATGGAGGAATATCCCGAGCATATATTCGCATCCAGTCAGCCGCAGCTGTACCAGTTCGTGAAGGAAGACTGTCCGGAAATATATGAGAGAATCAAGGAGAAGGTGAAAGAGGGAAGATGGGAAGTGGAAGGTGCCATGTGGCTGGAGGCGGACTGCAATCTTTCCTCCGGTGAAAGCCTGATCCGTCAGATCCTGCATGGAAAGCGTTTCATGAAAGAGGAATTCGGCGTGGATTCCAAGGTTCTGTGGCTGCCGGATGTGTTTGGATATTCCGTAGCGCTTCCGCAGATTCTGAAAAAAACAGGTGTGGAGACATTTGTCACGAGCAAAATCCATTGGAGTGAATCCAATCATTTTCCCTATGATACATTCCTGTGGAAGGGGATAGACGGGACGGAAGTGTTCACACAGTTTATAACCGGCGGAGAGACACAGGTGGAACTTAATGATGGAAGTACGTTTTCCACTTACAATGCACAGATCCTGCCGATTTCCCTGGCAAAGGGATGGGAGATTTATCAGCAGAAAAATATCAATAACGAGATACTTGTAAGTTTCGGATACGGCGATGGAGGAGGAGGGGTTAATCGGGAAATGCTGGAAATGCAGAGAAGAACACAGCATGGTATTCCGGGAACTCCGAGAACAAGACTTACCACGATCACAGATACCCTGCAGAGAATCAAGAAGAATGTGGATGGCAAAAAGATTCCAACCTGGTTTGGTGAATTGTATCTTGAACTTCACAGAGGTACGTACACTTCCATGGCGAGAAACAAACGTTACAACAGATACTCTGAATTCATGCTCCAGCATGTGGAGACGGTGTCTGTCACGGATAAAATACTGCTTCAGGGCGACTACCCGAAAAAAGAATTGTATGCGGACTGGACTACGGTTCTGCTGAATCAGTTCCACGATATAATTCCGGGTTCTTCTATTTTTGAAGTTTATGAAGAGTCGCAACAGCAGTATCTTGAGCTTCTGGAAACCAATGGGAAACGTTCTGAGGAAGCTCTTTCCCATCTGGCATGTCAGACAGAGAAGGAGGGCATTTTTATCTACAATCCGACAGGTGTTGTCAGAGACGGTGTTGTCACGCTGGATGGGCATAAGTACTATGTGAAGGAGGTTCCGGCGCTTGGCTGGAAGGTGATCGGGGAGAACGAGACGGCAGGCGAAAGCTTGCGCGTGAGCACAACGCATATGGAGAACGACTTCTTCCTGATCGATCTGGACGAGACGGGAGCGCTTAACAGGGTTTACGACAGGGTAAATGACCGGGAGGTTCTGAGTGGCAGGGCAAATGTTCTGGAAGCATATGATGACCATCCTCGTGAGTGGGACAACTGGGAAATCAGCAATTATCACCGTGAATCCATGTGGGAGATAAATGATGTGTCAGAAATCAGCACGGAATCGGATGAGGTATCTGCTTCTGTCAGGATCAGGCGCCGGTTCCTGAGTTCATCTGTCACACAGAAGATCACGATCTACAGGGATATGCCGAGGATTGATTTTGATGTGAAAATGGACTGGCATGAACACCACATCTTTGTAAAAACTGCATTTCCGGTTGACATATTGTCGGATAAAGCTACCTATGAGATTCAGTATGGGGCGATAGAGAGACCGACCCACACAAATACGACATGGGATGCGGCGAAGTTTGAAGTCTGTGCCCATAAATGGGCGGATTATTCAGAATATGGATATGGCGTGGCGCTGATGAACGACTGTAAATATGGGCATGATATTCATGATGGAGTTATGCGGCTGTCTTTAGTCAAATGTGGTACATATCCCAACCCGATGGCGGATAATGGTTATCATCATGCCAGGTATTCCATCATGCCTCATGCGGGCAGCTGGCAGGATGCGAAAGTAGCGAATGAGGCATACGCATTCAACTGTCCGTTGATTGCCGTAAGAGCAGGCGGCAAGGGCAGACTGGCGTCCCGGTACAGTCTTGTGAGTACGGACTGTCCGAATATTATTGTGACGGTTGCGAAGGAAGCCTGTGACGGTGAAGATATTGTTATTCGTGCGTATGAGGCGTATGGGAAGAGGACGAAGACGGCAGTCACATTGGGGTTTGATGTGGCAGAGATTTCGGAGGTGAACATGTTGGAGACGGAAGAAGTGGCGAAAATGGAGTGCGCTGAAAATGTTTTCCATGCGATATTCCGGCCGTATGAAATAAAGACATTTCGTGTAGTAAGAGGCTAAGGATTTTGTGACAGTTCGACCGATAATGTTATTTAATTTAGCCGGACGCGTATGTCATTGTGTAATTGTCTTGAGGACGCGCTTTCGCTCGATTCCAAACGCAGCGGTACTAAGCTCGTGAAAAACCTCGCTAAGTGCCGGCGTTTTCCAACGGCCCTCAAGACAATTACACAATGACATACGCTGTGTACTGGCTTAATTTAATGACATTGGTTCAACCGGGCGCATCTGACATTGTGACAACTACACAATATCAGGCTCTGAGTATTGGTTTAAAGTAATTCGAAGTCTGAACTATTACCCGCTTTTCAAGATTTTCCGGCAAATTCTGTGGCGGGAAATGGAGAAATCATGTATAATAGAAATGCTGTGCGGAAAGAGCAGCGCGCACGCATCCCGGTACCTGTGTCCACTTTTATGGAACGTTTGTACCGTCGATAGTGTGTGGATAGCAAGTAAGATCAAGAAAGGCATAAGAACGAGTATGGATATTATTTTAAAACTCAAGGAAGAACTGAAAGTGGAGAAATGGCAGGTAGAGGCTGCCGTGAAGTTGATTGATGAGGGAAACACCATTCCTTTTATCTCAAGATACCGTAAGGAGGCAACCGGCTCTCTCAATGATGAAGTGCTGAGAAACCTTTATGAGAGACTGACATATCTGCGCAATCTGGAGGAGAAGAAAGAACAGGTATTAAAAAGTATAGAGGAACAGGGCAAGCTGACTGAAGAGTTACAGGCTAAAATCGTAGCGGCGGAGACCATGGTCGTGGTGGAAGACCTTTATCGCCCGTATCGTCCGAAGCGTAAGACCAGAGCGAGTGTGGCCAAAGAGAAGGGACTGGATGGTCTGGCACAGTTTATTCTGGCGCAGGAGGGGACGACGCCTGTCGAGGAGGAAGCGGCCAAGTATGTCCATGAGGATGAGGACGCCGCAAAGACTGTGGCTACCGTGGAGGATGCTATTCAGGGAGCAAAAGACATTATCGCCGAGATGATCTCGGATGAGGCGGATTACCGCATTTATATCCGTAATATTACCGTGGAAGAGGGCAAACTGACGAGCGTTGCCAAAGATGAGAAGGCGGAGAGCGTATACGAGATGTATTACCAGTACGAGGAGCCTGTCAAGAAAGTTGCAGGGCACAGAACGCTGGCATTAAACCGCGGTGAGAACGAGAAATTCCTCGTAGTGAAGGTGGAGGCGCCGGTAGAACGTATCTTGCAGTATCTTCGCACCAAGGTGATTACAAATGACAATCCTGTCACTTCTCCACTCCTTGAGGAAGTGATTGAGGACAGTTATTCCAGGTTGATCGCTCCCGCTATCGAGAGGGAGATTCGCAATGATCTGACTGAGAAGGCGGAGGACGGCGCGATTTCCGTATTCGGCAAGAATCTGGAGCAGCTTCTCTTACAGCCGCCGATCGCCGGCAAGGTAGTTCTGGGTTGGGACCCGGCTTTTCGTACCGGATGCAAACTGGCGGTGGTGGATGAGACGGGGAAAGTGCTCGACACGAAGGTGATCTATCCGACTGCGCCGCAGAATAAAGTGGCGGAGGCGAAAGCAGAGCTTAAGAAATTAATCAAGAAATATAACGTATCCCTGATTTCCGTTGGTAACGGAACGGCTTCGAGAGAATCCGAACAGGTGATTGTTGAATTATTGAAGGAACTGGATACGCCGGTGCAGTATGTCATTGTCAATGAGGCAGGTGCGTCCGTGTATTCGGCAAGTAAACTGGCGACGGAGGAATTCCCTAATTTCGATGTGGGGCAGAGAAGCGCCGCATCCATTGCCAGAAGACTTCAGGACCCGCTGGCGGAGTTGGTTAAGATTGATCCGAAATCCATCGGCGTTGGCCAGTATCAGCACGATATGAACCAAAAGAAACTGAGCGAGGCGCTACATGGCGTCGTGGAGGACAGTGTAAATAAGGTAGGTGTGGATCTGAACACCGCCTCTGCATCTTTGTTGGAATATGTATCTGGTGTGACCAAGGTTATTGCCAGAAATATTGTGGATTATCGTGAGACAAACGGCAGGTTTACTAACAGGGCGCAGCTCCTTAAGGTAGCGAAGCTGGGGCCGAAGGCATATGAGCAGTGTGCCGGATTTATGCGTATCTCGGATGGAGATAACCCGCTGGACGCCACCAGCGTACATCCGGAATCTTACGAGGCGGCTAAGAAGCTTTTGGATAAGATGGGGCTGACAATGGAGGATGTGAAGGAGGCGCAGAAGAAAGCTGCTGCTCAGAAGGCAGCAGGCAAAAAGGCTGCAGCGGCTCCCGTGAAAGAAAAGAAGAAAGCACAGCCCAAGGTAGTTATTCGGAACACAAATACTGCTATGGGTAAAGCTCTGGCGGCGGCTATGGGCGGCATAACGCTGGACGGTGAAGATGCAGATCAGAATGATAACAGGAATTCCAGAAGAAGTGTGGACAAGGGCAATGAGAAGCCAGAGATGACAGTCAGCAGCCTGGAGAAGAAGATTAAGGATAAGAAGAAGCTGGCAGAGGAGCTTGGAATCGGCGAGATTACTCTGACCGATATCCTGACTGAACTGGAGAAGCCGGCACGAGATCCCCGCGACGATATGCCTGCTCCGATTCTACGCAGCGATGTGCTGGACATGAAAGATTTAAAACCGGGCATGATCCTGAAGGGAACCGTGCGGAACGTGATAGATTTCGGTGTATTCGTGGATATCGGCGTACACCAGGATGGACTCGTGCATATCTCACAGATCACCAACAGATATATCAAACATCCGCTGGAGGCAGTCAGCGTAGGAGATGTAGTGGATGTTCAGGTGCTCACCGTGGATGTAGCGAAGAAGCGCATCGGGTTGACGATGAAGATCAAACAGGAAGCTTAAAGAATAAACGGGAAGCTTAAAGAATAAACGGGAAGCTTAAAGAATAAGCTGGAAACTTAAAGTACAAGCCGGACGGCGTAATGAATGCGCGATCCGGCTTGTGATTTTACATATCCTCATCGTCCTCTTTCAGGATATACCAGTAGTTCGTATTGTATTCTTTATAGCATTTCTCCAGCCACCATTTTCTTGACTCTTCATCCAGCATTCCGGCTAAGACAGCAAAGAAATCGACAGAATCCTCCTGATATGCCCTGAGGATATAGTGATCCACGGCCTCTTTCAACGTATCTTCCTCTTCCTCCTCTTCGAGACAGCCTATACAGCATGCAAAGAATGAGATATTGTTTTCCTCAAACATGCGGTCAAGATATTTCTGTTGTGTCAGGGTGTCTAATTCCAGGAATACAGCCCCGAAATAAGTAAGTTCTTTTCCGTAATATTTTTCCGCCAGCGTATTTACATCGGCGTTGCCTATATACTCCATGCGGACAATGAACGGCGCTTCTATCGGATAGGCGGTATCCTCCTTCAGCGGTATCATATGTTCAAGCAGACCGGCGACTGCAGACATTGCTTTTTCGTCTGTTATGAATTCTTTAGACTCCCCGCTGAAATAGACAGGCATAATAAGATTATCTGACAATGTGAGTGATGTACTGCTGTAATCATTCCAGGAGGAGACAGGCAGATTGTAGCCAATCTCAATAATATAAGGCTGTTCATAATATGCTGCCTGTGTATATCTGTGGTTGCGGTCGATGGCAGAAGATTCATTCCTGGAACGATAGTCTTCCTGAATCTCGGTGGCAGCGCTTATTGCGATATCCACATCTTCCTGTGTAATGTGGCCACTTGCCAGCATAGAACGACATTGCTCTGAAATGTGGTTGGTGAGAGAGAGCATATCATAATCGCTGAATGCACCGAATGAGTAGTATGCATCTTTTCGGACAAACAGCAGTTTCTTGTAGCCGCTTGTGACATTGGAAAGCGGCCTGTCTGCCATGGTGGCTCCATCGACATAAATGTAATAGATTCCGTCTTCAAACTGGATATCGTAATCTGGTTTCGGACTTACAGCATCAGAATCAGAGGAAAAAACGTGAGAATCCTCCGCATTCGACACCGTATTTTCCACATTCAGTGCCGTATTTTCCGTATCCAGTGCCATGCCGCCTAATGAGGCCGAAGAGCCGGGCATCGCATATGCGCCGAGAACCATAGTGCCGCCAACCAGGATACCGGTAATAAACACAGTGACAATTTGTATGATTTTAGGAATCTTTCTGTATTTCATGATTGCTTCTAACCGTCCTTTCAGTAATTCCTTGCTTTCGCTCAGGGTGATGGAAGCGAGAGTATCTTTGTAAGAACCGCCTGTGCCGACGGCGTTCAACAGAGTGTCTCCATAGTACTTCCTCGCATTTGCAGGAAGTGATCCGATAACTCTCTCATCACAGGAGAGTTCGCAGAGGCGATTGGCCTCGTGTCCCATCAGGTAGACAAAAGGATTAAACCAGTGCAGGCAGACAGTGAGTTGAATCAGCCACTTGTATAACATATCCCGCCTTGTATAATGAGTCAGTTCGTGCAGTATCGTATAGTAGAAATCACTCTCTGATAACTCTGTGTCAGGAAGAATGATGCGTGGGTGGATAAAGCCGATCAACAGTGGAGAGGACACGAGACTATTACGGCGTAAGTCTACGGTTCCCCGGATATGATTTTGAGTCATGATCTGCCCGAAACTCTCCAATAAGACGATATCATCGACAGGCATACTTCCGGCGTTCACGTATTTCACAAAACTCTGATAGACTGTGACCTTGCGCACGAGCAGAAGCAGGGCCATAACCAGCCAGACCGCTATGATTTTACCGGCGGTATCTTCCGGAATCCCGCGCACGGATTGGAGTTCTGCTTCATTATCAGAAGAAAGGACGTGAGGGTCAGGGCTTTCCTTTGCCTGAGATGAATCCTTGCCGTCAGATTCATTAGTTTTAATATCTGTTCCTGTGATGTCAGCATCCGGATTTATAGTTTGTGTATTATCGTATGAAGAAGACCAGGATATTTCACGTTGAGTTGTGCTATCCGGGGTTAACTCATTAAATATAGTGTCTGGGTCGTTTTGAAAGTCTTCTATCGTGTCAGAGTTTGACGAATTTTGTATACTCATTTGGCGAATGCCGGTACCTGACAATTCGAATCGATCCAACCGATTAAAGAAGCCTCCTATCAGACTTGACTCCGGTGTTATGGGAAGGAGCAGGCGTGCGACCACGACGAGCCATATATAGTATTGCCATCTCTTGCTCAGTCTGCTCTGATATAATGGGCGCAGCAAAAGCAGGATCAGAATCAATAGTGTTCCAGACAGGGATAACGATAATATCAGTTTAAGAAGATCACTCATTTTTAGTATACCTCTCTCTCGACATGCGGCAAAAGTTTTACAGCTATCTGGCAGTTTCTTTGTAACGGTTCAGCATTCAACGTCATTAGACTAAGCCAGTAGACAGCACCTGACATTATGTAGTAGCTCTGATGGTTCCCACCAAACGCCGGCACTTAGCGAAGTGAAAATTTACGATGCAATTACATTGCTTTGTAAATTTC
>CAYXKS010000154.1:1309-8032 GCA_964465725.1 uncultured Bacteroides sp. | reverse complement strand
TGGGCTTCGTACATCTGATTCCCGACCGTGCAAGACAGAGGATCATCGACATTGCCTCCACTCAGTTTGAGGACGGCAGCGCATACCATCAATACCAGCCTCTGACCAAGAAAGGAAATGCCGATATCGGCAGCGGCTTCAACGACGATCCCCTATGGTTAATCGCAGGCACTTCCGCATATGTACGTGAGAGCGGCGATACCTCCATCCTTACGGAACTGGTGCCCTTTGACAACGATATGTCCGTGGCACAGCCCCTGATGAATCATTTAAAGCGCTCTTTTGACTATATCGTAAATCACAAGGGTCCTCACGGACTGCCGCTGATCGGACGTGCAGACTGGAACGACTGCCTCAACCTGAACTGCTTCTCCGAGCATCCGGGCGAATCCTTCCAGACTTTTGGTCCCTCCGAAGGGCCGGTAGCGGAATCCGTGTTTATCGCGGGTATGTTCGTAAAATATGGAGAAGAATACGCGCAGCTGTGCGAACTGATGAACGATCAGGGAGAGGCGGACTATGCCCGCGCGGAAGCGGCGAAAATGTACGACACCGTATTAAAAGACGGCTGGGACGGAGACTGGTTCCTCCGTGCCTACGACGCCTACGGCAACAAGATCGGCTCCAGGGAATGTGAGGAAGGCCAGATTTATATCGAGTCCAACGGTTTCTGTCCATTGGCGGGAATCGGTGTGAAAGAAGGACTTGCCGAGAAGGCCCTCGACTCCGTCAGGGAAAAGCTGGACACCAAATACGGCGTCATGATCCTCCAGCCGGCCTACACGAAATATCATCTGGAATTGGGAGAAATCTCTTCCTATCCACCAGGATATAAAGAGAATGCAGGTATCTTCTGCCACAATAACCCATGGGTTTCCATCGCGGAGACCGTGATCGGACGAGGCGACAGGGCTTTCGAAATCTACCGGAAAACATGTCCGTCCTATGTGGAGGAATTCAGTGAGATCCACAGAACAGAGCCTTACGTATATTCCCAGATGGTGGCCGGCGCCGACGCCAAATACCACGGCGAAGCCAAGAACAGCTGGCTGACCGGTACGGCTGCATGGACATTTGTCAATGTGTCCCAGCACATTCTCGGCGTGTATCCCACCCATACCGGACTCTGCATTGATCCCTGCGTTCCGAAAGGATTCGGGGATTTCGAAGTGACAAGAAAGTTCCGCGAGGGCACTTACAACATCAAGGTTTTAAACCCTGACAATGTGGAGAAGGGTGTGAAATCCATCACGGTAGACGGCAAGGACATCTCCGGATGTGTTGTGCCTTATGAAAAGGGGAAGACGAGTTACGATGTCGTGGTAACTATGGGATAAAGAATAAGAAAAAGAGTTTGCCGTCGGCAAACTCTTTTTCATTACTTCTCCAGATTTTCTCTTAAACGTTTCATCGTTCTGTCAATCTTCTTCAGGGCCAATTCCTTTTCAGGGCTGTCTGAAGTTTTCTGTACCAGCTCCCGGACATCCTCCCAGTCTTCGAGCTGACTGCGCAGATCTGCATACCATTGTTCATTTGTCATTCCTATATCGTAGATTCCCTCCATCTGCCCATTCTCCCTTCCGTCAAATTCAGTTTCTATCATGTTCATATGATAACACAGGCCTCTCTTTGAATCAATCTTTTTTTGATAATTTCTTAATATAATAGTAATAATTATTACTTTTCACATAACAATTCTGGTTTCAAGTCGCCTCAACATTTCTTCTCATTTTCCCTTGCCGGCCATGCTCCCTTGCTTTTTTGTCTGACAGGAAATATAATCAAAACAATGTATACATTAACAGGAATCAGGAGGCGCTATGGCAAATATTCTGATAGTCGAAGATGAAAAAGCTATGCAGGACATTATTGAGGATTATATGCGAAAAGGCGGGCACACCTGCTTTACTGCCGACGACGGCATCGACGCTCTTGTCACGCTGAAAAACCATCCTATGGATTTGATGATCCTGGATGTGATGATGCCTCATCTGGATGGCTTCTCCGTGTGCAGGATGGCACGGGAAATGAGCGATATGCCCATTATCATGCTGACTGCCAAAAGCGCGGAGGACGACGAATTGAAAGGCTACAATTACGGCGCTGACGACTATATGACAAAGCCATTCAGCCCCAAGGTGCTGCTGGCCAAGGTAAACGCCCTTCTGCGCCGCACTTCTGCCGTATCCTCCGGGACAATCAGCGCCGGGAAAATCGTGCTTCATCCCAACGCACGCAAGGTCTGTCTGGATGGCCAGGAAATCGCACTGACCCACAAGGAATATGAATTGCTCGCCTTTCTCATGGCAAACGCCGGACAGATTTTTAATCGGGAACAGCTCTTAAACCGTGTCTGGGGCTATGACTTCGAGGGGACGACCCGCACTGTGGATACCCATATCAAAACCCTGCGGCAAAAGCTGGGCGACGAGGGCAGGCATATCGTCACGCTGATTCGTTCCGGCTATAAATTTGAGGTGACTGTATGAAAGAACTTTTTTCTCTCCGCACTGTACGGAAAAAGGTATTGATGCTCTCCAAGCTGGCGGGAATTGCTTTGATATTCTCTTACATTTTCTCTACCGGCCTGCCTGTCAGCGAGGACACTTCTCTCCTGGTCTGGCTGGGATTTGTCCTGCTGCTGGTTTTGGGGATCGACTTTGCCATGAGCCGCTTTATCACAAAACCAATCTCCAGACTGAACGCCTCCGCCAAACGCATGGCAGGGTTGGACTTCTCGGCTCCCTGTGACCTTGTTTCAACCGATGAATTCGGGGAACTGTCCGCCAGTCTGAACACGATGGCTGGAAATCTCCAGCAGGCCCTTGCCCGATTAGAGGCCGCAAACGCACGGCTTGAACAGGATGTGGAAAAAGAACGGCTTCTTCTGGCCGAGCGCAGGGAGCTGGTAGACAGCCTGTCCCATGAAATGAAAACTCCGCTGGGCATCATCCGGGCCTACGCCGAGGGATTGCAGGACGAAACAGATGAAGACAAAAAACAGAAATACGCCCAGGTGATAATCTCCGAAGCGGAGCGCATGAACGGCCTGATTGTGACTCTGCTCGATCTGTCGGCCCTGGAAAGCGGGGCTGCCAAACTGCACATCACCCGGTTTGACTTTGTGGAGTTGGTGGAAACGGTTGCCGGCCGGCTCTTACTGGACGCTCCGGGCGCCAACTTTAAACTGCAATATGAACTGCCTGAACAAATGGTTTTCGTGTGGGCAGACCGGCGGCGCATGGAGCAGGTTCTGGATAATCTGATCGTCAACGCCAGGAAAAATGTATCCCAGGACGGCATTCTGCGACTGGAATTAACTATGAATGAGGGCATGTTACACTTTTCCGTCTTCAATCAGGGCAGACTCATTCCTGAAAACAGCCTGCCAAAAATCTGGACAAAATTCTACCGCGGCAGCGACACAGAATACAGCGGTTCCGGGCTGGGACTGTCCATCGTGGCGCAAGTCCTGTCCATGCACAATCTTCCTTACGGCGCGGAAAACCAGGCGGACGGGGTTCGGTTCTTTTTTTCCATCCCTGTCATAGCATAACTCCTTTACACTGACTCTTTCGCCTCAATGCCATTAAATTATTTTTATATTAATCAGCACAACAGGTTAAATTAACCCAATACACAGCATCTGACATAACTTAATAACACTGATTCAGCCCAGGCCAAACGCTGAACTGTCATATAATTTCACACGGATTTCACCGCAGCCTCACACCAATTTCACACCGCCTGCCTAAACTCTCCTTATCATAAATAAGGAGGTTTTTTTATGTTCTCAGGTTTATCGTGGTATTGGTGGCTGGTGATTGTGGCGGCGCTGATTGTCTCTCTTCCCTTCAAGCTCAGGTTTATGAAGTGGTGGAACAGGCGCCGGCAGGAGCAAAAGAAGAACCAGAGCGGAAAGTGGGGTGACGGAGAATGATCGATGTTAAAGACCTGACATTCTCTTATGGGAAAGACAAACAGGCCCTGCACGGCCTGAACTTTACTGTGGAGGACGGAGAAATTTTCGGATTCCTGGGGCCAAACGGCTCCGGGAAATCTACAACGCAGAAGATACTTACCGGAATATTAAAGGGGTACGGCGGTAAAGTTTCCCTGTTCGGACAGGACATTTCTGCCGCTCACGGCCAGGATTTTTTTCAGAAGATCGGTGTCCTGTTCGAGTTTCCTTACCTGTACGCCAATCTGAGCGCCGTGGACAATCTGAACTATTTCGCTTCCTTCTATCCCAGGGAACAGCGCCGGGATACAGGAGAGCTTCTGGACATGCTGGAATTTAAGCCCGACTTTCTGAAAAAACCGGTTTCCTCCTACTCCAAAGGAATGCGCCAGCGGGTGAGTATGGCACGGGCATTGGTGAGCAGTCCCCGACTGCTGTTCCTGGACGAACCCACCAGCGGCCTCGATCCCTCCGGCGCGGTGCTGTTTAGAAAGATCATAGAGCAAGAACGCAAAAAGGGAACGACAGTTTTTGTCACCACCCACAACATGGCAGACGCTGATCTTTTATGTGACCGGGTGGCGTTTATCGTGGGCGGAAATCTTGTGGCCCTGGACACGCCCAGGCATCTGAAGGAAAAGAACAGCACTCACCAGGTTGTGATCGACTATCTGTATCAGGGACAGCGGGAAACAAAAACCATAGATGCCCCGGAGCTGGAGGCGGGTATTCCCTTCTTCCATGACGGGATCATCAGCATCCACTCACAGGAGCCGACGCTGGAAGATATATTCATCCAATACACGGGAAGGAGACTGACCTGATGAGAAAAGCTTTTTATACCCTGTTTAAAAAGGATTGCCGGATACTGGCATCCGGCAGGTTTTTCCTCACGGCGATAGGTTTTCTCGCCCTGTACACGGCTTATGTGAACCTGGGCTATATCCGCTTCATGCAGATGGAACCCTACAACGTCTATTTGTATGACCCTGCCGGGACACAGACGGAAAAGTCTCCGTCAGTGCAGACTGTTTCCTCTATGGAAGACATGGACGCCGCTCTGTCTGCCGATGTCAACGGCGTAGGGCTGGATGCCGGCAGCGGGAACGTACAGGTGGTACTTTATGCAGGTGCAGAACACGTCGACCGCCACCGGGCAGACTATGCCCTGTCCCTGCTGCAGTCTTCGGCCAGCCATCCCCCGGCAATACTTGGCACAAATACGCCAGAACTTAAGGCAAGAAAAGAAATCACCTGTGAGCTGCTGTTTTTTGAGCTGGCCGCCGTTGGATTTCTGGGGATCGCCGCCGTGCTGTTCAAGGAAAAGAGCATGGGAGTCATACGCGTTCACGCTGTTCTGCCGCTTAATGGAAATCTCTTTCTCCTGTCCAAACTGGCGGTATTCCTGCTCTCCGATTTAATCTTTGCGGCGCTGCTTACCATACTGAACGTAGGATTTGCAGACGGAGCGGCGATACTGCCTGTCGTTTTGCTCCAAACGGCTATTCTTTCATTAATCATGGCTCTGCTGGGCCTGCTCTGCGCCCTGTTATTGAAAGATTTCCGGCAGTTTACACTAGCCTATCTGGTGATTACCATTTTTGCCGCGACCCCTGTATTTCTATCTGCCAACACATCGGTCAAGTTTGGCTGGATCGGTTATCACCCGTTCTATCACATCTACATGGGCCTGAAAAACGCCTATTTTGAAACAGCCAATTCGCCAATCTATTATGCCGGCGCTGTTGGCATAATTATGTTGCTGTTTCTGGCGGTACGATTTGCATTTCACCGGGAAATCGGAAAGGAGGGGTGATTCATGAAAGGCTTAAAATATCAGATAAAAAGTGTTACGCGAGATAAATTCTGCCTGATGACGTTCCTGCTGCCCGTCCTGATCGCTGTGGCGCTGAACTTTATGGGCTCTATTGATATGTCCAGTCTGGGCGAATTACATTTCGGCATACTGGAAAACGATTTATCCCCCATAGCGGTCACATGGCTGGAGCGGTACGGCCCGGTGACAGTCTATGAGACACCGGAAGAACTGACCGCCGCCATCAGGGAGCCGTCCACCAATGTTATCGGCGTAGAGTCAGATGGTGAAAGCATCAAAACTGCGATCGCCGGGGATGAACTGAATATTTTCCGGCAGGCGGCTGCCACGCTCCCAACTCTCTATGAGCAGCGGGCCAGGGCAAGACAAGTGAAAGTACTGACATTGGAGCGCCCGGACATTCTGAAAAATATGGAAGGCATCTTCATTCCCGCCGTACTAGTTGTGGCCATGTTTATGGGCTGCACGTTCAATGCCATGAACATTATCTCCGAAAAGGAGGATGGCGTGGCTTTCGTCAACGAAATCCTGCCCATGACATCCGGCCAGTACATTTTACAGAAAGTTGTGGTAGGTTTTTTGTTTGGCAGTTTATCCTCTATCGCGACGGCGTGTATCTGTTTCCGGTTATCCTGGCAAAATTGGGGAATTGTGCTGACGCTGATCTTCCTGTCTTCCTTTGTGTCGGCGCTGATTGGCCTGTTTATCGGCAGACTCTCCGAGAGCCTTATGACCGGCGTAGTCTACATCAAGATTGTCATGCTTGTGTTTATCGTCGTACCGGTTATATGTGCTCTGATCGGAGTGAGGGGATTGATGGCTGCGATCTGTTATCTCGTTCCATCCCGGCCCGCCTTTGAGGGGATTATGGCCCTGTCAGCCGGAAACGTGCGGACGGCGGTAAAAGATATTGGTATTCTGGCTG
>CAYXKS010000154.1:0-1209 GCA_964465725.1 uncultured Bacteroides sp. | reverse complement strand
TTTTTTGTCACCACTAGTTTTCTAAAAAGTCTTGTTTTTATTTTAAAGGTGTGACAAAATACAATCGTTCGAACTCTGACCCAATGTTATAGTTTCGATTTGTATTGGAATAAAGGAGTGCCACAGCAATGAGACAGTATATGTCAATCGGAAAAGTATCCAAACTGAAGAATGTAAGCATTAAGTCTCTGCGCTATTATGACCAGATCGGCATCCTGAAGCCCGCTTTCGTCAATACGGAGACGAATTACAGATACTACACGGAAGACCAGCTCTATCTTCTGGATGCCATCACCGTATGCATTAAACTGGGAATTCCACTGAAAGATTTGAATAATTATGTCGAGAAAGATTCCATCAATCTGCAGAAACTGCTCTACGACGGTAAGATCCTGGCAGAACAAAAGATTCTGGAAATACACAACTGTCTCGGTACATTGCAGGACACGCTGCAGAAAATGGGCAGTTCTGTCACCGGTCTCGCTAAAATTCCAGAAAGCCGGAGCGGTATTATGCTGCCAGACGGCTTCTATCACGCTGCAATAAATAAGAGGTATCTTCTCACCGTTCCTTTGGATGAGATGGATACCCCAAAATATTATGGACAACATATTCTGAAACTATTTGTCACTGCGCAGCAATCCGGAATTACTGTCTCCTATCCTTCTGGCGTTCTGCATGAATACATAGATGGTGTCTACCACCGCCATATGTTTCTGACTGTCAGCACAGAATCGGCAGAAGCGAATCTTCCTGAATCATCCGGCAGTGAATTCCGCTTTTTGCCGGAGGGCAATTATGCATGCCGCAGAATCTCTACCCATATGTCAGACTTCGAGTCCGTTCGGGATGAAATGAAAGAAGTCCTGAAGGACCAGAACTTCTGTATCATCGAAACGGATACCCTTTCCGAGAAAAATAAGAAAGACGGGTACGCCTTTGAGCTGGAATATTATCTGTAGCCTCTCGTCAATATTTATTTTAATCCCTCTTTAGCTGATACAGCACTTCTTCAAAACATACGCCGTCCGTCTTCGGTATCTCCAGCTCCACAGACCTGAGAATGCATTTCTTCACAAATCCCGACGCCTTGCGTACCGACCGGTCAAAGGGCACCCCATTCACACCATCCGCGGAGATAATCGAAGTAAACACATCCCCCGTACAGGAGCGCTCTGCATCCACCCGGTGGGTGCGGATGATCCGAGG
>CAYXKS010000153.1:0-8063 GCA_964465725.1 uncultured Bacteroides sp. | reverse complement strand
TGGAAGTAATTATGAATCTTATTGCGGACAAATTCGATGCCTGCAAGGACATGGAAGAAGTTAAGAAAGCCAGGAAAATATTCATAAAAATTATTGACAACATCATCATAAATGTTGTATTATTTTAGTTGTTCGCAAATCGAAGCGTGGCTCAGCTTGGTAGAGCGCTGCGTTCGGGACGCAGAGGTCGCAGGTTCAAATCCTGTCGCTTCGACGATTGACAGAGACTGTTTTCGGTCTCTGTTTTTTTGTACTCCAAATTATGCAATATATAACTGTAACAGTTCAGTCCTGGGCTGAACTGCTACATATAACCTTCTTTTTTCTGTTTTCAAACATTGACAACCGCATATTTTAATACTATAACTGTTTATGGTAAATGAATATATTGCTAAGTAAAAGGAGGAAGTTATGGAATCATATGAAATTTTAAGAGATCTTGCAATTATCCTTCTCTTTGCCAAATGTTTCGGCATTCTCGCAAGAAAATTCAAAGCACCGCAGGTAGTCGGTCAGATCATCGCCGGACTGATAGTCGGCCCATGCGTACTCGGCTGGATCACACAGACTGAATTTATCACTGAAATGGCTGAAGTCGGTGTAATTATATTAATGTTTTCTGTCGGACTGGAATCCGACCTAAAAGAGCTTCTGAAGACAGGACCGGTCGCTTTTCTGATCGCCTGTACCGGCGTCCTTGTTCCTCTGGTCTTCGGCGCACTGCTGTATATGGGATTCTATGGCGTTGCACCATGGGGCAGTGAAAATTTCTTCAAAGCAGTTTTCATGGGCACAATCATGACGGCAACCAGCGTCAGCATTACTGTTGCCTCCCTGCAGGAACTTGGTAAAATCAAGAGCAAGGTCGGCACCACCATTGTCAGCGCCGCGATTATCGATGACGTGATCGGCATTATTGTTCTGACTTTCGTGATCGGTTTCAAGAATCCGGATTCCAACCCCGGAATGGTTATCGTAAAGACTATCGCTTTCTTTATAGTGGCGGTTGTCGGCGGATTTGTTTTCTACAAAATATTCCTTACGCTGGATAAACGCTACCCCCACACAAGGCGTATTCCCATTATCGGCGTAGCCTTCTGTTTTGCCCTGTCCTATATCGCGGAGAGGTATTTCGGCATCGCGGACATTACCGGAGCATATGTGGCGGGTGTTGTGCTGTGCAGCATAAGTGATAATGAGTACATAAAGCAAAAAGTAGACATCAGTTCCTATATGTTTTTCGGCCCGGTCTTTTTTGCCAGCATCGGCCTTAAGACTACATTTAACAGCATGAACGCCAAACTTTTTGCTTTCTGTATCTGTTTCGTAATCGTAGCTCTTCTGGCCAAGGTCATCGGCTGTGGTTTGGTTAGCAGACTGTGCAAATATAGTATGCCTGATTCCCTGAAAATTGGTGTAGGTATGATGACCAGAGGAGAAGTTGCCTTAATCGTAGCGCAGAAGGGTCTGGCCGCAGGATTACTGACAGCAGACTACTTTACAGCCGTCATTCTGCTGATCCTCGTATCTTCAATCCTGACACCCATCGTCCTGAAACTGCTTTACGCCAGAGATGAGAAAAAAGGAATTGCAGATAAGAACCTATCCGTGCAATAAAAAAAGAAATTGCAGATGAAAACCTGCCTGCGCAATAAAAAACTGATAAAAGTAAAATGGGACTGTTACACTAAATAGGATATAGTGTTCCAGCCCCATTCTCATTACAGAACCTTCTTAATCTCAGCATCCAGCTGTTCTTTCGGAACAGCGCCCACTACAGTTGCCGTATCTTTCCCCTGTACGAAAATTTTCATCGTAGGAATCGACATTACACGATACATTCTGGCAAGTCCGTCCTCCTCATCGATATTACATTTACCTACCTTCACCTTGCCATCATACTCTTCCGCCAGCTTCTCTATAACCGGGGCCATCATCTTACAAGGACCGCACCAGTCCGCATAGAAGTCCACCAATACCGGAATATCGGCATCAAGCACTTCCTTTTCGAAGTTAGCTGTTGTAAATTTGTGTTCCATAACTTTCTTCCTCCTTATTCTGCTTCCAATTCCTGCCATAGCCATATTCATAAGCTTCTGCATGGTTGAAAGCGAAATTTCTGATGTTTCTTATTATAAAAAAATAAATCTCTACCTTATTATCTGTCATTCACAGATCAGACTATACTATAAAAAATAAATATTTTGCAGCTCTGATTTTTACCTTGAGATTACATATTTATAAATCGGATTCCCCATAGCGGAAAACTTCTCTTCATACTCCGTCATCACATTTCCTGTCATCATCTCTTCATTGTGATGTAAATCTTCTGTCACCTGATCCAAATGCCAACCCGCCGGCTCTAACTCCCCAAGTGCAAATTGAAACAGATCATGATTGTCCGTCTTAAATTCAATCACTCCATTTTGCACCAGTATCTCATCATACCGATGGAGAAATTCCCGTGACGGCAGCCTTCTCTTGGCATGCCTGTCCTTCGGCCATGGATCAGAGAAATTCAGATAAATCCTTTCCACTTCTCCCTTCCCGAACACATCTGCGATTTCCTCCGCGTCCATCCGGATAAAATACAGGTTTGGCAATGGATCTATTTCCATCTTCTGGATACCGCGCAGCAGTACGCTGGAATACTTCTCTATTCCCACATAATTAATGTCCGGATTCATCCTTGCCAGATCCATAATAAATCTGCCTTTTCCCATCCCAATTTCTATTCGCACAGGATGGTTATTCCCGAATATCTCTTTCCATTTTCCTTTATGTTTTTCCGGCTCATGAACGACATACCTGCTATCCGCAATCACTTCCCTTGAACCCGATATATTTCGCAGTCTCATTATCCCTATGCCTTTCTAATCGCGATAGACATTCTTCTGATTATTATAACGCTTATACGGATATATTAACACATTTACTACGCCTGTTCCATTCATAATTTAGTTGAATAGTTACTTTTGTTTATAACCGTTTATAACTATTCAGCCTTTACTATCATTTAGCTCAACCAGTACACAGCTTAATCCAAACTATCTAAACCCTTCTTTTTGTATTTTTTGTGAAATCACTACTGTTTTTTTCCAAAATAGTGTATCATATTAAATAGTTTCAAAAATTTGCAACGATCCCATAAAACATAAAATATGCCATTTTAACATATACTTGTTTATTATTAGCAAACAACACTGTTTCCGGCTCTTACAACCACCATATACGAAAGCTTCTGCAAGGCCGAAAACGCAATCTCCTGATGTCATTAACTATAGAAAGGTCTGACAACAATGTTTTTATCATATATCAGAAAACGAATAAGGAAAGGCGCACCTTTCCTTCTTGCATCCCTTATTTTTTGCTGTGGTTTATTTGGCAATACTATGACCGTTTATGCAACGCTGGAGGAACTGGAAGCCGCTGCCGAGGAAAGGAAAGCCCTCCCCATTCAATCAAACGATATCGATAACTGGCCAACCGGTCCTGCAATCACTGCAGAGTCTGCAATTCTTATGGATGTTGATACCGGTTCTATTCTGTATGCGAAAAATATCCATGAGAGGTCCTTTCCTGCCAGTACTACGAAACTTTTGACCTGCCTGATTGCTATGGAGCGTGGGAATCTGGACGACATGGTCAGTTTTTCTCATGAAGCGGTATTCAGCGTCCCGCGTGACGCTTCCAACATAGGCATGGACGAAGGGGAATCTATTACATTGGAGCAATGTCTCTATGGCATTCTTGTAGGTTCCGCCAATGAAGTGGCCAACGCTGTGGGTGAACATATCGCGGGTTCTATAGATGACTTTGTTGCTCTCATGAACGAACGTGCAGCGGAGCTTGGATGTACAGACAGTCACTTCATGAATACCAACGGCCTCTATGATGATAATCACTACACCTCTGCCTATGACCTTGCTCTGATTTCATCTGCTTTTTTTCAGAATGACATGCTGTGCAAAATCGGTAATACAGCTCGATATGAATTTAAGGCGACTGCCACGCAACCTGATGATTTTATAATAAAAAACAAACATAGATTAATTACCGGAGAAACAGCCTACGACGGCATTTTAGGTGGAAAGACTGGTTATACCGACAATTCCAGACAAACGCTTGTCACATGCGCAGAGCAAAATGGCATGCGTCTTGTTTGCGTTGTGTTTAAAGAAGAATCTCCCAGCCAGTTCGATGATACCGTAGAACTCTTTGACTACGGATTTCATAATTTTCAGATGATGAATATCGCTGAGAATGAGAATAAATATCAGATCGAACCTTCCAGTTTCCTACAGACGGGCAATGATATCTTCGGCAGCTCCAAACCAATCCTGTCTATTGATACTGAAAGCTGCGTTATCGTACCCAATACGATTTCTTTTGGCGATCTTGACTCGACGATCGACTATAATGTTTCTGATGGCAACCGTATCGCACAGATCAAGTATTCTTACAATGACACCTATGTAGGCAATGCCTACCTTGAATTGGCTACGGATACTTCTACCTATGAATTTGATACAAATTTCGAAACTACCGATGTGAGTGTAGAAAGAGCAGATCCAAAACCATCAGAACCCGCTCAGGCAAACACAATCTTTATCAATGTAAAGATCGTTCTGATTTGCATCCTTTCGTTCGCTGCGGTTATCATATTGGCATTTATCATTCATGCTCTGATTATTAACAACAGAAATGCCAAGCGCAGACAAAACCGGGTCAAAAGAAGACAGCGCAGAAGAGAGCGGGTTCGGTCCGGATTTGATGATTTTGATTTTTAATTTTTCTTCCCTTTTGTATATTTATTTTTGTTTTTCTTATATTCTCCTGCTTTCTTCTGTTTATCACGGATGGCGTCTATCTCTGCCTCCGTGATAAATTTTTCTGTCTTCACGACATATACCATCTTTTCTTCTGACTTTCGTATACGAATCTTAGATTTCATATAACCGTGTTTATTACAATAGGATACACAATAGTAATGTTTTCCGTTAGGGGTGAACCAGCGAATTTTTCTGCGCAGATTTCTATGACAAAGATAACACTTCGTCTCGTTTACTGTCTTATCCGCAAGCGCTTCCGCCTTATCCGAAAATTCCCTGGAAATATATTTGCTATATGTGTCAAACTGCACATGAATTTCCGATTCTTTATCCTTTGGAAGATGAAATACATCGAAAGAATAATTCTGCAACACTTTTTCATCCAGAAGCGCCAATACTTTAGCCGTATAATATGCGTCACTGAAAGCACGGTGAAAGGGAATATCTTTCTCGATTTTCAGATAATCAATGGCATGTTCAAGCGTCCTTCTGGATTTCTTATCCTCATAACCGATACTAAATAGCTTCTGTACATCCAGAAATCGAAACGGCCCATCCGCCAGCGGACTCATACCATAATACCGAACATTTCTCTGCAATTCTGTCAGGTCCGAAGGACCCCACGTACAGAAAATATAATCTTCCCCACACCAGTCAAAAAATTTCTCTGCCACTTCCGGAAAAAGATGTCCCTGTTCAAGCTGATTCATCTGTAAATGAATCAATCTGCTGGTAATCTGGTGCATTTCATGATACACCTGTGGTCTCACAAGTTCCGAAAACTCACTGACCATCCTCCGCTCGCTGTTTAACTTGATCGCCCCGATCTCAACAATCTCGAAAGGAAGTACTTTCGTTACCTCCTCTTTCCCGGTGCTGCTCTGATTCCATTCCAAATCCAATATAATATAATTCATTATACTTTTCCTAACTATGTTGATATCCCATCATACACTCACAACAGTCCAATTTTGTGCCTATGTCATCCAATGCCATTAAGTTAAACCAGTACACAGCGTCCTTAGAACTACTACATAATGTCAGGCGTGTCCGGCTTACCTATACCTATCTATCACACCTTATTGCCATGAATAATCTTACCCAGCGTCTGATACAATTTATCCACTTCCACAGGCTTAGACAAATGCCCATTCATTCCACATTCGACAGATTTTTTCAGATCATCATCGAATGCATTCGCTGACATGGCAACGATTGGAATGGTATGGCAGTCCTCGCGTTCCATACCCCGAATCGTGCGGGTTGCCTCCAGACCATCCATTACCGGCATCATAATATCCATCAGGATCACATCATAAGTACCCGGCTGTGTAGTGCGGATACGTTCCACGGCTTCCGCCCCGTTATAGACACAGTCTACTACAAAGCCGCGCTCTTCCAACAAAGTCATTGCAATCTCTGCATTGAGTTCATTGTCTTCCACAACCAGAATACGACATCCCTCGAAGGAAATTTCTTCCTGGTTTACTTCCTTTTCCATATTCTCACCCAACTCCAAGGGAATAGAGAAACTGAACGTACTTCCTTCTCCAGGCTCGCTGTCCAACTGAATATTGCTTCCCATCATCTGAATCAGACGGCTGCTGATGGAAAGTCCCAGACCTGTACCCTGCTGTTTTGCCGGATTAACTTCAGAAGCCTGTTCAAAGGAACGAAATACACGCTTCTGATCTTCTTTGGCAATACCGATTCCCGTATCACGGACCGCAAAATAGACAACTGCCTTCGTGTCGGAAGCCTCCATCTCCTGTATCGTCAAAGTTATTCTTCCCTTCGCTGGAGTAAACTTTACGGCATTCCCCAAAAGATTGATAAGCACCTGGCTGATCCTCATCCTATCCGCCACAAACCAGCTATGTATCAGTTTAATATCCTGCACAAAACTAATATTTTTGGCCGATGCCTGTGTCATGATCAATTCTTTGATCGTATCCAGCATCTCATACATACTGAAATTAAACGGTTCGATTTTCATCTTCCCGCTCTCAATCTTAGACATATCCAGGATATCGTTGATCAGACCCAGCAGATAATTCGAAGACGACTGTATTTTCTGCAGACAGTCTATAATTCTTTCGTGGCTCTGTTCCTGCTGAAGGGCAATCGCCGTCATACCAATGATCCCGTTCATAGGAGTACGAATCTCGTGACTCATGCGGGACAGAAAGTCTGACTTTGCCTTGCTGGCAATGTCATGCTGCTGCTGTGTCAACTGACTCTGGATCACCCGACCGAGTTCCGCCAGATTCTGATATTCTTCCGAATCCTCCAAAAGCTGTGGGCCAACACCGAGAATACAAATATTCCCCATATAATCCCCATTATCGTACATAGGAAGTACAACACCGTGCTGTCCATCTTTGATACTCAGAAAACGCTGTACTATTTCATTGTGGCTCTCTTCTTCTGTCAGATACCATACTTCTTTTCGCTCCAGCCACTCAAAAAATGCATATCTCTCTTCCTGCTTGTACTGCCTTACATTCTCTGTCACAACTATTCCGTCTCTGTGCCACTGATAATCCAGATAATTGGAGCTGAAATCTTCCCGCAATACAGAGATCAGCACATCACTCGCCTTGTAAAATCTTCCGATCTTACAGATGATCAACATCATCTGCGCCGTGAAATCCGCCCCTTTACCAAACAGATTCAATGCTAACGACACAAGACTGATATCTTCACCATAATCTAAAGTGGTAATATCCCGCCCCAGCAAAGGTGGCAGAACCTTACGCTTTTCCTCCGGAATATCTTCGAAAAAGACATATTGTTTCGTAATCCCCGAAACTACAAAGCTCTGTGCCAGCTTCGCCATGCAAATCAATTTTTCACTCGTTTGGTTCCTCTGCCCACATGCCATACCGATACGTATAACAACATCAAATGTATCTTCTCTGAAACTTACTTTTATTTTATCAAGAAGCTTTTCTACTAATATGATGGCCTCTTCCTTCGACCGATTCTCCAGCCACAATGTAAATTCGTCCCCGTCAAGACGCATGGCTATAATCTGCCGGCCAACTTCTTCGCCGATTTCACGGCAACTGCTGGAAATCAAGCTGCCCAATTCTTCCAGAATCATATCTCCAAAAATAATACCATTATTCTCATCAATTTCCTTCAATCGATCAAGAATTATATTGATGATAATACCCTCATACTGGAGTTTACGACATTCTTCTATACGTTTCATACCGGAACTGAATG
>CAYXKS010000152.1:0-8085 GCA_964465725.1 uncultured Bacteroides sp. | reverse complement strand
AAGGATTTATAACCATGAAACAGAGTTTTTATTCACTTCTATTAAGCATTGTAATATTGAGTGTGTCACTTGGCGGATGCGGTAAGGCAGTGCCGGAGGAAAAAGAACAGGAGACTGTTCGGGCGGAAATGGAAGAGCCATCGGATGCAGGAGAGAATGGGGAGCATAACCGGGAAGAGGATGCAGATTCGGCGGATCAATCCACAGGTATTGCCTTCGAGGCACAGGATCTGGCAGGAAATACAGTGACAGAAGCTGTATTTACGCAGTCGCAGCTCACAATGGTCAATGTGTGGGCCACTTACTGTAATCCGTGTCTTAGTGAGATGCCGGGTTTGGGGGAACTTGCCGGTGAATATGACACAGAGCAGTTTCAGATCATCGGAATCGTCAGTGATGTACAGGAAGGTGCCGGGGACGAGGCAGTGGAGTATGCCGCGGAGCTGGTTTCACAGACCGGTGCGGATTATGTGCATTTGCTGTTGAATGAATCGGTTTTCAGGGCGATGCTTGGCGGTGTCAGTGCCGTACCCACGACATTTTTTGTGGATGAGAACGGGGAGATTATGGATACAGTAGTGGGTGCCATGGATAAGGCGGCATGGAAGGAGAAGATAGATGGGCTTTTGGAAAAATAACATGCGATATGGATGGGCGGCAGGTGTTCTGACAGGGATTCTGTTTCTGGGAATAGGCGCGGTGCAGGGGCAGTTTGCCGTGATTTGGCGGAAGGCAGTGATGATTTGTCTGGAATGTATTGGAATCGGATAAGGGGAAATCTGCTTCTCACCGTCGGCGGCTTGGAATGAGCAGATTTCGTGAGAGTGCCGTCGACGGCTGAAATATTACGAGAAAAAGATACTATGGGAATGGTGTGCAGGATCATTCAGGAAAGGTATGATTAGATATTATTATGAAGAGATTACGTCTGGCTGTGCAGCTTCTTTTTACTATAGTTACTAACGGATATGCTTATGGATTTCTGAATGGAAAAATTTATCAGGGAAATCTGAAATATATCTGTGTCCCGGGGTTGAATTGTTATTCCTGTCCCGGGGCAGTTGCGTCCTGCCCGATCGGGGCGCTACAGGCATTGCTGAATCAGCAGGGATTCACAGTCCCTTTCGGGGTGCTGGGATTTTTCTTTCTGTTCGGAAGCCTGTTTGGAAGGTTTGTTTGTGGATGGATGTGTCCTTTCGGAATGGTGCAGGACCTTTTACATAAGATTCCTCTCTTCCGGAAAAGAAAGAGACTGCCTTTTCATCATGTTTTGAAATATGGAAAGTATGTGGTTCTGGTTTTTCTGGTGGGTGTTGGCTCTGCCTTTTTGTTTGGTGGATTCGCCAGGGTACCGGCATTCTGTAAGTACCTGTGTCCTTCCGGAACTTTGTTTGGTGCGCTGCCGCTGCTTTGGGGTAACGAGTCTTTGCGCAGTCAGATTGGAGGACTTTTTTTCTGGAAGCTTGGAATCCTTGTATTTCTTCTTTTGCTGTCGGTGAAAATATATCGGCCGTTCTGTCAGTATTTGTGTCCGTTGGGCGTGATATACGGATGGTTTAACAAGTTCAGCCTGGTCAGAATCAGGTGGGAGGAGGACAAGTGTATCTCCTGTATGGCCTGCCAGGAAGCCTGTCCGGTGGCGCTTTCCGTGAGGGAAATTTCCGTGTCGCCGGAATGTATCCGGTGCGGAAAGTGTGTGGAAGCCTGTCCGAAAGGGTGTCTGCAGCTTAGCGGAAATCCTTATGGCAAGGGATGACTTAATCTGGTAAAGAACTATAACTATATGCGAATAGCCTGTGATTTTTGCTTGGCTTTTTCTCTGATAGCACATTTCAAAAATCAGTTATATAACCCGTTATGCGCCAACTTCTTTGAGATAAACTCTCGAAGAAAAATCCGGCGTAAAAGAAATGGATGGGAAGTTCCGCTTCTCAAAGCTATATTGATTATGTTTGCTGATATTAGTTAGTGGTTCCGAAAGATGCTAAAAAACTATAAACGAAAAAACGTTTCAATAAAGTTCTACTTGCGTTTTTACATAACGTGTGGTAGAGTGAAGTCATGAAATCTATTTCCGCACAATAAAATTCTTAATTCAGACGTGCGATACACCAATTATTTCGGTGTCCGGCTTTTCGCCAGAGATTCATAATATTCATAATCAAACGGCGGAAAGAGGTATGTTCCGCCAATATACCAAGGGAGGATGAAAGAATGGTAGACAGAGAAACATTAGCGGCAATGTCAGATTTATTGGATCAGAAGCTTGAGGAGCGGTTTACGGAGCAGGAACAAAGGCTTGACCAGCGGTTTGCGGAACAGGGACAAAGGCTTGAGGCACGGTTTGTGGAACAGGAGCAAGGGATTGACCAGCGGTTTATGGAGCAGGAGCAAAGGCTTGACCAGCGGTTTGTGAAGCAGGAACAAAGGTTTGACCAGCGGTTTGCGGAACAAGAGCAAAAGTTTGAGGAGATATTTGACCGGAAATTAGATCAGAAATTGGATGAGAAATTAGATCAGAAATTAGATGAGAAATTGAACCCGATTTATAACAGGCTGGATAGATTGGAATCGGACATGAAATATGTCAGAGTGGTGCAACTGGAGAACAATGTAATCCCTCGGCTCAATACCATAGAAGCGTGTTATTTGGATGCTTCAAGAAAGTTTGTGGAGAAGGCAGAGAAGATTGACGCGATGTGTGAGGACATAAAGACGCTGCAAGTCGTTGTTGAAAGCCATAGTCAGAAGCTTAACAGGATATCCGTGCAGAGTTAAAAAATAAATGACACAATATATATTTCCGTTGCCGCTTGCATTCACAATTTTCAGTTTTCAACATCGTTGCTTCCAGTCAGAACCTTCTTTCCGCAGAATGCAAGCCCATACTTGCACCTCCATGTCTTCTCTGACACAAATGCCCATGAAAAGTACGGTGCAAGTATCAGATGCACACATGCAGACGAGCTGCATGGCGCGTGTACGCTCAGCGCAGCGAGTGCGCAGAGCTGTTGCCATAGGTGTTCTTTTCATACTTGTTAATCATGCCGCCATCGGCGGCACAAACGATACATGAACCATTTCAGAAGAATCGTCCACAGGCGATTCTTCGAGAGATGACTTAGATTTTCTTAGGCGGCGTCCTTTGACGCCTTAGAAAATCTTCATCTCTTTTTCATACTTTAGGATGTGTTCTTCTGGGATTCTTTTTGCGATAAGGTTCGCTGGGCAATCCTTTTCATTAATTTGCCGGACAGCCCTGTTTTGGAAGCTTATCTGTGCCAGACGAGATTCCGGTCTGAGGTCCAGTCTGTGGATAGCGGGATCGAGATACGGATTTATGATGTGCTTGCTTAGAAAGCAGTCAGGATGTCGAGCACAGCGAAGGAGCTAAAGAACGGCAGGAGAAGGGAAGTGCGGAAGCTTTCATCTTGATCAGGGGCAGGAGTGTGTTGCGGTGACTTTCGAGTTCATGAAGCAAAACTCGCAGAGTTAATCGTGAAGCAATTTACTTGTTTGAGACAGAGAAGGGCAGACGCATATTGCGGTGAAGAAAAGTTAATCGCGAAGTGATTTACTTTTTTGAAATGGAACGGAGGCGTGACGATGACCAATATTGCCATAGGAAGTCAAAGCTTTGAGAAGATTAGAATAACACAGTCTTTTTACGTGGATAAGACGGACTTTATCAGGGAATGGTGGGAGCAAAACGACGATGTGACGCTCATCACACGCCCCCGCCGTTTTGGAAAGACACTGAATATGAGTATGCTGGAATGCTTCTTCTCCGTTAAATATGCCGGACGCGGGGCGCTTTTCGAGGGACTTTCCATATGGGAGAAGGAGCAATACCGCGCTCTGCAGGGCGCCTATCCGGTGATCTTCCTAAGTTTTGCAGGAGTGAAAGCGAATCAGTTCCGCGGAGCCAGGAACGGCATTGTGAAGGCATTGGCAAACGCTTATGACGCCCATAAATATTTGAAAGAGAGCGCTGTATTGAGTCCGGAGGAGAGTAGAAATTATGATGCCCTGCGTAATTTTGACAGTGATCCTTCTCCGGACAAGGAAATAGACGAACAGTTTGTGGCGGGCGCATTGAATACTCTGTCCATGTATCTGGAACGGTATTATTCGAAGAAGGTTCTGATCTTTCTGGATGAATACGATACGCCGCTGCAGGAGGCGTATCTGTCCGGATACTGGGAAGAACTGACATCTTTGATCCGAAGCATGTTCAATGCCTCTTTTAAGACAAACGCGTATCTTGACCGGGCTGTTCTGACCGGGATCACGAGAGTGAGTAAGGAATCGATCTTTTCAGATCTGAATAATCTTGAAGTGATAACGACGACATCGGAGAAATACTGCACGGCCTTTGGGTTTACCGAGGAGGAAGTGAAGGCCTCGTTGGAACGGTTTGGGCTTGGCGATACCTTGGAACGGGTGAGGTACTGGTACGATGGATTTCGATTTGGCAGAAGAAAAGATATTTACAATCCCTGGTCCATCACAAAGTATCTGGACAGTGGGCAGTTTGCAACTTATTGGGCTAATACCAGTTCGAACAGTCTGGCAGGCAAATTTCTTCGGGAAGGAGAGCCTGATGTCAAGATAGCGATGGAGGATCTTCTTGCGGGTGGGAATATCAGGACGATTATCAGTGAGGAAGTCGTGTTCGATCAGCCGGCGGAAAACAGCGCGGCTATTTGGAGTCTGCTTCTGGCATCCGGTTATTTGAAGGTGGAGAAGATTCTGTATGCAAACGATGAGGAGGATACGGAGTATCAGCTTTCCCTGACAAATCTTGAAGTCAGGAAGGAATTTGGCAGAATGGTGCGGAACTGGTTCCAGAAGCCGAGCGCGCGTTATAATGATTTTGTCAAAGCGCTGTTAAAGAACGATCTCGCCTATATGAATCTGTATATGAATAAGATGACGGAGGCCGTGTTCAGCTCCTTTGACACCGGAAGGCGTCCCTCCGAACAGGCGGAACCGGAGCGGTTCTATCATGGGTTTGTACTGGGGCTGATCGTAGATGCCGGACTGAATTACCGGATCACTTCCAATCGCGAGAGCGGTTTCGGAAGATACGATGTGATTATGGAACCCAGAGACGGCGAGGGAGACGCTTATATATTTGAGTTTAAGGTAAAGAACCCGGCAGATGAGAAGACGCTTGCGGAAACGGTACAGAGTGCCCTGCGGCAGATTGAAGAGAAGAACTACGACGCGACGCTGATCGACAGCGGGATTTCGCATGACAGGATAAGGCATTATGGATTTGCCTTTGAGGGGAAGAAGGTTCTGATTGGTTCATGATGTTGGACTAAAATGCTGCAAATTATACTTGCTTACGAATATATTGTCAGATAAAATACTACTATAGAGGTTTTAAAACAGATATTTTTGCCATGGATTGTAACATATACAATCAGATACAATCGGTCCGGCGGAGTCTATAAGTGGGGCATTTATTGTGCAGATGTTTATACTGTAGTAAGCGGTATGACAATATATAATTTTTAAAGGAAACAAGGAGGGTTATTTTATGAACAAGATCAGAATCGAGTCGCCGGACGTCCAGGCATTTGAGACGCAGCACACCGCGGCAGTGCGCAGATTGGCGCCGGAATGCATGGTACTTCTGAAGAATGACGGAACGCTTCCTCTGCAGGGGACAGGGAAGCTTGCGCTATACGGGAGCGGTGCGAGAAATACGATCAAGGGTGGCACGGGTTCAGGAGATGTGAATGTGCGTCATTTCGTGACTGTGGAAGAAGGATTGAAGAACGCAGGATTCGAACTTACGACAGGAAGTTGGCTGGACGGCTATGATCAGGTGATGGCGGATGCCAAGAAAGCATTCTATGCCGCTCTTCGTAAGGAAGCGGAAGAGGCCGGGGTGAAAGGGCCTCAGATGATGATGTATGCTATGGGGAAAGCCTGTCCGGAGCCGGAATACGAACTTGCGCTTGACGGAGAAGGAGACACGGCGATTTATGTGCTGGCCCGCAATTCAGGAGAGGGTGCAGACCGGAAACCTGCAGCGGGGGATATCAATCTGACGGATACCGAGGTCAGGGATATTCTGGCTTTGAATGAAAAATATGACAAGTTCGTGCTGGTTTTGAATGTAGGCGGCATGGTTGACCTTAAACCGGTGGAGTCAGTAGGAACGGTTCTGATTCTGGGACAGCTCGGCTCCGCTACAGGTGATGCATTGGCAGATGTTCTTCTCGGAAAAGCATATCCTTCCGGCAAGCTGACCATGACCTGGGCGCCGATTGAGGATTATGCGTCCACGAAAGGGTTCGGTGATCCCAATGATACATATTATAAAGAAGGTATTTATGTAGGTTATCGTTATTTTGATACGGTTGGCTATGTGCCGACTTATCCGTTTGGATATGGTATTGGTTATACCACTTTTACGGTGGAGCCGAAGGAGATGACGGCGGATGCGTCTGAAGTATCCGTAACCGCACATGTCACCAACACTGGCGCTGCGGCAGGTAAGGAAGTAGTTCAGGTGTACTGTTCGGCGCCGGCAGGCAAACTGGACAAACCTTATCAGGAACTGGCCGGATATGTGAAGACGAAGGAGCTTGCGCCCGGAGAGAGCCAGGATGTGACGGTAGTTTTCGACACGGAATCTATGGCGTCCTATTGCAAGGATTGTGCATCTTATGTGATGGAAGCAGGTACATATTATATCCGTGTGGGGAACAGTTCGAGAAATACGCATATAGCAGGAGCGGTGGTTCTGGATGAAACCAAGGCCGTAGAGAAAGTGAAGAATATCTGTGGTGACAGTGGATTTGAGGACTTGAAGCCAGAGGTTAATCCGATTACTTATGAAGGTGAGTCGGAAGAAAAAGAAAATGCCAAAGTCGTGGAGATCAAGGCTGCGGACCTGGCGGTGAAGGAGGCTGTTTATCAGGAAGTTCCGGCGGAAATCCTGGCGGGCGCTTCTGTGAGATGGGAAGAAGTAAAGAGTGGTGCTAAGACGTTAGATGAGTTTGTAGCGGGATTAAGCGATGAGCAGCTCGCTTATCTGTGTATTGGCGCATATAAAGACGCGGAAGATTTAATGGAGGTAATCGGCAACGCTTCGTCGACTGTGGCAGGAGCGGCGGGCGAGACAACGCATCAACTGGAAGATTTGGGAACGCCTACGCTGGTGATGGCGGACGGCCCGGCAGGACTTCGTCTGGCGCAGACTTATAAGATGGTGGATGGACAGGCAAAAGCGACGGTTTCCAGCCTGGGCGGAGATTTTATGGCCATGCTGACACCGGAAGAACAGCAGGCGATGGCAGCGATGGCTCCGCAACCCAGTGAAGAAGAGAAAGCGGCTCCGGTACACTATCAGTATTGTGTGGCGATTCCTATCGGTACGGGTATCGCACAGTCATGGAATGATGAACTGGCGAAACAGTGCGGCGATCTGGTAGGAGAAGAGATGGAGATGTTCGGAACCCATCTGTGGCTTGCACCGGCTATGAATATTTATCGTTCTCCTCTGTGTGGACGTAACTTTGAGTATTATTCTGAGGACCCGCATCTTTCAGGATGTATTGCGGCGGATATTACAAATGGCGTGCAGGTGCACGAGGGCTGCGCGACGACCATCAAACACTATGCCTGCAATAATCAGGAGACAAACCGCTATTTCTCTAACAGTAATGTGGGAGAACGGGCGCTTCGCGAGATCTATCTGAAAGGTTTTGAGATTTGTGTTAAGAGGTCTCAGCCACATTTTATTATGACATCCTACAACCTGATCAATGGCGAACATGCCTGCAGCACGAAAGATATTCAGACTTATACGCTGCGTGACGAGTGGGGATTTGCGGGCGTTGTCATGACAGACTGGCTTGTGACAGGCGGTATGGGCGCGAGCGGAGAGAAGTGGCCGTGCGCATCCTGCGCAGGCAATGTGAAAGCGGGCAATGATATCACGATGCCGGGTATTCCTTCCGATAAGGCGGATATTTTGAAAGCGCTCGAAGATACGTCTCATCCGTATGCGTTGAGCAGGGCGGAATTACAGCTTTCCGCGAAGAGAGTGCTGGGAATGATTCT
>CAYXKS010000151.1:0-8129 GCA_964465725.1 uncultured Bacteroides sp. | reverse complement strand
CATTCCAAGTCGCCTTCGGCGAGGGGCAGATTCCCTTTGACCCAATTTACACATTTTCACGGACTTTGCAGTAAATGCAAAGTCCTGGGCTGAACTGTTACAACTATAATACCTTCCACAATCCAAAGAGAGGTCAACGCATGTCAGATTATATTATTGAGATGAATCACATCACAAAGCGTTTTCCCGGCATCATTGCCAACGATGACGTATCCATCCAGATCAAAAAAGGAGAAATCTATGCCCTTCTGGGCGAAAACGGTGCAGGCAAATCTACCCTGATGAGCATGCTCTTCGGTATGTATGAACCGGATGAGGGCGAGATCATCATCCGCGGAGAAAAGGTTAAGATCCAATCTCCCAACCACGCGACAAAACTGAATATTGGCATGGTGCACCAACATTTTAAACTGGTAAGCAACTACACGATCGCCGAGAATATCATTATGGGTATGGAACCCATAAAGAAAACGCTGGGCATTTTCCCCAGCGTGGATTTGAAGAAAGCAGGCGAGGACATTCTGGCGCTTTCCCGCAAATTTGGTCTGGAAGTGGATCCTGCAAAGGTCATCGATCAGATCAATGTCTCAATGCAGCAGCGCGTGGAAATCCTCAAGATGCTCTATCGTGAGGCTGAAATCCTGATCTTCGATGAGCCCACCGCAGTGCTGACGCCCCAGGAGATAGAATTCCTTCTGGAGATCATCAAAAGCCTGCGCGACGACGGTAAAACTATTATCCTCATCACCCATAAGCTGGAAGAAATCAAGAAGATCGCTGACCGTTGTGCCATTCTCTGCCGCGGCAGGCTGATTGACGTGCTGGATGTAGCCGAAACAGACACCAGGACTATGGCCAACCTTATGGTTGGACGTGAAGTCAGTTTCACCGTGGACAAGCCGGAACCCAAATTCGGCAAAGAAGTGCTTCGCGTAGAACACCTGACCGTCAGGAATGAAGACAAATACGAGGTCGTCAAGGATGTCACCTTCTCTGTCCGGGCAGGAGAAATCTTCGTGGTCGCCGGCGTCTCCGGAAACGGCCAGATCGAACTGGCCGACGCCATTGCCGGACTTGTGAAACCTGCCGGCGGCACGATCACCTTAAACGGCACAGACATTACTTCCTACTCCATCCGCAGAAGGAATCTGGTCGGCATCTCCTACATCCCGGAAGACAGGCATAATGTGGGGCTTGTCATGGATTTCTCCCTGGCTGACAATCTGGCCCTGAAAAGTTATTTTAAAGAGCCTTTTTCCCACAAGGGCGTGGTGCACACAGATGAATTTACAAAATACGGCGAGACACTGATCGGGAAATATGATATCCGAAGCAGCCAGGGCAACGACACCATCGTCCGTTCCATGAGCGGTGGCAATCAGCAGAAAGCTATTATTGCCCGGGAGATTGAACTTGACTCCCCTCTTACAATTTTTGTCCAGCCGACCCGCGGCCTGGACATCGGCGCCATCGAGAATATACATAAGCAGATTGTTGAAGAGCGGAATAAAGGCAAGGCTATCCTCCTGATCTCACTGGAACTGGATGAAGTCATGAACCTGGCAGACACCATCGGCGTTATCTACAACGGCGCTATCCAGAAAATTGCCGACGCCAGAACGCTCACGCCATCCGAGGTCGGTGAGTTCATGATGGGTGTCGGAGGAAAACACTAGACAATGTGCATTGATGCAATGCTGCACTTGTAACTGTCAGTCGATACAATCACAGTCGAAGGAATCTGCAAATGCGGATATGAGGTATAACATATAAGATGAAAAAAGATAAAAATTTTCTCCATAAATTAATCTTACAGACCATCGGACATGAGAAAAGACAGCACTACATGATTCCGGTCTTCACGATTTTACTCAGCCTGCTCTTTGGTATTCTGGTAATTGCCCTGCTCGGTAAGAATCCCCTGCAGGCATACTACAATCTGCTGCAGGGCTCAGGACTTGCGCCGAAGGCTTCCTATGCCGGCCATAAAGGTCTGATCACGGATTTCACCAGTTTTCTGAACGCCCTGACCCCTATGCTTTTTGCTGCACTGGCGGTTCTGATCGCGCTGAAAGCCGGGCTGTTCAACATCGGCGTGTCGGGTCAGATGCTGGCTGCCGGTTTTACTGCCACTATTCTGATCGGTTACTCTGATCTTCCAGCAGTCATTGCCAAGCCGCTGGTAGTTCTGATTGGATTTGTCATTGGCGCTCTGGCAGGCGCCCTCGTAGGATATCTGAAACACCGTTTTAACATCAACGAAGTGGTATCCACGATCATGTTCAACTATATTTTCCAGAATGTTATCAGCTTCCTTATCAATACCTTCTATGTAGACCCTGTCTCAAGACAGTCCGCCAATGTGGGGCAAGCCGGAAGATTAACGCTGGTGGATGTGGTAGTCGGCGACTACAAGATGGATATCCCTCTGGGCATTCTGATAGCCGCGGCGGGAATCGCCGTCACTGCTTTTATCCTGAACAAAACCACTCTCGGTTTCGAGATCAAGGCAGTGGGAAGCAGTATTCGCGCCGCAGAATACGCCGGTATACAGGTAGGACGCACCAGAGTGTTGGCCATGATGCTTTCCGGTGGTTTCGCGGGACTTGCGGGTGTCACCTATTATATGGGCTATTTCGCTTCCATCCAGCCCAGGGTGTTGGTCAGCACGGGATATGACGCCATAGCTGTCGCGCTGCTGGGCAACAGTTCTCCCGTCGGCATTATCTTTTCTTCCTTCCTGATCACTGTCATCTCGAAGGGAAGTACCTACATGAGTTCTACTTCAGGAGTCCAGGCCGAGATCGCTTCCGCCATAACCGGCATTATCCTGCTGTTCTCCGCCTGCGGCGCCTATGTGAAATATAAAGTCAATCGATGGAAGGAGGACAACTAAATGAATACGATCATCATAGACGGTTTATCTTTTGCTCTTCCGTTGTTTATCATGGCAATAGGCGGTATCTATTGCGAGAGAAGCGGCATAACTAATCTGGCCATCGAAGGGCTGCAGGGCTTCGGCGCATTCTGCGGCGCCCTCTTCGCAGTCTGCATCGCACAGTATTTTGCCGGCAATTCACCGGTACCGTTCTACCTGGCAATGCTCTTCGCTTTCCTGGGCGGTATGCTTTTTTCTCTGCTTCATGCCATGCTTTGTATTAAGTTCAAGGCAAATCAGGTTATCAGCGGCGTCGTGATCAACATCCTTGCCATGGCGCTCACGGAGTTTTTGACCAAACAAATCAACGCCAGCATCTTCGGCGCTGCCTCCAACAAGTTTGTCCTGGGAGTATCGGCCCGCATCACAGTGCCGGTTCTGTCACAGGTCCCTGTACTTGGCGCCGTATTTACGAACCTGTATCCTTTTGAGATCGTTATTGCATTGATTGCCGTCGTCGCATGGTACATTCTGTATAAGACCAGATTCGGCCTGCATCTGCGCGCCTGCGGAGATAATCCTCACGCGGTGGACGCTGCCGGTATCGAGGTAAGCAGAGTCCGACTCATCGCAGTCATGGCCTCAGGCGCTCTGTCCGGTCTGGGCGGCATCTGCTTCGCCTATTCGATCTCGGCCAACTTTTCTTCCAATATCTACTCTGGCTACGGATATCTTGCCATCGCTGCCCTGATCTTCGGCAACTGGAAGATCCTGCCCACACTGGGCGCATGCCTGCTGTTCGGTTTCGCCCGCTCCGGCGGCTATGAGCTCGTGAAGTTCCTGGAGATGCCCAGCAGTTATCAGGACCTGGTAATGGTTCTTCCATATGTGCTTACACTGCTGATGCTGATCTTCTTCAGCAAGAAGAACCACTCGCCGAGGGCGCTGGGGGAAATCTATGATAAGGGTGCCAGATAGAACAAAGCGCACAGGGTGTCTGCGAGATTCATTTCACAAACACCCTGTTATTCCTGAATTATATTGGTCTGCCTTGCCGCTGAATAATTCAGGATGATTTTTTCAAAGAAACAGCATCATATAAAGAGGCACTACTATTTTCTTATCATTCACGCCCACATTTCCGTCGATCAATTTATACCCGTAAGGTATATCTTCTCGTATCAAAAGCCTGTTCAGTGAAATCGTAGATCCGTTGCCGGCCTTTACCTCAACAGGAACCACCGACGCATCTTTGGAAAGCAGAAATTCCACTTCCATAGAACCGTTCTCCGCCCGGTAATAATACAATGGATATCCCTTTTTTCGGAACGTGTCTGCAATCAGATTTTCATAGATTCCGCCTTTGGCATTCCCTGTCAAAGTATCGTCTATAATCGCCTTTTTCATATCAAATCCGTAAAGAGCCACAAGCAGCCCTATATCCGACAAATACAGTTTGTACTGCTCTTCTTTTTCATAAGCAGGCAGGGGAAATTCAGGCGTGCTGACATTATGGCACAATGTCACGAAATTTGCATCTCTGAGCCATTCAATACTGTTTTCATATTTTCTTGCGGTTGCCTTTTTCTCCACAACAGAAAACTGAAACTTTTTATTTTCTTTGGCCAGCTGCCTGGGTACAGATAAATAGCAGTTTTTCACCTTTGGTTTCTCAGTATTAGAAGCATATTTGGAAATATCGTCAAAATAGCTGTCCAAAATCTTCATCTGCTCCTCCTGCACAAGGCCAAAATGCTTTTGCTCAACAAATCTGTTGACTACTGCCGGCATTCCGCCTATCGTAATATATTCCCGCAGGTGCTTCATCATTGTCTCATGAATCACCACCGGTACTTTCTCTCTTCTTTCAAAATACTGTTTCAGGAGTGTAATCTTCTCCTCCCCATAGTTGACCGCCCACAGGTATTCTTCAAAATCAAGAGAGTACATTTCCTCCTGCTTTTCATATCCAACAGGAATAGAGGGTACCTCCCGGTAACTGATACCGAGCAAGGACCCGGATGCAATCACATCATACCGGTCGTCGATAGCCAAAAACTTCAGTGCGGCTCTCGCATTAGGACATTCCTGAATTTCATCCAGAAAAATCAGCGTATCTTTGTTGATAAACTTTATTTCTGGAAAAATGAGAGTCATTCGTTTATAAATTTCCTCCGCAGTAAGCTCTCCGGCAAAAATATCCTTTGTCTGCGGCCTTTCTATAAAATTAATATAGACATAACTTGTATAATTCTCCCGCCCAAACAGGTCAATGATAAAAGTCTTCCCAATCTGCCGTGCACCCTTGACCAACAGACAAGATTGCTTCTTTGTATTTTTCCATGCAATAAGCCTATCGTAAATTTTACGTTTCAGCATAACTCCCTCCGTATGTGGCTGACTTCGTTCAGGCGTTAGTCCACTCCACCCGCTATTCGCTTCCATTGTAACACACTATATTTACCTTGCAAAGGAATTATGCATATTTTCAGACATATTTTATACACAAAATGCATATTTAATTTGTAACACTTTCTGTTATGTACGCTAATCCCTGAAAAGTCTCAGAAATCAAGGAGTTTTAAGAAATCATAGCCTACCTGATCAAGTATGCTGTTAAATAAGTCTCTCTCTAAAAATACTGATATGTAATCATTGCATCACCCTCCTTCTTTCTTTCGTCTGAAGGGCTGCTTAAACCCTTCATAAAATGCTCATGTGCGATAAAGTAACACAAAGATTTTGACAGGCAGCCACCCACTATTCCTTACAGCCTATAAGTTTTTTGTAAAGGAAACTTGACAAAACACCCTTATGCTGCTATGCTGAAAATGTAAAGGAACCTTGTCGAAAATGGAGGTGACATTATTTGGAAAACAGGGTTGAAGAATTAAGGAAAAGACTAGGCATGAATCAAGAAGATTTTGCAAAAGCACTTAAAGTTTCAAGACAAACCGTCAGTTCAATAGAAACGGGGAAATATAATCCCTCTTTAGAATTAGCTTTTGTAATATCAGATTTTTTCGGTAAACAAATTGAAGAAATTTTTATTCATGAAAGGAGCTGCAACGATGAAAAAAGGTAATTTATTAGAGGGTATTTTGTTTGTTTTGGGAGGCACTATTCTTTTGAGTGCAGCACTGCTAACTGATAGTGTGTTGGACAGTTTGCTTATCGGTTTTGCTGCCGGAGCCATTTGTTCTGGTATTGTTATGACTTTTAAATATTTCTATTGGAGTACATCTAAAAACAAAGAACGGTATCAGGAAAAAATAGAAAATGAAAAAATCGAACTTTACGATGAATTGAAATCAAAATTAAGAGATAAATCCGGGCGCTATGCGTATGCTATCGGGCTTATGACAGTTAGTATTTCAATAATCATCTTCTCCATATTGGGAAAACTTGAAATCATTGATAATTCACGCTTAATAGTGCTATATCTGGGCGGCTATTTAATTTTTCAAATTGTAATAGGCATCGTAATATTTAAACAGTTATTAAAAAAATATGAATAGCAAAGCCAACCGAGCCAGTCAACGGTCAGGATAAAGCCGATAGAAAACCTGTTCAAGTTCCGGCTTGACCGATAACCCACAACTAAAAAACCGCCGTCATGCAGCGGCACATAGACCGTGACACATGGAGCGTGTGCAGGAGCTACGCAAGCCTTGTATCAAGTCAAAGACCCCGCCGCAAGCAACGGCATCAGACTTGAAACGCCCCAAGGGGGCGGGTATTTGACCCTCGCGGCAGTCGCCAAATGCCTGCAAGCAGTCACTTGGCTCGTTGCTCGCGGGAATAAAGTGTGTTTTGACTCTTGAATCCCGATGCCAGATGTGCTATATTAAGCATAGAAAAAGGGAAGGCCATAGAAGCGGCTCTACCCCAAAAATAAGTTGGCTTAACGCTTTACAGCGTCAGCCGTCACTAGTGGTAGTAGTGGCGGCTATTTCTTTCCCCTAAAAATCTGATAAAGCAGACTGATAAGGGCAACAATGAACGTACAGAACAAAAATAAATCCTGATATGTAATCATTGCATCGCCCTCCTTTCTTTCGTCCGGAGGGCTGCTTGAACCCTCCGCATAAAACAAGAAGGGTAAAGCCGCCTTTGGCTCTATGGTCTTCCATGCATGAAGTATAGCACATATTTTCGTGCTGTGCAATTACAACATTTCGTTTGTTTTTCCAACAAATAGCCTGTGTTAATATTTCAATGTAAAATACATCACCACCGGATCGTGATCCGAATACCCATAACCACAGTCCACATGTCTGTAGGAATCCACAATAACATTATCCGAAATAATAAATCCGTCCAGAGTCACCGTGTAGGTCGTCTCCTCATTGTAAGGCTCATCAGCACTCCGGCAGGTATTGTGGGCTGTATCTATGGTATCACCGGTCTCGTCAATCGCCATCCGAAATCCCTCCGGCAGGCTTTCTCTCGGAAAAGGATAAGCCCACTCAGGCGCATTCTCCGACGCCTCTGTTTTCAGATTGTGGTTAAAATCGCCGCCGCAGATCACATAATTTCCCTCCTTGTAATCCGCCTCCATGTCCTCACAGAGCATGGCAAGCTGTCCCGTGCGGATCTCATCACTGCTGCCGTATGCTGACATATGCATATTATAAAGACACAGCATCCTGCCATTCGCCAAAGGAATCCGCGATATGGAATAACAGCGGTCCAGATCCACAAATTTAGAGAAAGATTCCGATATCGGAAGGCTCCTTCGTATGGCGTCCGTAATCTCTGCTTTAGAATAGGTCACAAGCCCTGCCTTATTCGCCCCGTGCGGCTCCCAGGGTGGGAAAAACAAAAACGGTGAATCATAATTTTGCGCATAAGTATAGTAATATCCTTTGATAAACTGATTCAACAATTCCAGCTCATCAATATGGTAGGAGCGTGTTCCGTCCCTGTCAACCTCCTGCAGCATCACGAAATCCGGAGCCTCATCGGTAACAATCCCCGCTGCACCACAGACCGCCGCTGACACACTGTCCGCATCCTTGCCCCAGGAAGACTTGCCTCCATCCATGAAAAAGCTATACTCCGGCAGATAAGCGCCGAAGCCGATGTTGTACGTCATAACAGAATAAGTCTGTCCGACAGAATAAGAAACATCATCCGATATCTCAGAGCGATCCAAATCGTCTCCGCCATTCCTGCTTATCTCCAAAGGCAGATTATCCGGCAGCCTGTCGTAAGCAGCGAAAACATAAATGACATAAGCCGCAAGGAC
>CAYXKS010000150.1:0-8152 GCA_964465725.1 uncultured Bacteroides sp. | reverse complement strand
ATGCACTTAAAATATACGGTGCAAGTATTAGCGCATGCCTGCGCATATGCACACAATGCACACATGCAGGCAAGCTGCATGGCGCGTGTACGCTCAGCGCAGCAAGTGCGCAGAGCTGTTGCCATAGGTGTTCTTTTCATGCTTATTCTCCTCCACTTATCTTACATCATTTATCAACGCAGTTTCTGTACACAGCCGGTATCACAATGTCATTCATCCATTTTCTTCCTTCTGGAACATCTTCTCATACTCTTCCACAGAGCTCATAATCTCCTTCGCATATTCCGGATGTTTCTCCACCAATTCCCTGATCTCCTTCTGGGAAGCACCTGCCACCACCTCTTTGTTATAATCCATCCGGCGCCTCAATGACTGTCTTCTGATAATCAGATTATGACGAATCTCCACCATCTCTTTCCGATCCAGAATTGCCTCTGTCTGGTGAAGCCAGATAGCAGGATCTTTGATCTGATAACACTTCAACATCTTAAGCAGTTCCTGCTCATTATAATCCAGATCCCGTTCCGCCTTCCTGAGATTCTCGCGCTCTGTCTTCTCGTTCTGATAATTCTCCCACATATTCATCAGTTCCTGTGAACTGCTCACCCCATATTTCAGCTGCAGATATTCTAACAGATTCGTGTTATTGACATACCGTATCTTGACCTTGTTCTGCAGCAGAATGATCTTGTTGATCCCATTCTCTACCCGGCGAAGTTCCTGCCTGGCATCCAGATGTTTGAGATAAATCACGGTAATCGCCACAGCCGCCGCTATCGCTGTGATCAGATAGCCTGCCTGGGTATCCAGATCAAGGAAAAACTGCAGCAGAAGCAAAAGCACAACACACAACCCCAGTGCCACTACACAGATGACCGCCATGCCCCTCGTATCCGCAATCGTACTCATCACTTCGTTCTTACGATACTGATATGCATGTCTCTCACCGTCCAGGCGATTTAAGTCCTGCTTGATCAGACTCTGGTACTCCTCCGCCTCGGTAAGTTTCTCATACCCTTCCTGCACCTCACCCGCGATCCGCTCCATGTGTTGATACTGCTCATCGTTGATCTTGCGGGGACGCTCCATGAAATCCGCCTTGCTGTCCTGCAGGTCCGCCACCCGCCTGGCACATTCTTTCAGCTGTTCGCTCTCTTCTTCCGGAAGTGCCTCGATCTCCTCCATATCCTTCAGATAAGAAGTGACCATATCATACTCGTAAGTCAGATTTTCCAACTCCTTGGTGGCATCCGCTATCCGTTCCAGACAATTCTTGACGTAATCGTCTCTCTGTTCTTTATTATCATAATCGACCTGATAGTCATCTTCAACGTCGTCCCAGGGATCATACTGATTCTCCTGATCCTTCCTATGAAATTTGTTCCTCAGATTTTTAAACAGTCCCATTGTATTCCCTGCCTATCCACTTTTTCACAAAGCTACGACACATATTCCCTGTACCGCTCTCTCAACTCCGACGTCAGCCTTTCGACTTCCTGATAATATGGCGTCTCATTTCCCGCCGTGCTGCTCCCCTCTTCCCTGAACACCTGTAAGGTAAAAAGCATGCGGTTCTCGTCAGTCGCTTCAAACTGGCCTCCAGCCTGCTCGATGCGTCGCTCCACCTGCAGCGATACATTGTGATATTCCGGGTGCTCCGCAATAAAAGCAATGTATTCCTTGTCTTCAGAATACATGCGGACAGAAGTCAAATACAGGGACAAACTCTCCTTCGCTCCGTCTGTCTCATACGCCTGCAGGAATCTTTCCGCCGCCTGACGAAACATAAATAATTTCGCATAGGCTACTCCCATATTGTGGAAGACCTGGGCCGACAGGGTCTTGTCCATCTGTAGGTTTTGTGAAAGAAGCGCATAATATTGTTTCAACGCCCCATAGTATCTCCCGTTCTGCAGCATATAATCCGCCTTGGATTTCTGGCGCTCCTGGGGACTTCGTCCCTCATTGCCCCGAATAATTTCTTCCGTTCTGGACACCACATCCACCGGATAGAGGTTCACATACTCCAGTATGATCCCCACAAACGCCGCGGTAGACCCATTCTGATTCATGAGAGAATACAAGGCATGTGCCAATTGGTTCAACCCACACTGCTCGTCCAGCCACTGCACCAGCTCTCTCTGCATGATCTCCGGGTCTAAGCTCTCCGCTTTCTCCACCAGCAGATAGCATAATTCTTCCACAGAATACAGATTTATATAGAATTTGTCTACAAAGTAAGGTTTCTCTGCGTATCTGCCTGTGCCTAATATCGTCTGTCCCATTTGTTCTTTCCTGTTTTATTTATCCTCTGTTTATCTGTTGTTCACTTTATCTTCATCAATGTCATTTAGTTAAGCCAGTACACAGCGTCTGGCATTATGTAGTAGTACCGCTGCGTTTGGAATCGAGCGAAAGCGCGTCCTTAGAACTACTACATAATGTCAGGCGCGTCCGGCTTAACTTAGTGACATTATTATCTTCATACACCACTACATTCATGACACCTGGAAAGTCTCCTCCCAGACCCTGCCATCTGAGGGAAACAATTCTCCAAATCCCAGATCCATCACTTTCACAATAACCTGATCCGGCGCCCCCATCCTCATATCCATATGATATCTTGTAAAAGGCGCCCCACCAGCACTTCCCTCCGCCAGTGAAATCACTCTCTTCTCTATGTTCCGGCCGTTGAGCGGCGTTATCACGAACTCCAGTTCTTTCTCCTTCGTGAGCAGGAAATCACATTCCTTGTGCAATTCATACCAGTTCTCTCCCGCATCCAAAAGAGCGTAATAAGACTCCTTGCCCTGGCGCATGACATTCATGCCGATATTGGATTTCAACATATCTTTTCCCAGGTATACATGGCTGCTGCCCACCTCGCTTGGCTCCAATTTCTCCAAAAGTCCATAGCATGCACCCCTGCTAAACAAGTTGTTTCCCCGAAAAACTCTCCTGTTATGGCAGAGAAATCGTAAAGATCTCTCCTGCCATCCGGCACGAAATCCATCCCCCAGCAAGTAGACCGAAGAAACCATCCTGCCCTCGCAGATGGACTGCAAAATCCCCAGAAACCTCTCATCCGCCAGTTGATACGCATCCTGCCTGATCTGTTCCTCCTCCGTATCCTCAGGAATCACCAGCGTCTCATATACCTGCTCCTCAATCAACACTACAACCGGCGTAGTCCGCTTATTGCATTCCATCCGGTAAATCTTAAGCCGCATTCCGTCATGCTCGCATGCTATCACCTGATGATACCACAAGTCCGTGGGCTGATGCAGGACAAAGGAATAAAAGCTCTCCGTATGACTCTGAAAATAAATATATGGCGTCTTCAAACCCAAATTGGCCGAAACCAAAGACAGGACTTCAACCATCCGATCGTCCAGTTCTTCCACCGTGAACATAATCGCATCGATCTTCTCCACGGGCGCAATGAAATTCATCAATGCCATGCTGCGTTTAATGAAAAGAGTCAGCAGCGCTGCCGGATCATAGCTTTCCCCGTCCAGCTCGATCTCCTCGCCTTTCCTCACCAAGGCAAGAAGCCCTTCCACCGGTATCATGCCCTCCTCCCCGGCATTCTTCACCGCATCCTTCCCATAAAGCCAATAATTTCCTTCTTTTCGTTTACATAACATTGTCGGAATATTGTACTGCTTCGTTCCAACCACAGTTGCCACTGTATCTACATCTTCCTGACCGTAAATACAGTAGCTGATCTGGGAATATTGTTCCCCCAGATCATAACCCACCAGGACACTACCCTTATGCAGTTTCTTCCCTTCTTTTCGATCCAGGAACATATTTCCCTCCAACTAGCCAGATTTACACGCTTCTTCATATTATGCAGCAAATGCAAAATCCTAAGTTAATTAAATTGTACCAATGCACAGCGTCTGACATTAGCCCAAAAGCATTAACGGCTTAACAGTTGCGCAAATACTTCCTACCGCATTTTGAATAAGCAGTCCACCACGAAATCCTGCCTGTAATATTGCATCAGCAGATCATTAACCGTATCATAGTCATGCAGTGTCTTCCCGATCATGATATCATTGAGTAATGTAAACCGACTCTCAAAACCATCCTGATCCATATCGCTTGTACTGATACTGTTACTCCTGGTAGGCTGTGAGCCTTTCTCGGATTCCTCCGTGATGTAATACTGCAGCCTTTCCCCAAAAAAGAGTACAAATTCCTTCACACATATTCCCTCAAACATATCCCGCATTTCTTCCGTGCAGTATTCACCCTCCGCGCTCTCCTCATCCTGTATCATATAATGAATCACGGCTCTGCTACCGGGCCTTGTCCGGTACTCTATAATTGTCTTGTCCTGATACTCATCCATCTGCGGAATATATCCCTGATAATCCTTATACAGCGGCAGAACGATCCGATCCGCAAGAAGATCCTGCAAAAATGCACAGCATGTCTGTCTGATCCGCTCGTCCTGCTCATGCCTGTTTTCCGCATAATACTGCAGGAAGGCCATCTTGCACACCCTGTGCATAAATGCCTCTTTCTGGTACAACTGCATGACTCCCCGGAATACATAGGAATCCATGATCTGTTCCTTAACTACATAATCATAACAGCACTGAGACAGAAATGCCATCCGCAGTTCTTCATTCCCCATTCCTCTGCTATATGTCCTGAAAATTTCAATCTTATCCCCCACATGCGCTCCCGTATACAGCATCTGGTCAAGAATCCGCTCACATATGGTATACGTATTTACTCCGAAAGAATCTGCCGTCTTCCAAACATCGCGCATATCCTTGGTACTGCCTGAAAAATATCTGACCAGATAGTCAAGCACATTTTCATCATACTTTCCTTTCTGGACCACATACCAGAGAACTCCCGTCATTACAGGGTCTTCCTGTATCTGCTCCTCCTCCAACATACGGCTGCACAGCTTCAGCAGAACCTTGGCATCCATATTGTACGGGCTGCAATACTGCACCCAATGCCATGCCTCTTCATACAAGCTCCTGATGACCATGTACCGAACAATCTCCTTGTGCTCCTTCCTGGCCACATCTTCCGGACGAAGCGCCATCAGATAGTTGTCCAGCTCACGCATCCGGTCTGTCGCATAATAAAAATGCACCAGCATCATACGTATTTCCTGCTTCACAGACTCTACGATCCCGTCCGATGACGCCAACAGGAGAAACAAATCTGCGTTGTCGTCCTGCACCGTAAAATTCTTTTGATACTCGAAACAAGTATAAACCGCATACCACAGATGATTCCGCATAAAGGGCGCAATCATAAGCGCCAGTCTATCGGGACCGCATAGAGTCTCCTCCTGATGCTCTATACTCACCGTATACCGATTGCCTAATCTGTCCCCCAGGAGTATCTTGCACTCGGAATCATAGACCGGAACCAGTGCTTTTCCCGCCACCACCGGATAAACATTCTCCCCCACTCCATAGGGATATACGGTAACTGCCTCAACAATCCTGTCATGGTCCACCTGGACCTCTTTCATAAAAAGAAGAGACACCAGCTTTGCCGCGCTTTCTTCATCGATCATGGGAAGGCTGATCACATTGCGATACAGATAAGCCAGATCCCTGTTGATCCTCCCAAAAGCCATCTGTTCCGTCACGAATCGCTCAATGGCGGCAGTATAGTTTACATAAATCTCTGTCATTTCCGCCCGGTGTTTATGCACATAAGCGTAGAGATAGGCCGTAATCTCATAGTTTAAATTACTCTGATAGGCAAAGTACATAAGTATAATCTTGGGAAGCGGTTCACTGTAATCCAGCGGAGCAGACATCATATAATATTCATACAGCCGTGTAATCCGAAGATTCTGCTCCACCCCTGCCCGATACCACTCAAAAAACGCCTCCCCATAACAATTTCCCTTGATCAAAAGCGTACAGATCGCATGCAGAATATCGTTCTGGGGACGCATCGCATAGCAACCCTTCAAAATCCGGAGAATACTTCCCGAGTAAACTTTCTCCTTCTGGGACAGATAGACGACCTGCATGACGATCTCCTCTTTCATCAGATCGTTTCTCACCGCAAAAGATAATATCTGCTGTTCAAACAGACCAAGTTTCATAAGCATCGCCGGATTCATGCATAGCAACTGCCATGCCTCGATATAGATGACTGGGGAAGTGCAATGATAGTGAGACAGTTCCTCCAACAATTCCCACTTCCGCACCGGATTCCTGATATACTCCTCCGACAGATACATCAGAAGCCACGCAATCCTCCAATTTCCCCGATTCCGCATATAAACGCCCGATATCGTATCCGCTGCTTCATCCACATAACTGTCTTCCTTGCTGTACAGAGTCGTAAGATACAGATAATAGCACCACAATTCCGGGCGTTCCTCCTGACAGGCAAGTATTTGCTCTTCATATTTCTCAATCATCCACCTGGCTTCATTATAGCGTTTCTCGGTAAGCATAATCTGAGCCTGGAACAGCTTCAGGGCAATATCCCTGTCATCCATCTCCATCAGAATCTTCAACAGCTTATTGGTCTCTACCATCCATGTCCTGGTGCTGATCCTTTTCAGGCGGAAATTCTGATAGTATTCCATCAATTCCACCGTCAGCTTCTTCTTCTCCCGGACACGTTCCAATGCCCTTCTGCCCACTCCATGACGTACCACCGTAACCGGTATCCTGATCTCTCCATTATCCAGAGACAGTATAATACAGCCATAGTTATTTCCGCCATGCAGCTCCTCATAATTCACATAGTAATAAAGCCTGTATATGTTCCCCAGGAAAGAGGCATCTGTCACTTCCTCTTCCTCAATCTGAAGGAATTCTCCCTCTGTCCTGACACAAAAATGCGTATACCCCCATCCGTTGCGATTTATGACAAGCGCATATCGCATCGTCTCGAAAGCGTCATCTATTCTTATCTCTATCTCCTCCGGAATAAATTCTACCGGTCTCTTCTTATTGATCTCCAGAAGAAATTCTTCCACATTATGTTCATTATCCCGAACCGCCGAAAGACCCAGATAAGCCGCATAATGTCTCTTGTCATTTCCCTTGAATATCTGGGCAAACTCCTCGGAATAGAACAGCTTAACTGCCTCTTCCCAGTTACTCCTGGCCAGATTGGTAAAATGAAACAGGTTCTTGACATTCCCCAGGCTGGAATCTATCTTCTGCGCCATAATTGACACAAAAAAAGGAATGTAATACTCCCCCTGATTAGAGATAATATTGAAAGCTCCCTTGACTTCCTCTCCCGCTTCCATCCCCCGTGCATCAAACCGATACAAAATCTCATCCTGAACACCGCTGAAACTGCGGGTAATACATTCCATACGCAGATCAGATGATACGACATCTCCTTCCGTTACCTGACCTTCCGGGCCATAGAGCACAAAGCTGTCCTCTACCACCGTATCGGCATGTATCTCCATCTGAATTCGTTGACAGGAGAAGCTCAACTGTCCTCTTTCTTGATTAAATTTTCCGTTTAAAATCTCTTCTACTGCCTGTCGCACGTCTTCAAACCGTCTGTAACTCTTCAGACACCCTTTCCGTTTACTTACCCAAAGTATACCATTTACATGGCAGAGTGTGCAACAAAAAAACGAGAACGCATACTATATGATAAGAAGAAATGGTAAGAGGTTTTTTATGGAAGAGCCTGTTTTAAAAAGTGCGCAGAATGAGAATATCGACCAGGGGCGGCTGCAGATCAATGTCACGGCCAATGTCGGACTGATTCCGATTCAGAATGCCAACATAACAATTTCCTATACCGGAGAGCCAAACAGCACCCTGGAAACGCTGACCACTGATTCCTCAGGACAGACGGATACTGTTTCACTCGCCGCGCCTCCTCTGGAGTACAGTCTGACGCCCAATTCTCCTATGCCGTATTCAGAATATACGCTGAACGTGACTGCACCAGGCTATGAACCTGTCACTGTATCCGGCGTGGAAGTACTGCCAGACGTCACAGCCATGCAGAATATCGAAATGATTCCCACCGAGGTATCCCAGGAAGCTCTGGAAACGATCGTGATTCCGGATCATACGCTTTACGGTGATTATCCTCCTAAGATTCCAGAAGATGAAATCAAACCTATGGATGAATCCGGAGAGATCGTCTTAAGCCGTGTTGTCATTCC
>CAYXKS010000149.1:0-8156 GCA_964465725.1 uncultured Bacteroides sp. | reverse complement strand
GGGTGTCAACCATTTTATAATTCGGTGGGTTGACAGAATGTATGTAAAGGTGTATTATCAGTCCATATTAAACCTACTGAATAAGTAGGAAATAAAAAGACAGATTTGCTATGCTGACCATAGAAGGTTATTATGGAAGCAGAAAGAAGGAGAAGAAGATGGCAAATATTAAAAAAAGCGCAACGGAACTGATAGGAAAAACTCCTTTGATGGAAGTTACCAATTATGAAAAGAACCATGATCTCACAGATGCCACCATTCTGGTGAAACTGGAGTATTTGAATCCGGCAGGGTCTGTGAAGGACCGTACCGCACTGAATATGATCGAGGAGGCGGAGAAGTCGGGTCAGTTACAGCCGGGGGCGACGATTATTGAACCTACTTCCGGCAATACGGGAATCGGCCTGGCGGTAGTGGCGGCGGCAAAAGGGTATAAGGCAGTTTTGACCTTGCCGGAGACTATGAGTGTGGAGCGGAGAAAGCTTCTGCAGGCATATGGAGCTAAACTGGTGCTCACGGACGGCACGAAAGGAATGAAGGGGGCTATCGAGAAGGCCGAGGAATTGCGTGAGTCCACACCGGGTTCCGTTATTCTGGGGCAGTTTGTGAATCCGGCCAACCCTGCTGTGCATAAAGCTACAACCGGTCCGGAAATATGGGAAGACACAGACGGAAAAGTAGATATTTTCGTGGCGGGAGTCGGTACCGGCGGCACGATAACAGGGGTTGGGGAATATCTGAAGGAAAAGAATCCGAAGGTTAGGGTTGTGGCGGTAGAGCCTGCAAGCAGTGCGGTGCTTTCCGGAGGCGAGGCTGGTGCGCATAAGATACAGGGAATCGGAGCGGGTTTTGTACCGGAGGTGTTGAACACGGCTGTTTATGACGAGATTATCAAAGTTTCCAATGAGGATGCTTTTGCTGCGGGCAGAGCCATAGCAGTGGAAGAGGGGATTCTTGTGGGAATATCTTCCGGGGCAGCGCTTCATGCAGCCACAGAGCTGGCAAGGCGCCCGGAGAATCGCGGGAAGACGATCGTGGCCCTCCTGCCGGATTCCGGGGACAGATATCTGTCCACGCTGTTGTTCGGAGGGGAATGAAAAGTAACTTTTATACAATAATTTTAGCGCATTACGCCGCGGCTTTGCTTGATAAATTCCTCTATTCATGCTAAAGTAGTCAAGGACAGACCATTTACGAAAGGACAAAGCGAAATGGCAGGAATAATTGAAGTTCGTAACTTAAGCAAGACATTCGTGACGAAGGACGCTAATGTGGAAGCATTGCAGGATATCAACCTTTCTATTCAGCCGGGAGATATCTATGGAATTATCGGTATGTCGGGGGCGGGCAAGAGCACTCTGGTGCGCTGTCTGAACTTCCTGGAGCGGCCCACGGGAGGAACTGTGGAGATTGAGGGAAGAGACCTGAGCACCCTGTCAGAGAAGGAACTCCGTGCACAGCGCGCCGAGATCGCAATGATCTTCCAGCATTTTAATTTACTGATGCAGAAGAATGTCATAGATAATATCTGTTTTCCATTGCTCTATGCCGGTGTCGGGAAGAAGGACGGAGGCAAAAAGGGCACCATGAGCAAGAAGGATGCCAGAAAAAGGGCGAAAGAGCTGTTGGAGATCGTAGGGATGACGGAGAAGGCCAGGGCGTATCCGGCGCAGCTGTCCGGCGGTCAGAAACAGCGTGTGGCGATTGCCAGGGCGCTGGCGGCCAATCCCAAGATCTTGCTGTGCGACGAGGCGACCAGCGCGCTTGACCCGCAGACAACGCAGTCCATCCTGCATCTTTTGAAGCAGATCAATAGAGATTATGGAATTACGATCGTGATTATCACGCATGAGATGTCTGTGGTCAGAGAAATCTGTTCCCATGTGGCGATCATTGGGAACGGCCATTTGGTGGAGCAGGGCAGGGTGTCGGATATTTTTACCCATCCGAAGACGAAAGAGGCTAAAGAGCTGATCGTCAAGGGCAGAGGGGAGGAGCGCCGCACACTGGAGAGTCATCAGAGAGACCTGATGAAGGGAAAATGTTGTGTCCGCATCGTCTTTTCCGTGAATTCATCCTTCGAGCCGGTCATCGCCAATATGGTTCTACGGTTCGGGCAGCCCATTAATATTCTGAGAGCGGATACCAAGAATGTGGAAGGGATTGCCAGAGGAGAGATGATCTTAAGCCTGCCGGATGATGTGCAGATGCAGGAAGATATGAAAACTTATCTGACTGAGAGGGGCCTGGCTGTAGAGGAGGTGGATGGTTATGGAATGGACTAATGAAATGACGATAATGATGGTAGACGGCGTGAAGGAAACTCTCTACATGACTGTGCTGTCTACTCTCTTCGGCTATCTTCTAGGACTTCCAATGGGAGTTGCCCTCGCAGTGACGGATAAGAATGGCATAAGGCCCAATACGATAGTTTATAAGGTGCTGGATGTAATTGTCAATATCACCAGAAGTATTCCGTTTTTGATCTTGTTGATCCTGATTATGCCGTTGACCAAATTGCTGGTGGGCAAAACCTATGGCACAGCGGCTACGGTGGTACCGCTTACTGTGGCGGCGGCGCCTTTTATCGGACGAATGATAGAATCGTCTCTCAACGAGGTGGACCGCGGAGTGATCGAGGCGGCGCAGAGTATGGGAGCGAGCACCATGACCATCATTATAAGAGTACTGCTGGTGGAGGCCAGGACTTCCATTCTGGTGGGGGTGACCATTGCGCTTGGCACGATTCTGGGATATTCTGCTATGGCAGGCATCGTGGGCGGCGGCGGCCTGGGAGATATCGCCATGCGCTACGGATATTACCGTTATGAGGAAGAGATCATGCTTGTGGCGGTGGTTCTGTTAGTGGTGTTGGTTCAGATTTTCCAGACGGCAGGCATGAAGATGTCGGTAAAACTCGACCGTAGACAGAGATAGAATGCCGGAATTGAAATTTCTGCTTGCTTATTATAATTATAAATGGATTGTTAAACCAACAAGTCATTTTCATTGCAATAAATTACATGCAAGCGGTTTGTCGGATTGCGGCCGTACAGGCGGATAATTTGATTGAGTTATTTGAGTGATCTTAAAGTTGTATGCAGCTTGTATGCAGTGAAGATACGGCAGCATATATACTTTCAGATAAAACTAATGCCGTGGTAAAGAGGAGAACCACTGCATTGGAATTTTTATTGCGGATGGAACAGCCAGTTTCCACCGTTTCGCCGTGAAGAACACGGCAGAGAGGAGAGTAAGTATTATGAAGAAAAAATTTATCGCAGCAATTTTGACAGCGGCCCTGGCGCTTGGTACATTGACGGCGTGCGGCGGTTCCGGTGATGCAACGACTGCTGACAGCAGCGCTGCAGAGACGGAGAGTACGGAAGATGCCGGGAACGCAGAGGATGCAGCTCCCGCGGAAGAAGAAACCGCGGCTCCGGAGGAAGGAGCAGATGCGGAGGCGGACGCAAATGCAGATACTGAAGCGGCTGTAGAATCCAAAGGCACGATCACGATCGCTGCATCCGCAACACCTCATGCAGAGATCCTTGAGCAGGCGAAACCGCTTATGGAAGCACAGGGCTGGGAATTAGATGTCACAGTGTTCAATGACTACGTACAGCCGAATCAGGTAGTGGAGAGCGGCGAATTTGACGCTAATTATTTCCAGCATATTCCTTATCTGGATTCCTTCAATGAGGAGCAGGGCACACACCTTGTGAATGCAGGCGGTATCCACTATGAGCCTTTCGGAATCTATCCCGGTACGAAGAGCGATCTGACAACACTGGAGAAAGGTGATGTGATCGCGGTTCCCAATGACACGACCAATGAGGCGAGAGCACTTCTGTTACTTCAGGACAACGGTGTTATCACCCTGAAGGATGGCGTGGGTTTGGAAGCTACCGTGAGAGATATCACAGACAACCCTAATGAGATCGAGATTCAGGAACTGGAGGCAGCTCAGGTGCCGAGAGTGAAGGATGAGGTGGCATTTGTAGTCCTGAACGGTAACTATGCAATGGAGGCAGGTTTCTCTGTGGCAAAGGATGCGGTTGCTTACGAGCAGGCCGATTCCGAAGCAGCCAAGACTTATGTGAATGTGATCGCTGTAAAGGAAGGCAATGAGAACAATGAGGGAATCAAAGCGTTGGTTGATGTGCTGAAGTCTGATGAGATCACAAAATATATCAACGATAATTATGACGGCGGTGTGATTCCCTTTAAATAGGTAAATAAGGGAAATGAAATGCGCAAATACCGCGTTACTATGTGCAGTGTAAGCTGTGAATCAATATCATTAAGTTAAGCCGGACGCATCTGACATTATGTAGTAGTTCTAAGGACGCTGTGTACTGGCTTAGCTTAATGACATTAGTTGTGAAGAATAACAAGAAGAAATATGTCATACAGATAGTGAAAATGTGAAAGAAACTGTTGGCCGGTCGATGTCGGCGGCAGTTTCTTTATTTATTCTACAGGAAACTCCTCCCGCTTATCCGAGTTCGCGCAGCAGAGCAAGCGAATCTCGCAAACGAGCTGTGCTCGTTTTTTTATTAGCCGGACGGGGTATCTTGTGGTATTATAGTAAACGACATAACAAATGTGTATTTCTGATTCTGGTGGGAGTCATATGCGGTTGCTTCTGCGAGGTCGAAAACAATATTTTCAATGTCATTAACTATGAGTGTACAGGATTTATGAAATTTCATGGAAACAGGGAGAGGCAGACTTCATGTCACTTCAATTTTATTTCGGAGCATCCGGTTCCGGCAAGAGCAAAAAACTTCATGAGGACATCATAGAGGCGTCAGGGAAGAATCCGGATACGAATTATCTGTTGATCGTGCCGGATCAGTTTACCATGCAGACGCAGATGGATTTGGTGGTGGAGCATCCGCAGCATATTATCATGAATATTGATGTCCTGAGTTTCGGCAGACTGACTCATCGCATTCTGGAAGAGGTGGGCTATGAGGATATTCCGGTTCTGGACGATACGGGAAAGAGCCTGGTGCTTCGCAAGGTGGCGCAGCAGTGTCAGGGACAGTTAAAAGTGATGGGTACCCACCTCCACAAAATAGGGTATATCCATGAGGTAAAGTCTGCGATCTCCGAGTTTATGCAGTATGGTATCGGCATACCGGAGATGGGGAAGCTGACGGAATATGCACGCTCCCGTGGCGCTTTATACTATAAGCTGCAGGATCTGGGCGTGCTTTACCAGGCATTTCTGAGTTATATCCATGAGAAATTTATCACCACGGAAGAAACGCTGGACCGGCTCAGGGAGGCGCTTCCGAAGTCAGAAATCATCAGAGACAGCGTTATCGCTTTCGACGGGTTCACGGGTTTTACACCGATTCAGAATCGAGTGATTCAGGAACTGATCCGTCTGGCCAGGCGGGTGATCGTGACGGTTACGATAGACGACAGGGAGAATCCCTATCAGATGGACGGAGAGCATAAGCTTTTTCATCTGAGTAAAAAGACGGTATCGGATCTGCGCAGGCTGGCCGGGCAGGTTGACAGAGCCGAAGAGAATCCTGTGTGGTGTGTGCAGCGGGAGAAGGGCAGGCTGCCGCGGTTTGTCGAAAATTCTGAATTGTCTCATTTGGAGAGGAATCTTTTTCGGTATCCTGCGGATGTGTATGATGCAGATGTGCGGAACCTGCATTTGTATGAGGCTTCTACGCCGAAAGAGGAGATCAGGCAGACCTGCATCTCCATTCGGAGACTGTTGTCCGACGAGGGGCAGAAGGCGGCTCTGCATTATCGTGATATCGCGGTAGTGACCGGTGATATGGAAGCTTACGGCAGCCTGGCAGAGGAGGAGTTTGCCAAATTCGACATTCCGATTTATCTGGATCACACGAGAGGCATTCTGAGAAACCCTTTTGCGGAGTATATCAGGAGTGCGCTGAAACTTGTGCTGCAGGATTTCAGCTATGAGTCGGTGTTTCATTATTTGCGGACAGGATTGACGGGGTTTGACACAGAGGATGTGGACAGACTGGAAAATTATGTCCGCCGCTTCGGCATTCGGGGGCAGAAGAGATGGAGCAGCATCTTTATCTATAAGGAGGATAAGGAAGGAGAAGAGGCGGCGCTGCAACGGCTTGCACAATATAATGCCATGCGGGAACAGCTTCTGGAACAGCTTGCTCCGCTCCTGGTACCAGTACGGACGGCCGGGGAGATGGTGCGCGCACTCTATGATTTCCTGGTGCGGAACGAGCTGCAGCAGAAACTGGCGCATTATGAGAGGATGTTCAAGGAACAGGGCGATATGGCCAGGGCCAAAGAATACGGGCAGATCTATGCGTTGGTGATCGATCTGCTGGATCAGATTTACGGGCTGCTTTGCGAGGAGGAGATGGAACGCAGGGAGTTTGCGGATATTCTGGATTCGGGACTGACGGAGATCAGCGTAGGTACGATTCCGCAGAATGTGGATCGGGTGCTGGTGGGAGATATCGAGAGGACACGGTTGAAGCAGGTGAAGGTGCTTTTTTTCCTGGGCGTGAACGATGGCAATATTCCCAATGGGGCCGGAAATGGAGGTATCATCTCGGACATTGACAGAGAGTTCCTGCGCGAATCGGATCTGGAACTGGCGCCGTCGCCGAGGCAGCAGATGTATATCCAGCGGCTGTACCTGTATTTGAACATGACAAAACCTTCGGATCAACTGTATCTGTCCTACGCCAAGGTTGGCAACGACGGCAGAAGTCTGCGACCAGCGTATCTTGTTGATCTGATGCGTAAGCTTTATCCTGCCTTAACAGTCGAAACACCCGAGAATAATCCTTTGGAGGAACAGATTGTCTGCGGGTCAGACGGTATGAGCGTCATGGCGGATCTGCTGAGGGACTATGCCTGTGGCAGAGTGACAGAAGAGTCCACGAGACAGACTTATACTTTCTATCACAGTTATCGCAGCAGGGCGAAGTATCAGGACACGATGGACTGGTTGATTGAGACGGCATTTTACCGCTACAGTGATACACCTCTTTCCAGGATGGTGACGCGGGCACTTTACGGGACGCTTCTGCAGAACAGCGTGAGCAGGCTTGAGAGATATGCGGCCTGTGCCTATAGTCATTTTCTGCAATATGGGCTGGCGCTTCGAGAGAGAGATGAATATACTTTTGAGAACGTGGATATGGGAAATGTCTTCCATGCTGTGTTGGAGCTGTTTGCGCAGAAGCTGGAGGAATATGGGTACACCTGGTTCGATTTTCCGGAGGATGCAGCCGGGAAGATGGTGGCAGAAGCGTTGGAAGCCTATACGGTATCTTATGGGGAAACGATCCTTTACAGCAGTGCCCGTAACCAGCATCTGCTCAGACGCATGACAAGAATATTGAAGCGCACGGTGCTGACCTTACAGACACAGTTGAAGAAAGGGGCTTTCGTGCCGGAGAAATTCGAGATGTCCTTCTCCATGATCGAGGATCTGGATTCTCTGAATATCGCATTGAATGAGCAGGACAGGATGCGTCTGCGGGGACGTATCGACAGGGTGGATACCTGCGAGGTGGATGATACCGTATATGTGAAGGTTATAGATTATAAGTCCGGCAGCAGGAAGTTTGATCTGGCAGCGCTTTACTACGGACTGCAGCTTCAGTTGGTGGTCTATATGAACGCAGCGGTGGAGATGGAGCAGAAGAAACATCCTGATAAGAAGATTGTTCCGGCAGCGATGCTGTACTATCACATCGATGATCCGATGGTAGAAGACGGGGAGGCTTTGACGCCGGAGCAGATCAATGCGAAGCTGCTTCAGGAACTAAAGATGACCGGAATAGTCAATGAAAGTGACGAGGCTGTCAGACTGCTTGACAGAGAGTTCACCGGCAAGTCGGAGATCCTGCCGCTGGAGCGCAAAAAGGACGGTTCCTACTCAGCTAACTCAAGTGTCATAAAAGAAGAAGATATGCAGGTGGTTTCAGATTATGTAAACTATAAAATCCAGGAGCTGGGGAGTGAGATGCTGGAAGGTACTATATCGGTCAATCCTTATGAACAAGGTGGAAACAAGGCATGCACTTACTGCGCATACAAGAGTGTGTGTGGGTTTGACGGGCGGATAGAGGGGTATGAGATGAGAAGGCTTCCGAAGATGAGCAGGGATGATGCGATGATGT
>CAYXKS010000148.1:0-8239 GCA_964465725.1 uncultured Bacteroides sp. | reverse complement strand
GGTTATCGACAGAAAAAATCACATCGCCCTCTTGACAATGAAACCCCGCTTGAATTATAGTAGATTTCAGAATTATTTAAAAATATGCTTTAAAGGTAATGAAAAAGAGGAGTACACAACGACCGCCGTCAGAGAGAGCAGACGCAGGCTGAAAGGATGCTTCGGAGAGGAATTGTGGAAGGTAGCTTTGGAACCGGAATATTGAATGTGAGTAGATATTCCCGCCCGATCCCCGTTAAAGGATAGAACTTTTTGAGTGAGAAACTAAGGTGGTACCGCGTATGATGCGCCCTTTGCTGTGACAGGATCAGCAGAGGGCTTTTTGTTTGGAGAAAGACAAAAGGCGTACCGGTACAAAGAGGAGTAACCACCGGAAGAAAAGCATAAAGGAGGAGAGAATATGAGCAAGGAACTGGCAAAAACCTATGACCCGAAGGGTCTGGAAGACAGACTGTATCAGAAATGGTTGGATAAGAAGTATTTCCACGCCGAAGTGGATAAGACAAAGAAACCTTTTACGATCGTCATTCCGCCGCCAAACATTACGGGGCAGCTTCATATGGGGCATGCCCTGGATAATACCATGCAGGACATTCTTATCCGTTATAAGAGGATGCAGGGATACAATGCGCTCTGGCAGCCTGGAACCGATCATGCTTCCATCGCGACGGAAGTCCGTATTATCGAGAAGCTGAAAGAGGAAGGCATCACCAAGGAAGATCTGGGCCGTGAGGGCTTTCTGAAGCGTGCCTGGGAATGGAAAAAGGAATACGGAGGACGGATTATCGGTCAGCTCAAGAAGTTGGGTTCCTCCTGTGACTGGGACAGAGAGCGCTTCACAATGGATGAGGGCTGTAATAAGGCTGTCACGGAAGTATTCTGCAAGATGCATGAGAAAGGCTGGATTTACAAAGGAAGCAGGATCATCAACTGGTGTCCGGTATGTAATACTTCCATCTCCGACGCGGAGGTGGAGTATCAGGAGCAGGCAGGACATTTCTGGCATATTAAATATCCCCTGGTGGATAAAGATGGAAAGCCAAGCAAGACAGAATTCCTGGAGTTCGCAACAACGCGTCCGGAGACGATGCTGGGTGATACTGCCGTGGCGGTAAATCCAAATGATTTAAGATACACGTATTTAAAAGGTAGACAGGTATGGCTTCCGATCGTGAATAAGCCGATTCCCGTGGTTGAAGATGAGTACGTTGATATGGAATTCGGTACTGGTGTTGTGAAGATTACACCGGCTCATGATCCCAACGACTTCGAGGTTGGAAAGCGTCACAACCTGCCCGAAGTCAATATCATGAACGACGATGCGACCATCAATGAAAATGGCGGAAAATATGAAGGGTTAGACCGCTATGAGGCGAGAAAGCAGATCGTAAAAGAACTGGAAGCAGAGGGACTTTTAGTTAAGATCGAGGACTACTCCCATAATGTAGGAACACATGACCGCTGTAAGACGACCATCGAGCCGATGATCAAGCAGCAGTGGTTTGTGAAGATGGATGAATTGATACGTCCCGCTGTGGAAGCGGTGAAGAGCGGCGAGATCGAACTGATCCCTGAGAGGATGGATAAGACGTATTTCAACTGGACAGACAATATCCGAGACTGGTGTATCAGCCGTCAGCTCTGGTGGGGACACAGGATTCCGGCTTATTATTGTGATGAGTGCGGCGAGATTGTCGTTGCAAGGAAGATGCCGGAGGTATGCCCGAAATGTGGGTGCACGCATTTCACACAGGACCCGGATACGCTGGATACGTGGTTTTCTTCCGCGCTGTGGCCTTTTTCTACACTGGGCTGGCCCGAGATGACGGAGGATCTGAAGTATTTCTATCCGACGGATGTGCTGGTGACGGGATATGACATTATTTTCTTCTGGGTAATCCGCATGATTTTCTCCGGATACGAGCAGATGGGGGAGAAGCCCTTCAAGACGGTACTGTTCCATGGGCTGGTAAGGGACTCCCAGGGGCGCAAGATGAGCAAGTCCCTCGGCAACGGTATCGACCCGTTGGAGATCATTGACAAATACGGGGCGGACGCGCTGCGTCTGACTCTGATCACGGGCAATGCGCCGGGCAATGATATGCGGTTCTATTATGAGAGAGTGGAGGCCAGCCGCAACTTTGCCAACAAAGTATGGAATGCATCCCGCTTTATCATGATGAATATGGAGCAGGCGGAGGAGAAGACAGGGACCTGCGGCTGGGAGGTTTCCTTTGATGAAATCAAGGAACAGCTGGAGCCTGCGGATAAGTGGATTCTGTCCAAATTGAACACGCTGGTTCAGGAAGTGACAGACAATATCGATCATTTTGAGCTGGGTATCGCGGTGCAGAAGGTATATGATTTTATCTGGGATGAGTTCTGTGACTGGTATATTGAAATGGTTAAACCTCGTCTGTATCAGAAGGAGACGGAGGGAGAGGCAAGTAAAAATGCTGCGCTGTGGACGCTTAAGAATGTGCTTATCGATGCGCTGAAGCTGCTGCATCCGTATATGCCTTTTATTACGGAAGAAATCTTCTGTACGGTGCAGTCGGAAGAGGAATCTATAATGATCTCCAGATGGCCAGTTTTTACGGAGAAGAAGAGCTATAAGGCGGAGGAAGACGCGATCTCGCTGATCAAGGAAGCGGTGCGCGGCATCAGGAATATTCGTACGCAGATGAATGTGGCGCCCAGCAGGAAAGCGGCTGTGTTCGTAGTCAGCGAGGAGGAAAAAGTCAGAAAAGTTTTCGAAGAAGGAAGCTTGTTCTTTGCTTCTTTGGCGGGGGCATCCGAAGTGACGGTTCAGACTGACAAGAGCGGCATAGCGGACGATGCGGTATCGGTGGTGATCCCGAATGCAACGGTATATATTCCTTTTGCGGAGCTGGTGGACATCAAACAGGAGATTGAGAGGCTTCAGAAAGAGGAGAAGAGGCTGCAGGGAGAATTGGCGCGCGTAAACGGTATGTTGAACAATGAGAAATTCATGGCGAAGGCGCCTGAGGCTAAGGTCATGGAAGAGCGTGGCAAGCTGGAGAAATACACACAGATGCTGAACCAGGTAAAGGAGAGATTAGGGCAGCTTTCATAACTGCTATTATGAGATTACAAATCGGACTGGTAATATATGTAGATTTGGTGTAAAGTGAAAATAGGGCTCAGGGCGGGCAGGATTGGCTCTGCCTCTGATTGGTTGGCGAAGCTTATATAAGGAAGAGAGGATTTCATGTGGGTGAGATAGATTTTTCAAGGGAACAAATGAAGAAGTTGAAAAACGTCATGGCATGGGCTGACACTCCGGAAGGCGGTGCCTCAGGTGGGGAGAAGAAGAATGTTTTCGGCTGGGATTCCTGCGGAACGAATCTCGCCTACGGCACGAAGCTTAGAGTGGAGAAAGACGGTATGTCGGCATGGCTCTATCTTGCTCCGCCGGATCGCGGCCAGGTTTACACGAAAGACGAACTGATCACCTATCTAGAGCGTAACGGTGTGGTATATGGATACCATAGTTCCAATCTGTCGGCAATGATTAAGAAGAAGGTTTACGAGAGAGAGATTCTGGTTGCCCAGGGCAGAGAGGTCAGGAAAGGAAAAGATGGATGGTATGAGTATCTTTTCACGCCGGAAGAATATGGTGTTCCTAAGATCAGGGAAGACGGTACCGTGGACTACACGAGTATGAGCGCGCTTCAGAATGTGCGCGAAGGTGATAAAGTTGCTCTCTATCATCACGCGGAGAAAGGTGTCAATGGCTGTACGGTGCGCGGTGCAGAGGTTAAGGCGAAACCGGTTAAGGAGCTGCCTTTCATGCGCTGCAAAGGAGTGATTCGCGAGGGTGATGAATATTATGCGCAGACCGACGGAAAGATAGAGGTTAAGAACGGTCAGATTGACATTCAGAAAGTGCATGAGATTGCAGGCGATGTGACCCTGATTGTCGGTAAAGTGGAATTCTTTGGTGATGTAATCATTAATGGAAATGTGGAAAGCGGCGTAGTGATTCGTGCCGGGCGTAATATCGAGATTCACGGGACGGCGGGGTGTGCCACGCTTATAGCAGGTGGTGATGTGATCATCAGCCGGGGGATGCAGGGCGGAGGCAGTATAGTGGCCAGAGGCAGCGTGTTTGCGGATTTTATCGAGAATACAACGGTGACGGCCAAAGGCACTGTTCTTTCCAATACGATTCTGAACGCCAATATATCCGCTGAGGATAAAGTGATTACCACCGGTAAGAAGGGAGCTGTTATCGGAGGATATGTGCACGGCTTTAAAGGCATAGAGGCTATGACAGCGGGCAGCGATGCGGAGGTGAAGACCATTCTGCACAGTGGATATGAGATAAAAGAATATGAGCGCTTTCTGGAAACAAGACGTAAAGAAGGCGAATTGAGAGACAAACTGACAGAGCTGGGAGATATGGTACCTGATACGGTAAAAGAAAGACGTGGAGGAGCATCAGGTCTTTCTATGGCTGCAGAGATCAGGCTTGCAGAAGAGGAAAATAAGAAGCAATTTTATTCTGAGGAACTGGCTGAGGTCAGCCAGGAGAGGGAAGTACTGGAAGCGATGATGGAAGCAGGCAAGGAAGCATATGTTAAGGTGGATGGCAATATATTCCGGAATGTGGTTATCGGTGTCAACATTGAACAACTGACACTGAGCAGGAATACAGGGTATATGACATATAAGGTGGAGAATGGGGTTCTGGAAGGAACTGTGATTGTTCACTGATTTTTGGCAGCAGCTGAGCCTGTTAAGTTTTATCGTAGGTATTCTACACACAGATTGGACATAGAAGATGGCTAAACAGATCGAGACATACGAAGAGGCGGAAAGTTATATAAATAGCATTCCGAAATTTACCGGAAAGAGCAGTATGGATGATACAATCAGATTTCTGGAGCATTTGGGCAATCCGGCACAGAATTGTAAGATCATTCATGTGGCAGGCACAAACGGAAAAGGTTCCGTTTGTGCTTATTTGTGTTCGGTTTTTAAGGAGGCAGGGATCTTAGCGGGAATGTTTATCTCTCCTCACCTGGTGACAATGAGGGAACGGTTTTCTGTAGGTGGCGAGATTGCGTCTAAGCAGGAATTTATGGACGCTTTTTACGCTGTGATGGGGAAGCTGTGTGCACTGCCGCCGGAACTTGCACGGAGATCTTATCATCCGAGCTTTTTTGAGTTCCTTTTTTTCATGGCTATGTTTTTTTTTGAAAAAAAGGGTGTGGAGTATGCGGTCTTGGAGACCGGGCTGGGAGGAAGGCTGGATGCGACCAATTCCGTAGCACGTAAGAAATTATGCATTATTACTTCCATAGGATATGACCATATGGAGTATCTGGGGGATACGCTGCCGGAGATTGCGGAAGAAAAAGCGGGAATCATGCGTCCGGATGTTCCTGTGGTCTATCCGGTGAAACAGGAGGAAGTAGCCCAGAAAATAGAGGAATGCGCCGCACGTGTGGGTGCGGAGACAATTCCGCTTCCCGGGCAGGCGATAAAAGAAATCAAGATTAGGAATAAAACAATTGATTTTTCTCTTCATTTAAACTATTATGATTATATTGGTTTTATTGTGTCCATGCCTGCAGTCTATCAGGCAGAGAATGCCGCGTTGGCGGTCCGGGGTATTTTGAGGCTGGAGGACAGCCGGATCACGATTCCCGTCATACAGGAGGGAATCCGTAAGACGGCCTGGGAAGGCAGAATGGAGGAGATCCTGCCGTCGGTATATCTGGATGGCGCCCATAACATAGACGGTATAAGGGCTTTTTTGGAGACGGTGAGACTGCATCCCTGTCGGGGGAAGCGGAAGTTATTATATTCCGTAGTGAAGGATAAGAGATATCAGGCGGTGGCAGAGGCGATTGCCCTGTCGGGCCTGTTTGATGAAATCGGCGTGGTGGCACTCGAGGATGAGCGCGCCTTGCCGCTTATGGCACTGGAAGATTCCTACAGACAATATACTGGATTTATTTGCAGGGCTTATGATAAGCTGGATACGGCTTTTAAGGAGCTGGTGCAGGGTAAGAATGGCGAGGATAAAGTGTATATTGTCGGTTCATTATATTTGGTGGGCGAGATCAAAGCCCTTTTGAGGAGGCCTCGGCATGATTAATTTTGAAGAAGAGCTGAAGAAATTCCATCCCAGTTTAGAGGTTGAGGATGCGGAGGAAGCAATTTATAATCAGGATTTGACGGATATGGCCGATCTGATGGTCAAGATTGTTAAGGAAGCTAAGAAAACGGAGATACAGGCAGAATTGGATATAGAATAGAGGATTGGCATAGATGATTTGTTATCAGTGTGGATGTAATCTGTCCGAACATGATTTTTGCACGAACTGCGGTGCCGATGTAGCCCTGTATAAGAAAATCATATATATTTCCAACCGTTTTTATAATGAAGGTCTGGAGAGGGCAAACGTCAGGGATCTGACAGGTGCGATCACCAGTTTGCGTCAGAGTTTAAAATTTAATAAAAATAACGTTGAAGCCCGCAACCTGCTGGGATTGGTATATTTTGAAACCGGAGAAGTGGTGGCGGCGCTCAGCGAATGGGTAATCAGTAAGAATTTAAGACCGAAGAAGAATATCGCGGATGATTATATTGATATGATTCAGACGAATCAGAACCGGCTGGATGTCATAAACCAGACGATCAAGAAGTATAATCAGGCGCTCACATATTGTAATCAGGACAGCCTGGATCTGGCCGTTATCCAGCTCAAGAAGGTGTTGTCCCTGAATCCTAAGTTTATCAGGGCGCATCAGCTTCTGGCCCTTTTGTATATCAACAGTGAAGAGTGGGAGAAGGCTAAGAGAGAGCTGACTAAGTGCAGTGAGATAGACACGAATAATATAGCGACCCAGAGATATCTGAAGGAAGTAGACGAGATGCTTATGCCCGAGGAAGGGGTGAAGCAGCCTCCCAGGAAGAAACAGAAGTCGGATGAGGTTGTCAAATACCAGAGTGGTAATGAGACGATTATTCAGCCTGCCAATGTCAGGGAGAATAAGGGAGTTACGTCTCTCTTAAACCTGGGGATCGGTGTTATTATCGGAATTGCGATTGCGGTGTTTCTGATACTGCCTGCGAGAATACAGGCTTCCCGGGCAGATATTGATGAGGAACTGCGCAAAGTGGGAGAACAGTCGGATGCCAAGACTGCTACGATAGATGAACTTCAGCTTGAGGTAAGTGAACTGACAAAGACCAACAACAATCTTCAACAGGATCTGGAGGCTTATCTGGGCACGGACGGCCAGCTTCGGTCGGTGGACAGTCTGATGAAGGCGGCAGATGCTTATCTGACCAATCCGGAAGAGATCACGGTGGTGGCCGATTATCTGGAGGAGATTGCCCCGGATGAGAATTCAGAAGACTCTACAGAGAATTCAGAATCCTTTCAGAGCCTGTATAATACGCTGCTGGCATTGGTAGGGCCGGACGTGGCGCAGGCATATTATGATGCGGGTTATGAGGCATACAGGCAGGAGAATTACGAGGATGCGATACCGAATCTGGAGCAGGCATTCAAATATGACGCATCCAATGGAGATGCACTCTATAATCTTGCCCACTCTTATTACCGCACTGGAGAGGAAGAGAAGGCGAAAGCAGCTTATCTGCAAGTGATTGAGCTGTTTCCGGGTACAGAGAAGGCAAGCAAATCAGAAGCGTTCGTGGAAGAGATTGACAGCGGCGCTACCGGAGAGGATTGACAGCAGGGAACAGGCTTTAGAAATTATGGCCTTGTAAGTGAACTGTACAGATAAAATGATAGGGAATTGTTCGAAAATAACAAGTTATTGATGAACAGTTCTTAAGGGCACGAAAGAAAAAGGACATGGTGTATGCCATGTCCTTTTCGCGCGTGCAGGAAAAAATGAGAAAGGAGTTTACATAACATGGAAGATTTTAAAGTGATTGACAACTACTTGATGATAAGGCTGCCGGATGAGATAGATCATCACAAATCGGTTGACATAAGTGCAAAAGCGGATCGCTATATCATGACGAAAAAAGTGGGAAATGTTGTGTTTGATTTCGAGCGGACAACCTTTATGGACAGTTCGGGGATCGGTATTATTCTGGGGAGGTATAAGAAGATCGCCTGTTTCGGCGGTAAGGTCTATGCGATCAATGCGGATAACCGGATCAGGAGGATTCTGCTTCTGTCCGGCTTGCAGAATATTGTGGAGATTCATTAAATTAAGCTGGACG
>CAYXKS010000147.1:0-8241 GCA_964465725.1 uncultured Bacteroides sp. | reverse complement strand
TAGTGAAGGATGTCATGAAGGTGCAGCGTGATGAATACGGAATTGTGACGATGAGCATTTATGACTTTCTGTTGAATGAAAACAGTCTGGAATTGTAATTCTGATCAGTATCAAACGATAAGGAGATATGAGAGATGACTTTTTGGCGATTGGTAATTGGATACTTGGTCCAGGTGGTGCCGTTTGCCTTTCTGGCATTCTATCCGTTCAAAGAGAACCTGCGTTTTTCCAGGCGGAAGCTGCTGGCAATGTCAGGTGTTTTCCTTACAGGATTTGCGGTGGTTTTTGCCGGGACAGGCTGCTGCCTGCAGCGGCTGCTTCCGCCGGACAGCGATATATTTGCGGTGGCTAATATGGTGTTTATGTTAACGCTCGTGCCCTGTGCGTTGTTTCTTTTCTGGAATGTCAATGCCCGGTGGCACAGGAAGCTGCTTGTTTTTACCTTTTGTGCTACCAGCGCCGGTGTGATTACTTCTGTTGAGAACGTCATTTCCACTGCAATGCAGAATCTCTCGTGGAGCGGCTCTCAGATGTTACCTTACAATCGTGATTTGGACGGACTGCCGTACCAGGGCTGGTCACTGCCTGTTTTGATTGTGATGACAGCCGTTTTGCTTCCGTTTCTGTTACGGTTGATTGATTACGCCCACCGGTCTGCGGAAGATGCCCTTTCGCCTAAAGCGGATATTTATTTGTCGCTTTTCTCCCTGCTGTTGTGCCTGGTTTTGGGCTATGGGCTGTCTGCCCTCACACGGGACAGCCTGAATAATTTTTTTTCTTTGTTTATGTTTATAACACTGCATATTTCGATCTTTGTTATTTATGGGATTATTTTCAGGGTAGTCAGGCTTACTTATGAAAAAAACGCGGTTCAGCAGGAAGCGGATCAGGCCAGATACGCACTCTCCCTGCAGACGGAGCAATACCGCCGTATCAGCGAAAGTATCGAGAGCAGCCGCAGGATGCGGCATGATCTCCGCCATCATATGGTAGCGCTGCATGGCTTTCTTCAAAACAGTGACTTAGAAGAGGCACAAAAGTATGTGGAGGGATATCTGGAACATTCCAAACGGCAGGAATGGATCAGCCTGTGCGGCAACAATGTGGTAAATACAGTAGTCTGTCATTATCGGGCTCTGGCTGCAGAGCGAAATATCGAGTTTACCGTACATATTTCCGTTCCGGAAAAAATTGGTATCAGTGACGAGGATATTTCCGTTTTGACAGGCAACCTTCTGGAAAACGCGATCGAGGCTGCGGAGTGTGCAAAGGAGGAATATCGATATATCTATCTGAATATTTCCTGTTCAGGCAAAATGATGGTGATCGTCGTGGACAACGGATTTAATGGGAAGGTAAATAGGAATGGCGGGGATTATTTTTCCACCAAGGCACAGCACAGAGGGATAGGCATGCAGAGTATTCAACGGATTATTGAGAAATATGACGGCAGTTCTGAATTCAGTCATGAAGATACGGTATTTCATTTTTCTGGGATGCTGGTGATGAAACTTTAACGATTTTTTCAGCATTTTCATTGTACAAGGCTTTATATCACAAAACTTTTGTGGTTGTTTCGTCAGCCACAGGGACAAAAATCTGCTCTTAGATATGTTGACGGCTGGCATACTGGATAAACCTGTTTTGCAGATCCATATATCTGGACTGGCTGACCGGAAGTGTCTCTCCCGTGCTCAGAGTAAGCTTATAGCGGATAATGCTGCTGATATGTGACATGTTTACCAGATAGCTCTGATGGGAACGGGCAAACAGGCTGCCGGGGAGCTGTTTTTCAAGATCACTCAGGGAATACCGGAATTTCATGACATCTCCCGATGTAAGATGCAGTGACACTCTGTGCCCAAAGACTTCACAGTATAAAAGGTCGGCGATGCCAAGCGAGAGCGTTTCACCTGACAGATTCAGGAGAAGCTGAGTTTGCTGATGCTTTTTTAAGAAGATGTCGCAGGCATACGCAAGCTGTTCATCCCCGACCGGTTTCAGCAGATAAAGAAGAGGCGAGACGTCATAGCCCATTACAGCGTATTCGTCTGTGCTTGTAATAAAGATGATATCTGTCTGTATTTCCTCGCTCCGCAGACGTTTGGCGAACAGGTATCCGTTCTCTTCCCCCAGATAGATATCAAGAAAAATGAGGTCAAAAGAAATTCCCTGATCTATAGCCTCACGTTCTGTTTCCTGCAAATAGCGCAAATTCATTCGATACATTATCATTTCACGTGCATAACGGTCCCGCACGCCAACCACTTGCATAAGATCACTGTAATTCAGATTCTGCTCCTCCAGACTGTCCGCTGCATTATAACGTACATACCAGTTAGATCCATGCATTGCCTCTATCAATACCTCCACTACATCCTCGCCCTCATAATGGGCAAGCGACGAAATGCTGACGGCGGAATACTCCCAGTCAAGTGACTCCTTATCACCCGCAAATGCAAGCAGCTTTTCTTTTGCCGGTGCATACGGATACCGCCCCAGATACCGGACAGCCGAAAGGCGCAGTTCTTTATCTTTATTGGGATTTGTCATAATATCCAACATTTTTTCACAATATTCTCCCGTCTGAAAGCGAATGTAATTAAGAATTGCCAGCTGCATCTTGTTTGAAAAGTTATCCAGTTCTTCCCAAAAGAGCGTAATCAGCTTTGAATGATCCCCCTCAAAGGTGAGTAATCCGTCTGTCAGAATTTTTCCCTGCGGGCATCCTTCCGTACTGTCCAGAATCCGCATTGCCTCTAAAATACATTCCTCTGATCCAAATTTATACAATGCCGCCAGTGCATTAACCCGGCAATACAAACTCTCTTTCATGAGATATTCCAGCATAATCTTTTGCATTGCATCATCAGAACTGTATTCCTTCTTTTCATGTACAGAGAGAAAATATGCAAAATAAGCTGCCAGGATATTAGCACGTTTCCGATATTCCTCGGCAAGCCACAGCCATACTGGCTGTATCTGCCTGCAGTACTCGTCTATAAGCGAAGAATCCGTTTCTCTCAAAGCATGTTCATAAGCCATCAAATGATCTTCCCGGGAAAGCTTCCGTCTGAAACAGGACATATGTTTCTGCTCCACAGGAAGCCCTTCGCGCAGTTTCGCAATCTGTTCTTCTATCCTCCCGGCATACCGCCTCTTTCTCCTTTCCAGACTATAGTCTTTTCCTTTCAAAATAAAACTGTAGAGGATATTGAAACCCAAAACGCTTAAGCATATCACAATGGATAAAGCTCCCACCATTCCCAGAGACATGGCCAGATTATTACCAATCACAATCATGACCGTAGTAGTGACAATCGTCAGAACTACCAGAGATACATTAAACTTTTTACTATAAATTCCTCCTTCGTGGGAAATGCTGTAAGAAATAAAAATAAAAACCGCAATCACAGTTGCCACGGCAAGTCTGGCAATAATCTTTTCCGCCGACAGATCGCCGGACACCTCAAGCATTTTCAAAAAATCCTGTTTCATTTTACTTTTTCCTCCACTTCACTCATATTTGATAATGCAGCCCGCTGCTTCTTGAAAGACAATACTTACTAAAGGAGATTTCTGAGTGGTTTGCCAGCTTCAACAGTTCTTTTATGTAGCTGGGTAAAAACCCATTGTATTTCACTTCCAGTACCGCGTAAGAACTCTCCATCACCGGATATTGAAGAAGATCCTTCGAAAAAAGATTAAAGCAGGACTCTGTTACAATAATATTACTGTCCAGAGTAATCCGGATATTGTTTTCTTTTGCGATATATGCCCTGCGCTGGTATTCCACCACGGCTTTAGGCCGATAACACCTGTCGCTCATAAGATAAAAACATTCAGCTGCAAATTCATCCTGATAGTTCAAAAGCACTGAATAATTTCCTTTGATCAACTGCTCCGCGTCTTCCTGTTTCATTTGCAACGATCGTTTTCTCTGATATACATCGCTTTTTTTCTTTTCCTCAAGCATTACATTATCTGTTTCCGGCAGATAACGACGGAGACGGATTTTCCTGCGTTTTTCTACACCTTCTATCTTTTCTTCATAATCACTGTCGTTCAACGTGTCAAAATACAGTGACCGTATCTGATATCCCTGCCTGCCATTATGTCCGTCTTCCTTTATCACCTGTCTGAGACAGTTAATAAGCTTCCAGCTTTCAGCAATTGTCAGCAAATATTTTTTTCTTCCCGCAGAACCTCATTCACCTTTTCCACCTCATATTTGTAGTAAATGACATTAAAAATTACGTTTACTAACAAAAAGACCGCCGAATAACAGGAACTTCGCAAGGGCATCACTCAATCTTTCTCTTCCGAAAATTCCCGCTTTCGGCGGTCCTAACCTTTATGATCTTATCCGTAAAAAAACACGATAACTGAACAGACTTAGTCTGTCTGCAAGCATATGGTATTCCCATACCGCGTGTCAAGCATCTTTTTCATATTTTTCCCCTTTCCTGCACGTCCTTTTTCATATAAAATGAAAACGGTAAGTTCCTCCAAACAAAAGACCAGCACAATTAAACCTTCGCTAAAAGATTTTCTATCTTTAATTATCTATTTTCCAATCATCAAATCAATATTTACGTCCCAATTTATGCATATAGCGTCCTGAACCAAAATCTTACACAAAACCCGGATACGGCGTCCTGCAAAGCCCCGGCTGAGATGCCGCTTCTGATCCAATGAAATTATAAAAATAATTGCACACTATTGCTCCATCGGTTATAATAATTTAAGTTTATACACCAGAAAGGACTGATCCGCTTGTACCGTATTGCCGTCTGTGACGATGACCAGCGCTTCCTGGAGGAGTTCCTTCCAAAGCTCAGTAAAGCGCTTTCCTCCAAAAATATCGGGGCCCAAATAGAAAAATTCCATGATACCGCCTCTTTCCTGCAAAGAATGGTATGAGGGATCTTTTTCAGATTTTTTTTTAATTATATAGGGATCTTTTTTGTTGTCTATATGATCGGGTATGCTACTTTCCTGTTTTTATCAGTGACGGTGGCTGCTTCATCCCTTTACGAGGTCAGAAGGCAGAACATGTTAAGGAATGAGCTTCTGAACGATTACTATGTACCGGTATCCATTATCATTCCGGCACATAATGAAAGCGTGACCATTAAGGAAACGATTCAATCTTTGTTAGAGCTTGACTATCGATCCTATGAGATTATAGTGGTAGATGATGGATCTACGGATGATACTATGCAGGAGGTGCGCAGGCACTTCCATATGCTCCATGTGAACCGTCCGATCCAGAGAAAGCTGAAGTGTCAGGAAGTGGAGGCGGTTTTTGAGACAAAGGCATATAAAGTGCCGATCACCCTGGTAGGAAAAAGAAACGGAGGAAAGGCGGATGCATTGAATCTGGGGATCAATGTGGCGCAGTATCCCTATTTTTTGTGTATAGACGCGGATTCAGTTTTGCAAAAGGATTCTATTAAGAAGATCGTGCGGCCGGTTCTGGAGGATGAAAGGGTGGTTGCAGTAGGGGGCGCTGTCAGGCCTTGCAACGGGACCAAAATCAGGAATGGACGGGTGGAGCAGTACCGTATGCCACGGAAGCTGCTGCCTTGTATGCAGGTTCTGGAATATGACCGTTCTTTTTTGGCAGCGCGCATTCTCTTGGATAAGTTCAATGGGAGCATCATTATATCCGGAGCATTCGGACTGTTCAAAAAGAGTACGGTGATCAGCGCGGGAGGATATGATGTGCAGAATATGGGGGAGGATATGGAACTGGTGGTAAAGCTTCATGTTTTCTGCCGGGAGAATGGTTTACCCTATCGAATACGCTATGTATCTGATGCTATCTGTTGGACACAGGTTCCGGAAAAGTTTTCCGATCTTTGTATACAGCGCAGGCGATGGCATATTGGGCTTTATCAGAGCCTGACAAAACACAGATATATTCTGGCAAATCCAAAATATGGCCTGATTAGCTTTATATCCTATTTCCACTTTTTGTTCTACGAACTGTTTGCTCCTTATATAGAAATATTTGGTCTGTTTACCATAGTGCTGGCAACTGTGCTGGATTTTTTAAATGTTCCATTTATGCTGCTGTATTTGGGAATTTACGTTGTCTACTCATCTGTTTCTTCACTGACAGCGTTTCTTGCCCGGGTTCATACTATCGACTTGAAGCTGACAGCCATAGATTTTCTGAAGGCAGTCCTCCTGTGCGTTTTGGAGACCACTTGCCTCCGTTTTATGCTGTCCTGGGTACGGGCCATTGCATTACTGGGGCACCAGAGGAAGACACGTGACTGGGGGAGTATCGAACGTAAAAGGATCAGTTTCAAAGTATCAAAGGAAGAGAGCGTGGAACAAAGAAAAAGGCAGACAAACGATAGCAAGAAATAAATAAAAATGATTAACGGGAGAAAGAACGTTGGAAGAGATTATTATTTATGTAGCAGGAAATCCTGACTTATATCCATTGGAATATTATGATGCTACGGACAGAGAATTTCATGGTTTGATTCCGGAACTGTTGAAAGAGTTTTCGGCATAGAGCGATTATGATGTGCGATATTATGCGGTGGGAGAAAGGATATACGAGGACGTCTGGCGGAAGAACTCCAGGTGGATTTGATCTCTGGCTGCACAGATACAGAGGATTTCCGGCATGAGGACGGGAAAGAAATTCTTTTGGTTGATACATCACTGGGGAGCGAAAAGATAAGTTATTATGTGCTTTTGTCAGAGACAGCGCCGGAATCTTTGGATGGAGAGCTGAGAAGTTTTTTGAACTCGGTCACGTGGCAGGATAAAACCGAGATTCTTCTGGGGACAGAGATGGGGCAGGCAGATTTTCTGCAGCAGGCAGGATGTGATATACTTTAGGGGTTCTGTTTTTATCATCCGGTGCCAGAGTGGGAAGCAAAACGGATCTTAAGGAATTGCAAAGCTGACGAAGAAGGGTTTTTGGTATGCGAAAACATGGGGTAATGTCAGGATATATTTTAGGTCTATTAAGCGTAGGCTGTCTCTTGCTGTGTATAAGGCAGTCTGTCTTTTGGAAAGGACAGGAAAAAAAGGGTTTCGGAATGTTCAGTTGGAGCGGTGACGTGATTGATACGGAAGAGAGAGAATTTTTGACAGAGTGCATCTTGAAAGCAGAGGTGTCAGAGCTTTATCAGAAGTTTTCTGAGGACATTTTGATTTCCAAAGAAACAGAGGTGTCAGCATTTGCTACCGCCATGTATGAGTTAAATGTGAGGGTTTATTCTCTTACGGGAAGTGCCGAATGGGCGTTGGATGAAGAAGCGGGGGAACTGGTCAGACAGATTCAGAAAACCGCAGAATATAATAGGAACCAGTCAAAAGCCAGCCGGATATATGGAGTCATAGTAGACGTGGAACCGTATCTTCTGGAAGAATGGACCGAGGGAGAAGAAAGCAGGAGGAAGTTGATGGAGTCCTATCTGACAGGTATGGAAACAGCTTACGATTATGCAAAGCAGAATAAATTGGAATTCTGGGTATGTATTCCTAATTTTTTTGATGAAACAGACAGAGATATTCTGGAGAGACTGATTTCAGACGCATGTGATGGAGTGGCTGTAATGAATTATAACCGTACAGATGAATATGCTCAGATGGCAATGGAAGTTGGATTTGCAAGAGAATATGAGAAGAAGATCCGTTGTATTTATGAATTGCAGGCGGCGGGAGTACATGACCTTAAAGAGATTAATACTTATGCGGAGGCAGGCATAGATGCCTTATGGAAATCAGCAGAACGTCTGAAGCGCCAGTTTGGATATGAAGGACTTGGTTTCTCCTATCACTATTATAAACCACTGAAGGAGATGATGGAAGAGGACCGGGCCATGAGGTAAATGATTTCCACCCAATTCTGTTTCTTGACTGATCTGAGGGATTTGTCGGATTTGCACAGCGCCGTGCTGGTTCTGTCAGTCAGAGGACGATACCTTTTTCTGGCTTATAGTGGAAAATGCGAATCGGACATAAAGCATCAGGTGCTGTTGTCAGTGCAGTTGAAATTTTATGAAGAAATAATAAGAAATAACAGGAAGATAAGGGACGAAACCGGAGATTCTGGTATCGTCCCTTATTTAGTATATTTTCCATGGTGAAGAATCTGTGATACCAAGGAGAACGTACTTTTTATTTTTTCAGTAATTTTCCACGGATTGTATAACTTTTTTGTGGTTATCTCTGAGTAAGTTAACGGAAACTTGGTATATTAAATCAAAA
>CAYXKS010000146.1:0-8304 GCA_964465725.1 uncultured Bacteroides sp. | reverse complement strand
TGCTCGTGAAACCACCTGTTACGACGTACTGCCATCCCTGCATTCCTGCCTGTCACCCGATATGCCAGTGCCGGTTCTGCTGCTATACCGCTCTGCTCTTCTACACTAGCTCTTCGAGGCAATTCCATCAGTCATGCCGAATCGTGATACGCTTCCCGATAACGGCGGGATGCCGTCATACCCTACTGCTTTCTATCCCTTCTTCTATATTTATACTTTCAGATATGTGGGATGCGAAAGGTTCGGTCTGAGACTCGGAAGTGATCTTCCCTGATCCCCTACTCGCACCGGTCTTCCACCATCACCGGTTCGCTGTGCCTTTGAGAAATCAGATACTGTCTTCTTCAACGCCTGTGTTTATTTCTATTTATATTATATAGTATATCTTCCCTGGAATTGTCAAGGGGATTGGCTCTACTTTTTTAGCGACCGCTGCAAGAAATCTATACAACCACCTCAAATATACTTTTCCCGCCGCATATTATTTCACTTGTTCCTGTTGTTTTAGTCCTGTTGAAATTAAAACTGAGCAGGTAGCCCGTATCCGCCTTATAATAGTCCAGATATTCGAACAGTTGCCGCTCTCCCCTTTGGCTATATTCACCGCCGCGCCAGATTTTCAATTCGATGATAAACTGCCTGCCATGGTAATCAACGATCACGTCAGTCCGCCGCGCATCCCTTGTCTGCGCCTCGATATAATAGTTTCCGGAACCATTGATAATGGGCTTTAAAAACATCAGGAAAAGTTTCCGCCCCTGTTTCTCAACGAATTTCTCATCGCTGCCGCTGTATATTTCAGTAAAATACTGGTAAAATTTCTCCATCACAACGCGCATCTGGAGCATCCCGTTAACAACAAATTGGTCTCGTCCCACGGAAACCGCCCTGTTCAGCGCATCGTCCATAACTGTCTCCGAGAGAAACAAATCATACAATTTCGTCTCGAATATCCGGTTCTGTATCACGACGGTTCCCTCGCGCTCTTTGATAAAGCCAAACGTAACACCCAGATTAATCAGATAATTGTCATGCTCGAATGGATAAATGTTGCCGCAAAACAAAATATCCTGTATCATGTTTTTCAGTTCCGGGAAATCTGCAAGTTTCTTGACCATATCGTCAAACAGCGTGTTAGGCTGCCTGCGGAGCATCCGCTCGGCCGCCACGACGCCCTCCCGCGTCCAGACAGACTTCTTATCCGGGAATTCGTCCGTGCCTGCAAGCCGCTCATCCGCGATCTGGCATATCCGCGACACCAGATATGGATAGCCCGAAGTGTACTCGTAAATCAGCCCGCTAATCATATCAATGTCCATTCCCGTATGGCAGTCGCCCTCATATTCCCGCAGCATCGTCGCGATATCCTTCGGCATAAAATCCATCTCAACCGTGAAATCAGCCGCAATATTCCACGGACTGTTATACTGCCGTTCCTCCTGCGGACGCAGCTTCAATTTGAGGTTCTTGATATCGTAAACGCTGGCAAGAATCACGGAATGGAAGATTGGCATTGTTTTCCTCTTAAGATAATATCCTCTAAGCATTGCGAGGAAATCAAGAAATACCTGATAGTTGGACGCAGCGTCCACCTCGTCGATCATCAAAATAACCGGCTGTTCCGCTGCCCTGCACATCCTGCTCAGGCAACGGAACAATTTGTCCAGTGTCCTGTCCTCCAACTTTTTCAGGAAAATCATGTCCTGAACCGTCTCCTGATCTATCTTGTCCGCAAGTACATCCTGTTCATCGAAAATATCCTCCAGACATTCAATAAAAGATGTTACAAACGTTTGCTCGCTGTTAAAATTTGCACTCCCCAATAACTGGAAGTCCATTGCAAGAACGATATAATCTTCTCTGAGATACTCCGCAAGTGCCATAAGGGTCGTGGTCTTGCCGTACTGCCTGCCCCTGTTGATGGTAAAATACTTTCCCCTGTCGATTAACTGCCGCCTCACCCTCTCCAGCCTGTCATCAAGCCTTACCATATAATGAAACTCCGGGTCGCAGTGCCCCTCCGTGTTGAAATAACGCCGCATTCTTTTCCCTCCGTCACAATTTCTTTTACTTCCATTTTAACGCAGCATTCTGATAGAAGTTCCCTTTACAAGCAGAAGGTTATTTTGCTTTGCTGTTATAATTATAATCTGCTTTTAACCGGCATACAATACTGAAGTTCAGAAATAAATGTATAAGAGTAACAGTTCAGACTTCGATTTCACTATTACTCAAAAGGGCCCAAAAGTAAAGCAAAACTTGAACTTCCCCATAGTATACACTATAATTCAAGAAAAAGACGGAAGAACAGCTGGATAAGAATCATTCTGGGTTGGGGTTAAGTTAAGTTCACTTCATACCGTTAACTATAACAAGAGCCAACAATTCTTGGGAGAGCAAAAGACAATGACATCGATAAGACAAATCAACCTGGCATGGGACAGACAACCGAATCGTTTTCCTGATTTTCTGGAGGAAAACCCTGATATCTTCCCGAAAACAGAGCCCTCACAGAAAAGAGAAAACGAGGCGCTTGTCCAGGAATTTTCCCAGAAAATACAAAAGAAACTGCGCCAAAGACCGAAAGAGAAAGATCAACAGGCTGCATGGGAGCAAGAACTCGAGCAGGAATTGGAACTGGATTTCATGGATTTCTTTAAAAGAGAGAAGATACTTTCTCTCTCCAACTGGATGAGCTCTGAACTGCTCAATTCGTTTAAACGTGAGACCAGGCATTTCATCGACAAAGTACGCGCGTTTGACGAAACATTGAACTCTTCTCAGATATGGCAGGCTCTGCGCAATTACTTTATCTATGCCATGATCGTAGATATGCAGGGAAAAGAGCAAAACGCTGCAAATCCTGTTCTTGCATACAGCCTGCTCTACCCTTACACCGACAATTATATCGATGACAAACAAATTTCCAGGCACGAGAAGGAACGATATAATCGCATGATCGCTCTCAAATTAAAAGAAGAATCCGTAACGCCTCAAAATTCATTGGAGGAGAAAACCTGTCGTCTTTTAGACATGATTCTGGATACATATGAAGGCTTTGCAAAGAAGAAAATAGCAGACACATTGTTACTGCTGCTGGAAGCTCAGAATGACAGTATCAGACAACAAAAGACAAATTTAGCAAAAGAACAGATTCTGGAAATTTCCATGCGAAAAGGAAGTACTTCCGTACTGGCGGATTATCTCTTTTCAACATCAAAATGGACAGAGTACGAAGAAAGCTTTTATTTGAAATTCGGATTTCTGCTTCAGTTAGTGGATGACCTGCAAGATATAGAAGAAGACAGAAAGTCGGGCAGTCACACACTGATGACGGAAAGCGCACGCCAACAGGAGCTGGAACAATGTACAAACCAGCTGCTCTGGTTCACATGGAATGTGATTCAGGAATTCGAGCCAGTCAATCCAGGACTAAAAATATTCGTGCAGAAAAACTGTGTGGGAATCTCTCTCCTGACGGCAGCCATGAATCAACAATTCTTTTCCCGTAAGTATTTGAAAGCGTTGGAGCCGTATCTGCCGTTTTCAGTCGATTTTCTCAAAAAAATGAAGAAGCAACAGGGAAAAACGGCTGTCAGGTGATACCTATAGTAAACGACATAATAAATTTCTGTTTCCAGCTCTAGCAGAAGCCATATACGGAAGCTTCTGCTAGACTGAAAACGAAATTTCTAATGTCGTTAACTATAGCATTTTATTCCCTTATTGTCATCTCATAGATGCCCGATATTCCATACCCGCTTACATTTTCCTCCGCCATCTGGTAATCCAGGACTTCCACATTGATCTGATTGGGAAGAAACATAATATGAAGCGTTCCCGTTCCGCCCCATCCGTCATCCGTAAATTCATAAAACAGTTCTCCGTTTTGAATCGTGCCGGCAATATCTTCCACCGACGCGAATCTCTCCGTCGTTCCCTGTTCCGTAAAAAGGCTTCCACGGAATTCATTGCCATTGCTGATGCTGCATGTCAGCTCATTGCTGCTCTCGGGCACAGGGTCCTCGTATGCCGCAATATATCCAGGGTCTACACTCCATTTTCCCGTATAGCTCCCGTAATCTGTAAGCGGCTCATTCCCGTTTGTCAACTGCAACAGCCTTTTGATATCTTTTGCCAGCACATTGCTTTCCCACGGAAGGTAATCGTTTATTTTATCGCTGAGCCCTTCATTATAAGAAAAATAATTCCCGCAATCTTCATAGATCCGCACCACTGTATGTGGAAGCGCGCCCTGCGGTCCGATACCCGTCATATACTCCGCTCCTATGACCACATCTTCCCTCGCATCAGCGTTTGTATCCGTAAACATGATAAACTTCACATCATAGAAAAATCCATCATCACTGACATGATCCGTGCCGATATACGGAAACTGGTACAAAATCTCTTCATCTTTTAACAAATAAAAAGATACATCTTCCCGCATATCCCTTTTCGAAGATTCGGGTTCATATGACACAAACCTTACCTGGCCCCAGTCATTTAACTCCACTGGAAATGACTGCTCTTCTATGATTCTGTCCGCATCCAATTTGTCCTGTGCCTGAGCACTGGCTGCTTCATCTGGTAGCTTTTCCGATTGTCCTGCTCCTTCTGGCCGTTCTGTTCCTGCTGGCTGTTCTGCCTCTTCCGGTTGCTCCTGCTGATTCAGCCTCCCTGACCCGTCCGTTTGTCCTGACTGCTCTGCCTGCTCCGACGGGACTCCTCCCACCAGGTCTCCCTCTTCCATATTCTGCTGTAACTGCGAAATAGCATCTGGCTCTTCCTGTTCCGCCCGGTTCTGTATATTTTTACCTCCGCATCCCGCAAGTATCATAATCACTGCTGCAATTCCTAATGTAGTTACAGCCTCTTTTTTCTTCTTATCAAACAATTCCGTTTCTTCCGTTCCTCTCTTTACAGACTAATATAGTCTTCCAATTCTTTCTGTTACCCGTCCGAAAGACCGTTCCCGATATGCCCTGTCAGTAATTGCCCTGCTCAGGTCCCCGCTCCTTTTTACCTCCATCAGCAGCTGCGTTAACCGGGCAAAATGATCCTCTCCTTCCTCTTTTAGTCAGTCAGAGAGATTATTTCCATCATTTCCTCCCTGCGGTTATTCAGTTGTAAGCAAGGAGTTTTGCAGGTAATTCTGCGACAGATACCGTAAGAATCCAAGAAATGCTTCTTTGCCTGGAGTTATATTATCATACCTGATTAAATCGTGCAATATTTTGCATATGAGTCGATTGAAATGCAAGTGTTTGCAAAACAGAAATATTGCAAATATTTGGAACTTCATTTATAGTTAATTTAACAGAGAAAGTGAAAACATACTTGACGCCTTAGAAAATCTTTTCGTCTTTTTCATACTAACTGATCGATGATGCATCTGCGGACACATTTATAAAAATATAACTATAAAAGCGAAGGAGGAAGCATATGGAGTATATTTACAGTCATGACCTGTTGGCGGATAAGGGGGAATCCTGGAGCGATTTCCCAGACTATTGGGAGTTATACCAGAAAGACAGGAAGTCTTTTCCTAAATCCATACATATCTGGTATGGGCAGTTTTTGGATAAGATACAGGTAGAGTATAAGGAGAAGGCAATGCCTCAGCATGGGGGAAGCATGCCAGGCGGCTATGTAAGCTTTGATTTTTCACCTGGGGAATATATTGTTTCTGCCAGCCTCACCTATATACCCTTTGGGTGTTCCGAACATATGATCAGGGATTTTGAAGTCAGGACGACAAAAGGGAAAACCTATGCGTTCCATTCCTGGTCAGAGTACAAGGATGGCGCAAAGAGCGTAGAGTTTCGTATGCCAGAAGGGTATGCCCTTGCCGCTATTGGCGGGACAACGGGGTATTATAACCCAGCTGCCGCTTGCTGCATAGCAGGAATTGTATTGTATTACAGCCGGATAGACGGTGCACCCACACAAGGAACCTGGACAGAAAAGCGGCTTGAGATGCCAGAAGGACTGCAGGCAATGTGCCTGTATACGCAGGACGGACCACAGGCGCCGCGGAATGGAACGTGGGTGAACGCCATGGTGGATGTCCATGCCCCCACAGGCTGTAAACTGTTTTGCGCGTCTATCAGCGGCGGTGCCGGACAGGTTGCGATGCCTTCAGATGTGGCAGCTGTTTTGTATGACAGTTCCGGGAAAAAGATTCCGGAATCTGACACGCCTCAGTGCCGCATCAGGAATTATCAAGGGAATTTTTACCAGTTGTACGAGGAAAATTCAGGCGAACGGAACTATCGGCTTCATATCTGTATGCAGTCAAACGCCAGGATATGCCTGGATGTGCAGACGGTTACCGCCGGCCTCCCTGCGGGTATAGAAGATCAGTTCGAAGCAAGCGGTTTCCCACTGGGTGAAAGCAAGCTGCCGGTATTTTTACGGCCGGTGTACCAAATGGAAATTGTAGACCAGGACCCCAGTGCGGCAGATCCAATAGCTGGCGGTGCAAAAAACGCTCTGGCGATCTATTGGTGGTGGCAGATAGAAGATTTCCTGTTAACATTGGGACCATATGGAGTAGCTGCGGCGGTAGTGTTGGGAATATGCGTTGCAATCGGCATTATCGTTAAAGTCTTACGTAAAGGCGGCAGCGTAGACGATATCAGGAACGAGCTGCAAAAAGAAGTGAATAAAGAGCTGCACTGGGGGGATGCACCTGCCGGAACCGTGGGCGTATATAATAATGTGGGCGAGGAGAAATACAAGCCGTGCATTCCAGATAGTTCAAAAACTTTTTATAAAGTGGACACAGATGTTCTGAACTTCTATATAACCATATTCAAAAGCAATAACGAAAATATGTCAGCTGCGTCACTGCATCAGATAACGAAAAACCAGATTAAAGGCGGCAAACCGCTGATCATAGATGTGGGCGGCGAAGGGTGCTTTACAGAAGGTGTAATTCATTCAGGAAATAAAGGCGCTTTGAACTTTAATGGGAGATACAATAATTCTCAGAGGAAGAGTGAAGCGATCCCGATGTTGATCCATTTTCAGAATTGGAACACGCAGAAATTCCCCCTTGCAGATAATATTGTGGACATCTTTATGATGCAGGGCACCGGAGCGCCTACCTTTATGCAGGCATGTGAAATGATCCGGTGCCTTAAAAAGGAGAAAGGCGCACGAATGGATTTCTGGGTAACAGACGATAAGCAGGAAAACTGCTATCAGAAGATGGCGGAAGTTTTGCAGAAACATTTGAAAAAGGGGTTGAAAGCTTCCTTTAACAAATGGGAGGAAAGCAATATTATGGGAATATATGGAGGTTCTTACTGGGCTGATCCATATAACAAGATAGTATTCTCTATAATTATTGAATAAAAATATATCAACAGGAAACAGGAATCCACATAACAATGCAGATTCCTGTTTCTTTCATTTGAAAATGTCCCATATTTCCAATGCTTCAAGACATAGACATTGTGCTGATAAGCACAATAATTGCCCATGAATAAATTGGCCGTAAGCAGTAACAGGCAGCAGAAAAATGACATCACTCCAAAACTGACGAGCAAAACCAGCCACGCGCACGAAAAAATACAGCCGCCCCATATCGTCTGCGCAGTCTGTCCGCAAACAGACACAAAAAAACGGCTCCGACAGATACCACAATATTTGTTTCCAGTATATCGAATATCATTCTGCCCATTTCATTTCACTCCCTGCGATTCAACCTCCCTGGCAGGCATCTTTATTCCCGCGAGCAACGAGCCAAATGACCATTTTACATGAGCATTTGGCGACTGCCGCGAGGGTGAAATACCCCGTAGCCCGCTGCAGAGTATTTCACTTCTTCCGTTCCTTTCTTTTCTCACTGATATAATCTTCCAATTCCTTCAGTTCCTCATCAGAAAGACTGTCGCCGTCATAGAGCGCGGCGATAAAGTTTCTGGCGGAATTCTTGTAAATGCGCTTTAAAATACTTCTGCTCTCTGCCTGCAGATATTTTTCTTTGTCAACCAGAGCAATATATACATTATTCTTACCCGATTTCTGCACATCAAGAAATCCTTTCTCCTGTAACCTTGACAGAAAAGAAAGGATCGTCGTTGGTGAAAGCTTCCTGTTCTGATCCATCTGTACCTCAATCTCAAACCGCGTAACCGGCTTGTCTAAATCCCATATAATCATCATAATTTCCAATTCTGAATCCGGTAGTCTTTTCATCTGTGCCTCCATTTTGTTCTGTTATTCTGCATTTGCCGAATATGTTGTTTATATTCTACACTTGCCGAATACATATGTCAAGTTATTTCGTTATGG
>CAYXKS010000145.1:0-8324 GCA_964465725.1 uncultured Bacteroides sp. | reverse complement strand
GTTGAAAGTGCGCAGAAAGCGCCGTTGCAGCGAGATGACGTCCGGAAGCGTTTCCAGAAAACGGGCAATTATTGTGTAACCGTTTCTGACTGTGAAATAGAGATGGAAGATGATGTATTCCTTCCTGTGCGGGCTTTAAATGAACTTCGTCGGGAGGGAGTGGAGGCCTTTGAGACGGAGTATATTCAGAAAAGGATGAAGATTATTGAAAGGAGTTTTTTATACACAAAACCGACCGAGTCAGTCACTGGAACTGTAGCGGTCGATATCAGGCCGGATATATCGAATAATATAAATATACCAAATAGAACAAACATACACGATAAATCAGATATATCATATAAATTGAATATATCAGATAAGCCGAATTTATTATATAAATCGAGTATATCAGATAAGTCAAATTTATCGGATGAACCAGCTACATTTGATATGGCAGATAATAGCAGACCGCCCGAAACCGCTTTATCTGATAGTGATAATAAGGAAATTGGTAATAAGGAAGTGCCTGTTGAAGGCTATGTGGATATACTTGTGTCTACCTTGGAGCAGTTATCCGTCGCGGTACAGTATTCCAATACACATACTGAATGCCGCAGGATCTATATTGACAGTAATTTATATCTTACAGAACACCAACAGGTAGCACAATGTATGAGAAGCGGGCCGGAAGTCGAGTATTATATTGCACTTCCCTATATTATTCGAACCAGGGATGCAGGTTATATTGAGCAGCTGACAAAAGTGACGGAGAATGATTATCTTTCGGGCATAGAGAATCCTGTTAAGGGATTTTTGACTCGGTGTTACGAAGAGGTGGCATATATACGCAGAATCAATACCCATAATATGCACGATATCCATTACGAAATTGTTTTGGATGCCGGATTGTACTGTTTCAATGCTGAAGGTCTTCGTTTCTGGGCACACTATGTCAGTGAGTATACACTGCCCTATGAACTGAACCGGAAGGAAGCGGGAAGATTGGCCGGCTATGGAAATGATATGGGAATGTGTGCCGCGATGATTGTATACGGCAGGATTCCCATGATGATCACTGCTAACTGTATCAGAAAAACTGCGGGTCAGTGCACGGGGCATGCGATGAAAAAAGGGTCGATGTATCTGAGGGACCGCTATGAAGTTACTTTTCCTGTGGAAATTAATTGTATACACTGCTATAATATCATCTATAATTCTGTTCCTTATTCTTTACACACACAGAAGAATGTGGTTCAAAAGGTTGGAGCAGCGGTGAGACGTTATGATTTTACTGTGGAGACTGCAGGCGAGTGCCAACAGATTCTGACAGGCGATGAATTTCCGTTTGTATCCTATACGACGGGACATTTGAAAAGAGGCGTGGAATAATCATTGATGGAAATATATATCACAGAGCTTTCTAAGTATTTTATTACTCTGTTTATGGCTCTTTATACATTGGAATGTTTTCTTGTCTTCCGGTTTCAGGACGAGGAGAAACGTAGTGGCATTTATGTCCGCCAGAATCTTTTAATGTTTCTGGTGCATTTTTCGTGCTTTCTCGTCATATGCTTCGAGACAGGCAATATAGAATATCTTTTCTTCTATGTGCTGCAGCAGATTCTGCTGTTTGCCACGACGATGCTTTTTCGCATGGTCTATCCTAAGGGAAACAGGCTTGTTATCAACAATATGTGCCTACTGCTCAGTATTGGCTTTGTGATTCTGACAAGGTTGTCCTTTGAAAAGGCAATCAAGCAGTTTTTCATCGTGACGGTCTCGATCGTGGCGGGGATGCTGATCCCGTTTTTCATCCATAAGCTTAAGTTTCTCAAAAGTCTTACATGGGTTTATGCGGCAGTTGGCATTGTGGCGCTGGGAATCGTGCTGATCCTTGGGGCAACGACTTATGGCTCTAAGATATCTTACTCTATTGCGGGCGTGACATTTCAGCCCTCAGAATTTGTCAAGATTGTGTTTGTCTTCTTCTTGGCCAGCGCGCTCTATGAGTCCAACACACTGCCGCGCGTTATACTGACGGCGGTGCTTGCAGGAATCCATGTGTTGATTCTGGTGGCATCCAGAGACCTGGGAAGCGCATTGATTTTCTTTATCGTTTATGTAATGATGGTCTTTATAGCTACAGGAAAATGGATCTACCTTTTGCTTGGCAGTGTCGGAGGATGCGGCGCAGCGGTCTTGGCATGGCAGCTTTTTACCCATGTACAGGTGCGTGTCCAGGCGTGGAAAGACCCTTTTAGCTGCATCGATGATGCAGGATACCAGATCACGCAATCATTATTCGCTATCAGCAGCGGCGGATGGTTTGGCCTGGGGCTGTTTCGCGGAACGCCGAATTCCATCCCCTTTGTGGAAGCGGATTTCGTATTTTCCGCGGTGGCGGAGGAATTGGGTATTCTTTTCTCCATGTGTATGATTCTGGTATGTATCAGCAGTTTCATTATGTTTATGGATATATCCGTACGTCTGAAGGACAAGTTTTATCAGTTGATCGCATTCGGCCTCGGCGTCACCTATATATTCCAGGTTTTTTTGACGATCGGAGGCGGTACGAAGTTTATTCCCATGACAGGCGTTACACTGCCGTTTATCAGCTATGGAGGCAGTTCTGTGCTGACCACGCTTGTGATGTTTTTTATCATAGAAGGATTGTATATTATCCAACAGGAAGAGGGAGCAAATCGTGTCAAGAAGAAGAGAAGACGGCGGACAAAACAGAGGGCCGTCGAAGAGGAATCAGAAGAGGAAGAAGAGGAATAAACAGATTCTTGCGGTCACCTGGCTTTTCGTTGCTGTATTCCTGTGCATGATGGGCTACACCTGTTATTATGCCATCACCAACCAGCAGGAACTGATCAACAACAGTTATAATGGCCGGCAGGAGATTCTGATATCGCAGAATACGAGAGGAACTATCTATGCGTCGGGCGGACAGGTTCTTGCAGAGACACAGACAGATGAAAATGATAAAGAAACAAGGGTGTACCCTTACGACAACTTGTTTGCACATGCCGTGGGATACGCTTCCAATGGAAAATTTGGAATAGAGGCGTCTGCCAATTATTATCTGATCAATTCCAATGCCAAACTGTCAGATAAGGTAGCGAGTGACGTGGCAGGGGTAAAATATCCGGGTGACAGCGTTGTAACGACGCTGGATGTGGGGATGCAGGAGGTAGCGTTTCAGTCTCTCGGCGTCTATAAAGGGGCAATCATTGTCTCAGAGCCTTCCACAGGAAAAATACTTGCCATGGTCTCGAAGCCGGATTATAATCCTAATGAAATCGATGATATATGGGACGAGCTGATCAATGATAAAGACAGTACGGTTCTTTTAAATCGTGTCACACAGGGACTGTATCCGCCGGGATCTACGTTTAAGATTGTCACGGCGCTGGAATATATACGAGAAAATCCGGATACCTACAACCAGTATACTTATCAGTGTAACGGCAAATACACTTTCGGACAGGACACGATCAACTGCTATCACGGATCGGTGCATGGATATGAGGATTTCGCCAAATCCTTTGCCAAATCCTGTAATGCTTCCTTTGCGAATATCGGCATGCAACTTGACCGGACGCGGTTTAACGATACTTTGACGGACCTTCTGTTTAATCAGGAACTGCCGGTATCTTTTGCCTATAACAAAAGTAAGCTTACGGTCAGTGAGGAAACGTCTGATTCGGATATTATGCAGGCGGCGATCGGACAGGGGACCACTCAGATCACGCCGCTTCATCTGAATATGATTACCTGCGCCATTGCGAATAAAGGAATGCTTATGAAGCCTTATATGGTGGATTATGTGAAAAACAATGAGGGGAATATTATCAAACAGTTCAGTCCTGATTCGTTTAAGAGACTGATGTCCGAGGAAGAGGCGGCAGCGCTGACGGAGCTGATGAGGGAAGTTGTGGAGACCGGTACGGGCACGAAGCTGTCCGGACTTAAATATACGGCGGCAGGTAAGACAGGTTCTGCGGAATACAGCAATGTGAAAACGGAGTCACATGCGTGGTTTACGGGCTTTGCCCCGGCGGAGGAACCGGAAGTGTGTGTTACGATCATTATCGAAGGCGCCGGTTCCGGCGGAGACTATGCGGTGCCGATCGCCAGAAGGCTCTTTAACGAGTATTTTGGCGAATAACAAGTATAAAAAGAACACTTAAAGTAACAGCTCTGCGCATTTACTGCGCTGAGCGTATACGCGCCACGCAGCTCGTCTGCGTGTGTGCATCTGTTACTTGCACCGTACTTTTCACGGAACGTTTGTGTCTGGAAAGACATGAGGTGCAAGTATGAATGGAGTAAGTTATGATTGAGGCTGTGAGCAGCGGGGGCGTTGTGATCTTTCGGGGGAAGATCCTTGTATTGTATAAACATTTGCATAATAAATATGAGGGATGGGTTCTACCCAAGGGAACGGTGGAAGAGGGTGAGACCCATGCGCAGACGGCGCTCAGGGAAGTGTCAGAAGAGTCCGGCGTACAGGCTTCTATTATGAAGTATATCGGAAAGAGTCAGTATACATTTGTTGTTCCTGAGGATATGGTATCTAAAGAGGTGCACTGGTATCTGATGATCGCCGATAGTTATTACAGTAAACCTCAGCGGGAGGAATATTTTACGGATTCCGGTTACTATAAATATCATGAGGCTTATCATCTGCTGAAGTTTCCGAATGAAAAGCAGATTTTGGAGCAGGGATATGAAATCTACCTTGATATGAAAAAGAAGGATCTCTGGTACGGTAAGACATAATTAATAGAAAGTTAAAGTTTTACGCCTATTTTATTCTTTGAAAGTATGGTAGAATGGTTTTTGGATTTGTAAATGACGCGGAGAATATATTTTATCAGGAAAGTTCATGAAATTTTATAAAAATCTTTATATAGGGGATACTATTAAAAATCCGGAGAGAACCCGGAGGAAACTGAAAAGACATGCAAAACTCCAGAATGTATATGTGATCGCTTACATGAAAGAGAGCAGACAACTGGCAATCTATCATTGTGGGATGTTTCAGCAGCGCTTTTATAAGGAGCATCCGCCCTATGTGATCGGTATCGCGGGCAATAAGGATGAAGCTTATGAGATTATCTGCCGGATTGCGGATGAGGCTTTGTGCAAGACGGGTAATGTGGATTTGGTTGCATATCTTTTCCCGGACAGAATATGAGAAAGTATCGTAAAAGTATATGTTACATATTATTTTACTCATTTTAAAAATCATAGGCATTGTTCTGCTTTGCATTCTGGGGCTCGTACTTCTTGCTGTCTGCTGTGCGCTTTTCGTGCCGGTCCGATACCGGATTGAGGTGACAAGAGAAGAGGCCGAAGGAAATCCGCCGGTCGTGATCCGGGCGAAGGTTACATGGCTCTTGCATCTGGTCAATATCTTGGTATGTTATCCAGCGAAAGTGTATGTCAGGGTCAGGATATTTCTGTTTACGCTTTTCAGAATACCGGAAGCTGAGAAGAAAGAGAAAAAAGCTGGCCATAAGAAGCAGAATGGCAAAAAGAAGCAGAACAAAGAAAAGGATTCAGGAGTTCAGGGACTCTCAGGTAAAGAAGCTGATGGAAGCTTAGCAAAAGAGACAGAAGGTAATACGGGCGGTGAGGCTGCTGGAAACCTGGCTGTTAAGGCAGAGAGTAATGTATACGGAGAAGCAGCTGGGAACTTAACAGGAGGACCAGTGAGTAATACAGGCAGAGAAACTGCTGGAAGCTTGGCAGGAAAGGTTGTCGGCAATGACAACAGAGAGTCAGCCGGAAACTCGATGGATGAAACGTCCGGAGATGAAAATCAAAAGGAAGCCGCGACAGAATCGGACCCGGAGGAAGCTGGTGGGCTTTTTCACCGCATTTTCCGCAAAATACAGGACTTCATGAGTAAAATAAAGCAGATTTTGGAAAAAATACATGAATCGCTGAAAAATATACGGTACACAATCCGACGGTTCTGTGATAAAATAAAGTCTACGTCAGATACTATAAAGTATTATTGTGAAGTGCTGCAGAGTGATGCTTTCAGAGGATCCTGGTCATTGTGCAAAGAGCAGATCGGAGTCATCTTAAGAGTATTAAAGCCGGATAAGTTCGAGGCAGACCTGATTATTGGAATGGATGACCCAGCGTCTACAGGAGAGATTCTTGCCGTCTATGGCATGATGTATCCGTGGATCGGGCAGCATGTCAGGGTGGTGGGTGATTTTGATCGTTCGAGGATAGAGGGGCAGCTGTATCTGAAAGGTAAGATCAGGGCGTTTACTTTTCTCAGGATTGCGTTGAAGGTTTACAGGAATAAGGATATAAAGGCATTAATCAAGCTGTTTAAGAAGGAGGCTGTATAAATGGCAGATAATAATTTCTCTGGTGTGATTGAATCTTTGATGAAGGGTATGAATGCAGTGATTGGCACGAAGACGGTAGTGGGTGATGCGACACAGATCGGTGATACAATCATTCTGCCGCTTGTAGATATCAGTTTCGGCGTGGGGGCCGGGGCGAGCGCATCCGATAAGAAGAACGGTGGCGGTGGTGGATTTTCCGCTAAAATGACACCCAGTGCGGTACTTGTGATCAAGAACGGTTCCACGAAGCTTGTGAACATCAAGAATCAGGATACTGTCACGAAGGTTCTTGATATGATACCGGATATTGTGGATAAGTTTACCGCGCCCAAAGAAGAGATGATCGAGGACGATAAGGCTGTAGATATCGCATTTCCTGAGGAAGAATAGTGTGACAGGATATATGATTGCGCAGTGAATCAAGACAGTCAAAACAGGAACCATTTGCATATACTGTTCATATAATGAAGAAAAGAGCATAAGCAGGGTTATTATATGAAAAAGTTGATTGGTTTTGTGGCGGTTTGTATTGCAGCGGGCATGCTGTTTATGCTTTTTTTGACGAACCGGTTTATCGGCCTGGTTCTTATTGTCCTGCTGTTGTTGATCGGATATAATTTTTTCTGTTGTGACTGAGTATCTTGCCTTTTGTAGTATGAAGGCTTATTTTTGATGATTATAGATAGATGATGGGCAGCGTTTTATTTATGGGACAATGCCTGCGTTTGTGTTGAAATGAGTATTCGTTTCAGGGAAGACATGAGGGAGCAGGTATGATTGGGGTTTGGTTATGAGAGAAGTAGAAGAGATTCTTGTCGGCGGTTCAGAGGAGGAGCTTTCGGAATTGAAATCCTGGCTTTTTCGGGAAAATATACGTCTCGAGGTTGCTGCAAAGGAATTGAAAAATATGCAGGAGCAGTTTCTGAAAGAGAAGCTTCAGTTCCAGGACGAGATGAAAGTGTTGAATCAGAAGGTGACAAGAGAGAGGCAGCGCCTGAAAGAGGACAACCAGTTCTTCGAGAAAAAGATGGAAATACTGCAGAACGGATTTAAGCAGCTTGATATCGACCGCAGGCGTCTTGATAAGGAGTGGGCACGGCTTGCGGCGGAGAAGGAACTGCTGGACGAGCATAGTATCTATAGCGACCATACGGAAGACTCCGTTTTCTTTCAGGGAGTCCGCAATCCGCTGGCTCTGAAAAAGCGTTATAAGGATCTGATCAAAATATTCCATCCGGATAACGTGGCGGGAGATAAGGAAGCAATCCAGCGGATCAATAAGGAGTATGAGCGGTTGAAGGAGAATTACGAGAGAGAATTCAGGCATGCATGAGGCGAACAGCGTGTATTGGACAGATTGGCTTTGAAAAGCTGGTCTGTCTTTTTTATTCCCGCAAGCAATGAACCCGGTGCGCGATTAAAAAGATATACTTTAAAAAATTCTTTTTTTGAAATATTGCCAGAAAAAAGAACTTTAAATTTGTATGTTTTGTATAAAACAAAAATAATTATTTTAATGCCCGAAGAAAATTAGTCAATTTTTTCAACATTTTAGGTATAAAAACCCACTTTTTGGGTGAAATGAACATATGCTAGAATTTACCTATCAAAAAAGGTAGGAGGAAAAATGATGAAAAGAAAAATTATAGCGGTTATGTTGACTGCAGTTATGGGAGTCGCCATGCTGGCAGGATGTGGCAGCGGAGATTCTGGTGCAGCTTCGACTTCTGGCTCCGACAGTGCGGAGAGCAGTGATACGGCGGCAAGCTCGGATACGGCTTCGGATAGTGCTGATAATTCTGGAAGTTCAGGCGGCGGAGAGAAATTGACGGTAATCTGTGTAGGTACGGAGGCGGATACATATTGATCCTTCTGACTGATTTTTCGGAATTTGAATATGCCCATAAGGCAATAGACAATCAGGTGTTCGCCTACTTGCTAAAGCCCCTGCATCCGAAAGAT
>CAYXKS010000144.1:0-8334 GCA_964465725.1 uncultured Bacteroides sp. | reverse complement strand
CTTAGAACTACTACATAATGCCAGACGCTGTGTACTGGCTTAACTATAGTTAACGACATTAAAAATTTCGTTTTCGGCCTTGTAGAAGCTTTCGTATATGGCTTCGACAAGAGACGGAAACAGAAATTTGTTATGTCGTTTACTATAAATAACATTGGATAACATGGGACTCAAGTAAAAGAAAGTGCATAGAAGGAATGATAGGGTAAGAGGTATGTTAAAGAGAATGGCGAGAAGTAAAAAAGGAATAGAAGAGGAATAAAAGAGGTATGCAGAGCATGGATGCTACATGAGAAAAGACAAAATAAGAAGAAAAAAATCAAAATATCAAATTGTGATTTGATTAATTTATAAAATTGGATGAATGCCTTTTTGGCATGATTTTAGTAAGAGAAAAATGCATGAATTAATTCATGGAGAAAATGTGATGCTATTTATGCCGAATAAATAATCTTCATTAGAATCTTGGAAATACTTGGTATTTATCCGACTATTCGGGAAATTTATATTGGGGATGAGCAAGTCTTGTTTTGCAAGTTTTATGCAGGAAATAGGGAAAAATGACGAAATCAACAAAAAATAAAAGAAATGGGGAATGATGGAATAATAGAAAATATCAAGCGTTATTATTGCACCAAAAAAGTGATTTTGATAAAATAATAAAACTAGATTTAATAAAACGACGTATAGTACATGCGATTTTAGAAAGGAGCAACTACACAAAATGAAGATTGGATTTATAGGACTCGGCAATATGGCGAAAGCTATGATCGGCAGTATGCTGCAAAAGGAGATCGTAGAGAAGGGGGACATCCTAGGATCGGCAAAGACGAGGGAAACACTGGAAACCGTACATATAACGTATGGAATTGGGATACGGGACAATAACACTGCGGTGGCTGAGGAGGCGGATGTATTGGTTCTTGCCGTGAAACCACAGTTTTTTCAGACGGTGATCGAGGAGATCAGGGATGTAATGCGTGAAGATACGCTGGTGATCAGCATTGCTGCTGGTAAGACATTGAATTGGATCGAAGAGACTTTTCAGAGAAGAATAAAGTTGGTGCGCTGTATGCCCAACACACCGGCCATAGTCGGTGCGGGGTGTACCGGCGTCTGTATCAATGAGCGTGTGTCGAAGGAGGAGACGGATTTCTGCCTGCGCTTGATGGAGAGTTTTGGCAAGGCAAGCCTGGTGCCGGAATCCCTGATCGATGCAGTGGGTGCCGTCAGCGGCAGTTCTCCGGCGTATGTGTTTATGTTTATTGAAGCGATGGCGGATGCGGCAGTGGCTGCGGGAATGCCAAGAACCCAGGCGTATGAGTTCGCTGCGCAGGCAGTCTATGGATCAGCGAAACTGGTATTGGAGAGTGGGAAACATCCGGGTGAGTTGAAGGATATGGTATGTTCTCCGGGTGGCACAACCATACAGGGTGTGCGTGTTTTGGAAGAAAAGGGAATGCGTGGCGCGGTGATGGATGCTCTGCGGGCTGTAATAGAGCAGACACAGAAATTGTGACAAAATAATTAACAACTTTTTATGCAGTAAATTTGGAATAAAAGTGGGACAAGTCGCATAAACTTGACAAAGACAAGGCATTTTGCTAAAATTATCCATACTTTAAGAGTTAACAATTTTGTAATATTTGTAATATCTTATTTTTATGGAGAAATTTTGGAGAAAGATGGAGGATTCTGTTTATGCTGAAAGGCAGAAGGGTATTGGTTCTGTTCGCCAGCCTGATTCTTTGTCTGGGTTTATCGGCCATGATCCGGCTGGATGCGGAAGCGTCCAGCAAGAAGGAATATCTTGACTCTTTGAGTGTGGGAATTTCACAGATTGTGGACCCGACGGTGGATTCAGCCGATAAGAAAGAGATTGACAAACTGACACAAATGTCAGAGGCGGGCGCCTTACAGAAAGAGGAAGAATCTGACCTGGTGATGGTCAATGTACAAGTTGCCATGAATGTCAGGGCGGAAGCTACTGAAGATTCCGATAAGGTCGGCGTATTGTACAGAGACTGCGGAGGCAGAATATTGGAGCGCAAGGATGGCTGGACTCGTCTTAAGAGCGGCGACCTGATCGGTTGGGCGAGCGATGAGTATCTTCTGTTTGGAGAAGATGCTGAAGCTATGGCCAATGACGTGGGGAATCTGATCGTTATGATAGAGACAGATACGCTTCGTGTCAGGAAAGATCCGAGCAAGGATGCGGAAGTTTTTGGAATTCTGGCCGGGGATGATGAACTGGAGATGATCGATTTCGTCGATGATGAATGGATCAGCGTTGATTACGAAGGGGAGACGGGATATGTCTCCGCAGAGTATGTGGATGTGGATTTCCATATTGATGAGGGGGAGACGCTGGCGGCGATTCGTGAAAGGGAGGAGGCTGAGCGGCAGGCGAAGCTGACGGCTAACAGAGGGGCTGTCGTTGTGGGCGGCGATGATACCAGGCTTCTGGCAGCGCTGATTCAGTGCGAGGCGGGCAGTGAGACGTACAACGGCAAGCTGGCTGTGGGTGCGGTTGTCATGAACCGTGTGCGAAGCGGAGCTTATCCCAATACTATTTCGGGCGTTATTTTTGCGTCCGGGCAGTTTACACCGGCCTTGAATGGTAAGGTGGCCAGGGTTTACACGAATGGCAGCATTTCTGACGGCTGTTATGATGCGGCCAGGGCTGCGATCAACGGAGAGACGAATGTAGGTGGTGCGACCCACTTTAGAAGAGCCGGAAATCATGAAGGAATTCAGATTGATAATCAGGTTTTCTGGTAAGAATGGTAAAATCTGTTTGAAATTTGAGAAAGAACGCTCGGCTGAAAGTATGATTCTGAGGTCATGTTATGACTGTATGGAGTTATATTTTCGGCGGGGCTGTTTTCTTTTATGAAAAACAGTATTTGTTTTATGGAAAAGAATGATACTTGCAGGAGGGGATATAATATAGTAAAATAATTGACAGGCAGATAAGATATCTTGTTGTAATTGCGTTCATAATGGAATATAGCAGGATACGGAGGAGAGGAGTGAGGGCTTGTGGCTTTTTTTGATGGTATGAGTATGACAATGTTCTGGCTGATCGTACTTGTTGTGTTAGTGGTGATCGAATTGCTGACGATGGGACTCACTACCATTTGGTTTGCCGGCGGCGCGCTGATCGCGACGATTGCGGCGGTTTTTGATACACCGCTTTTCGTGCAGGTTGTTTTGTTCCTTCTGGTGTCTGCCGTGTTGTTGTTTTTTACAAGGCCCCTGGCGGTCAAGTATTTTAACAAAGACAGGGTCAGGACCAATGCGGAGAGTCTGGTAGGGCGTCAGGCGATCGTGATCAGTGAGATTGATAATCTCCAGGGTATCGGTCAGGTCAATGTGGGCGGTATGGAGTGGTCGGCCCGGACCCGTATAGACGGCGTCAGGCTGCCGGTTGGCACAGTGACTACCATACTTGGGATCAATGGTGTGAAGTTGATTGTCGAAGAGAGAAAAGAGGTTTAAGATGGGTGGACTTATTGCGTTAGTAGTAGTTTTGATTCTTTTGGTAATGATCTTGTTATCCTGTATCAAGATCGTACCTCAGGCAAATGCCTATGTAGTGGAGCGTCTGGGTGCATATCAGCAGACCTGGTCGGTGGGCCTTCACATTAAGGTGCCTTTTCTTGACAGAGTGGCGAAAAGAGTTATTCTGAAAGAGCAGGTTGTGGATTTTGCGCCGCAGCCGGTGATCACGAAGGATAACGTAACGATGAGAATTGATACGGTTGTGTTTTTCCAGATTACAGATCCGAAGCTTTTTGCTTACGGTGTGGAGAATCCGATTATGGCGATCGAGAATCTGACAGCCACAACGCTGCGTAATATTATCGGTGAGATGGAGTTGGATCAGACATTGACTTCCAGAGAAGTGATCAACACGAAGATGAGAGCATCCCTGGATATTGCGACAGACCCTTGGGGTATTAAGGTTAACCGTGTGGAGCTTAAGAATATTATTCCGCCGGCAGCGATCCAGGATGCTATGGAGAAGCAGATGAAGGCTGAGCGTGAGCGCCGTGAAGCAATTCTCCGGGCGGAAGGTGAGAAGAAGTCAACCGTCCTGGTTGCGGAAGGTAAGAAAGAGTCTGCGATCCTGGAAGCAGAGGCTGAGAAGCAGTCTGCGATCTTACGGGCAGAGGCGCAGAAAGAGAAGATGATCCGCGAGGCGGAAGGTGAGGCAGAGGCGATTCTTAAGGTACAGCAGGCTACTGCAGACGGTATCCGGATGATCCGTGAGGCCGGTGCAGATGAGTCCGTGCTTAAGATCAAGAGCCTGGAAGCCTTCGAGAAAGCGGCTGATGGCAAGTCAACCAAGATTATTATCCCTTCGGAGATTCAGGGACTAGCAGGATTGGCGGCTTCTGTCAAGGAAGTATGGAAAGATGCGTGACAGAGCGGTAACAGTGAGACTGAAAGCTGGACTGTTGCGCCGACAGGCTGGAGGTTGAGGTGTTACGAGTCATTGACGGATGCGGGACGGTTCAGAGAACCGTCCTATTATTTCGTGGCAGTTCCTTAGAGTATTTTTGACTGAGCATCTATGGCTCAGGTGTTTGTGTTGGAAACGATATGGATTAAGAATAAGAACAGGAGGCTTACTATGAATTTGACAGGACGAAATTTCTTAAAACTTCTGGATTTTACGCCAGAGGAGATTACATATATGCTGGATGTGGCAGCGGATTTGAAGGACAAGAAGAGAAAGGGCATACTGACAGATATTCATCGGGGTAAGAACGTGGCGCTTATTTTCGAGAAGACAAGCACGCGGACACGCTGCTCCTTCGAGGTGGCGGCCCATGATCTTGGAATGGGAACGACTTATCTGGACCCGTCGGGATCACAGATCGGCAAGAAGGAGAGCATCGCAGATACGGCCCGCGTACTGGGGCGTATGTATGAAGGAATCGAGTATCGCGGTTTTGGACAGGATATCGTGGAACAGCTGGCGGAATATGCCGGTGTGCCGGTGTGGAACGGTTTGACCAATGAGTTTCATCCGACACAGATGCTGGCAGACCTTCTGACGATCAGGGAACATTTCGGACACTTGAAGGGAATCAAGCTGACTTACATGGGTGACGCCCGCTATAATATGGGTAATTCTCTCATGGTGGCCTGTGCCAAGATGGGGATGCATTTTACTGCGTGCACCACGAAAGCATATTTTCCGGAGGATAAGCTGGTGCGTACCTGTGAGGAGATTGCGGCGCAGACAGGCGGCAGCGTGAGAATGACGGAAGATGTGGCCGAGGGCGCTGGTGGAGCGGATGTGATCTACACGGATGTATGGGTTTCCATGGGGGAACCGGCAGAAGTCTGGGAGAGCAGGCTTCGCGATCTGATGCCGTATCAGGTTAATCGTCAGGTGATGGAGTATGCCGGCAGGGATGCCGTATTCATGCACTGTCTGCCGGCGTTCCATGATCTGAACACGGGCATCGGGGCGGAGATTCATGAGAAGTATGGCATTGATGAGATGGAAGTTACGGACGAGGTGTTTGAGTCGGAGCAGTCGATCGTTTTTGACGAGGCGGAAAACCGTATGCATACGATCAAGGCGGTAATGGCTGTGACTCTGGGAGCCTATGAAGTAGAGTAAGATTGTAAGGAAATTCCGAAAGCTTCAGGGAGTTATGAGGATGCTGTCTATGGCGGATGTTAAGCCGGACGCACCTGACATTGTGTATTGGCATAATTTTCTTAACTTAATGGTATTGGATGTTAAGAGTAACAGTTTGGCCTTCGGTGTTACTGCTACAGGCAGCATTGCAGGGAGTTATCAGAAAGCGGCAAGATATATGAAGACAGATAAATCAGACATTTTAACATTGCTTAGAAACAGTGAAGACTATGTGTCAGGGCAGCAGCTCTGTGACCGGTTCGGTGTGACGAGAACGGCAGTCTGGAAAGTGATTAACCAATTAAAGGAGGAGGGATATCAGATCGAGTCGGTTTCCGGAAGAGGATACCGGCTGGTGGAAGGGCCTGTGGATATGATGTCCGGGAGTGAAATCGCCAGCAGACTCAGGACCAGATGGGCGGGCAGGAAACTGTATTACCTGGAAAGTACGGGTTCCACCAACACCGACGCGAAGCGTTTCGGCGAGGAGGGAGATCCTCATGGCACCACGGTTGTGGCTGATATTCAGACTGCCGGGAAAGGGCGCAGGGGAAGACAATGGCAGTCTCTGCCCGGAACATCCCTGTCTTTTACAATTCTGTTAAGGCCGGACTTCGTGCCGGATAAGGCGTCCATGATTACGTTGGTCATGGCGCTTAGCGTGGCGGAGGCGGTGGAAGAGACGACCGGCGCGGAGGTGGGGATCAAATGGCCCAATGACATCGTGATGAACAGAAAGAAAATTTGCGGTATGTTGACGGAAATGACCATGACGCCAGAGATGGATGAAATACAGTATGTCGTGGTGGGAGCGGGCATCAATGTCAATAATGGAAGTCCTGAGGAATTTCAGGAGGATATACGCCCCACGGCCACTTCACTGCGGATAGAAACCGGACGGCAGTATAACAGAGCGGAGCTTTTAGACAAGGTATTGATGCGTTTTGAAGAAAATTATGAGACCTTTTTGGAGACACTGGATTTGTCCGGGCTGCGGGAGCGGTACCAGAAACACCTGCTTAATATGGGAGCACAAGTCAGAGTGCTGGACCCGGCGGGGGAGTATACCGGAGTATCAGAGGGTATTGACAGCCAGGGAGAGCTGATCGTAGTGAAAGAAAATGGGGAGAAAATACCGGTCTATGCGGGAGAAGTCTCAGTGCGCGGACTGTATGGGTATGTGTGATGGAAGATAAGAGGATCGTGCTCTGCGGCGCGAATGCCTATGAGCAGAAATATTATTTTAATGAAAAGTTTGCAGGAATTCCCGAATCGATCAAAGAAGAACTCCATGTCATCTGTGTCCTTTTTACAGAAGAGGTGGGCGGTATTTTTATGATCGTATTCGAGGAGGATGGCAGCATCTCGCTGGAGACGAATGCGGAAGAGGACGATTTGCTCTATGACGAGATTGGCAGCGGCCTTCTGGTAGGTGAAGTCCGCAGGAACAGGCAGGAACTGTTGGAATCCTTGCAGCTATATTACAGGGTTTTTATCCTTCATGATCAGACGGTGTTGGAGGAGATTTAGGGGTAGGTGTTCAGGGAAGGTGCAGGTATGCACTGATACTTACACCGGACTTTTCGCGGGAATATGTGTCAGGGAAGACATGGGAGTGTAAATATGAGCGATTTGTTACACAAACTGGCGATAGGAAATGTCACATTAGACAATAATATTATATTGGCACCGATGGCAGGCGTAACGGACCTGCCTTTTCGTTTGTTGTGCAGCGAGCAGGGAGCGGGTCTGTCCTGCATGGAGATGGTCAGCGCGAAGGCAATCATGTATAAAAATAAAAATACGGAAAGTCTGCTGGAGATTCATCCCGAAGAAGGTCCTGTCTCTTTGCAGCTTTTTGGATCTGACCCAAAGATACTTGGCGAGATGGCCAGACAGATTGAGGACAGGCCCTTTGACATTCTGGATATCAATATGGGGTGCCCTGTGCCGAAGGTGGTCAACAACGGGGAGGGTTCGGCTCTGATGAAGGAGCCGAAGCTGGTGGAAGAGATCGTAAGCGCTGTGGCGAAAGCCGTGAATAAGCCGGTAACTGTCAAGATCAGAAAAGGATTTAATGACACGTGTGTCAATGCGGTGGAGATTGCCCGGATTGCGGAGGCTTCCGGCGCCGCGGCTGTGGCGGTGCATGGCAGGACAAGAGAACAGTATTATGCAGGAAGGGCTGACTGGGAGATTATTGCCAGGGTCAAGAGTAATCTTTCGATTCCGGTGATCGGAAACGGAGATGTCACGGACGGAGCAAGCGCGAAAGCGATGCTTGAACAGACCGGATGCGACGGTGTTATGGTGGGCCGCGCTGCCAGGGGAAATCCATGGATTTTCAGACAGATTATCTCTTATCTGAGGGACGGCACAGTGATGCCCAGGCCGGATAAAGAAGAGATCAAGGCGACGATTCTCAGGCATGCAAGGCTGCAGTTAGAATGCAAAGGCGAGTATACGGGAATCCGGGAAATGCGCAAGCATGTTTCCTGGTACACATTTGGAATGCCTGATTCGGCCAGGATGCGGCGGAGTATCAATATGGCGGAGAGTTTTGGGGAACTGGAGAGGTTGGTAATAGGGATGTAGGGGTGCGGCAGAGTGAAGTTGAGGATTGAGAGAATGTTATTTGGTTAAGCCGGACGCGTCTGACATTATGTAGTAGT
>CAYXKS010000143.1:0-8379 GCA_964465725.1 uncultured Bacteroides sp. | reverse complement strand
TCCCTTACCGGCCCCAGGAGCTCCCAACATTATAATCTTCATACTTGCACCTCCACACCGCCATCAGCGGCACAAACATTACCTGAAAAACAGGGTTTTACAAGAAAGGGACGTCTCAGTCACCCTGCCCGTCCCTTTCCATATTCGTTAGTCGTTTAAAAATCCCTTATAATTACGAACCATCATCTGGGATTCGATCTGTTTAATCGTCTCAAGAACAACGCTGACAATAATAATCAGGCTCGTTCCACCGAATGATACGCTGGCGCCAAAAATACCGTTGAAGAAATACGGAACGACGCATACGATCGTAAGTCCGACTGCACCGATGAAGATAATGCGGTTGAGCACCTTAGTGAGATATTCACTGGTTGGCTTACCAGGTCTGATTCCCGGGATGAAGCCACCCTGCTTCTTCATATTCTCTGCAATCTCTATCGGATTGAAGGTAATGGATGTATAGAAATACGCAAAGAGAATAACCAGTGCAATATATACAACCAAACCGATGGAATATACCGGACGCTCCGGGTCACACCAATAATTGGAATTCATTCCCATCAGTATGTTGCTCCATACTCCCGAAGTACCAATGTTGAAGACGGAACAGATAATCCCCGGAAGCTGCATCAGAGAAGATGCAAAAATAACTGGAATAACTCCTGCCGTATTCACCTTTAACGGAAGATTGGTAGTTTGTCCGCCAACCATTTTCCTGCCCTGCACCTTCTTGGCATACTGTACAGGAATCCTGCGCACGCCGTCATTCAGGATGATGACAAGCACTACCATCAGTAGAATAACCGCAATAATAATGATTGCTGCCACAACACCTTTGGCAATTGACCTGCCGATCACAAACTGCTGGAAAAGTAATGTAATATCCTGCGGAACACGTGACAAAATGTTAATTGTCAGCACAATAGAAATACCGTTACCGACTCCATTCTCCGTAATACGCTCGCCGATCCACATCAGGAAAGCACTTCCGGCTGTCAATGCCGCTATGACCGTAATGACACTGAACACATTGTACGTAATGAGAAGTCCCTGGCGCCCGAAACCAATCGCCATAGCGCTCGACTCGATCAGAGCAAGCGCCACCGTAACATACCTCGTAATGGACGCTATTTTCTTCCTTCCGTCAGCGCCTTCTCGCTGCATCTCTTCCAATTTCGGAATTGCGATCGTCATAAGCTGCATAATAATAGATGACGTGATATATGGTGTAATATTCAATGCCAGAATAGACATACGCATGAATGATCCACCCGTAAAAGCATCAAAGAAATTGAAAGCATCGCCTGTATGTGCCTGCTGCTCAAACCAATTCGCAAAGAAACCCGTATTAATGCCCGGAGCCGGAAGCTGTGATCCTAACCGGATCACAACCAGCATCAGGAATGTAAACAAAAGCTTCTTTCTAATCTCCTTGATTTTAAACGCATTCTTTAAGGTTTTAAACATTAAATCACCTCTGCTGTTCCACCAAGCGCCTCGATCTTCTCTTTAGCAGATGCACTGAAGGCGCCCACCTTCACATCGAGTTTTTTGGTAAGTTCTCCGTTTCCAAGAATCTTAACACCATCGCGCGGATGTTTAACAATCCCTTTTTCGATCAACGCATCAACATCAACTGTTGCGCCATTGTCAAATACTTCAAGTGCGCCTAAATTAATTGCAACGATCTCCTTAGAGTTTCTGCATTTAAAGCCTCTCTTAGGAAGACGTCTGTATAATGGCATCTGACCACCTTCAAAGCCCGGTCTCGGCGCTCCGGAACGAGCCTTCTGGCCCTTGTGTCCCTTACCGGCCGTCTTGCCATTGCCTGAACCGTGTCCACGACCTCTTCTAAAATTATCACTCTGTACTGACCCAGCAGCAGGTCTTAAATTTGATAATTCCATTGTGACACCTCCTTCATCTATACTTCTTCTACTTTTACCATATGTCTTACTCTCTGGATCTGTCCTCTGGTGGAAGCATTGTCAGGCAGTTCCACTGTCTGATTGATCTTCCGAAGACCCATAGCCGCAACTGTTGCCCTGTTCTTGGGAACCTGGCCAATGGTAGACTTAACTAAAGTAATCTTTAATTTCTTACCTGTTTCATTATTTGCTGCCATCTCTTTTTCCTCCTAAATCTTCAATAGTTAACGACATTGAAAATTTCGTTTACTATACTAACCTTGCAACAGTAAATCCCCGTCCGGGCTGTTGCATAACCGCCTATGACTTATGCACGTACCTCTTCTACTGCCTTGCCACGGTTCTTAGCTACTTCTTCAGGAGTCTTTAACTGGCTTAAGCCCGCGATTGTAGCAAGTACAACATTCTGCTTATTATTGGAACCCAAAGACTTCGTACGGATATTCTTGATACCTGCAAGCTCACATACAACACGGGCAGGACCTCCGGCGATAATACCGGTACCTTCTGGAGCTCTCTTTAAGAGAACGGAAGCAGAACCAAATTTACCGATGAAATCATGTGTGATACTGCTTTTATCATCCAGTGCAACAGAAACCAGATTCTTGATTGCATCTTCCTTACCTTTACGAATTGCTTCAGGGATTTCAGTTGCTTTGCCTAAGCCTGCACCAACATGGCCGTTGCCGTCGCCGACTACTACCAATGCCGTGAAACGCATGTTACGACCACCTTTAACAACCTTTGTGACACGTTTGATTGTCACAACTTTTTCAGTCAATTCTAACTGACTTACATCAATGATTGTACGTCTCATGTGATTTTCTTCTCCCTTCCTAGAATTCTAAGCCAGCTTCTCTGGCCGCATCAGCTAATGCTGCAATCTTACCCTGGTATATAAAGCCACCTCTGTCAAAGACAACTGTCTTAATGCCTTTCTCAATTGCTCTCTTAGCGATTACTGTTCCTAAATATGCTGCTGCCTCAACGTTATTGGTTTTTTCCAGCTCAGCTTTAACATCTTTCTCAAGAGTGGATGCCGAAACCAAAGTATTTCCAACTGTATCGTCAATAATTTGAGCATACATATGATTATTACTTCTGAACACAGAAAGACGTGGTCTCTCAGCCGTTCCGCTAAAACGGTTACGTATTCTGTTGTGTTTTTTTACACGAACTTCTTGTCTTGATTCTTTCCTAACCATTTTCATACTCTCCTTATCTGTTATTTCTTACCAGTCTTACCAACTTTACGTCTAATTGTCTCATCAGCATATTTAATACCCTTGCCCTTGTAAGGCTCCGGTCTTCTCTTGTCCCTGATCTCAGCCGCAAATTGACCAACTTTCTCTTTATCAATACCCTTGACAATGATTACATTCTGTCCCTCCATGACAGTCTCAATTCCTTCCGGATCTGTCATCTCTACCGGATGAGAGTAACCCAGATTCAATGTCAGTGTCTTACCTGACTTGGACGCTCTGTAACCAACGCCATTTACTTCCAGCTTCTTCTCATAGCCCTCTGTAACGCCAACCACCATATTGTGGATCAATGTTCTCGTCAAGCCATGGAAAGATTTCATTTTCTTTAAATCATTCGGTCTGGAAACTACAACCTGATCGCCTTCTACTTTGATTTCCATCTCTGACGGAAGCACCCTCTCAAGTGTTCCCTTAGGACCTTTTACAGTCACTTTATTATTTTCTGCAACCTCCACAGTCACACCTGCAGGGATCGCGATTGGCATTCTTCCTATACGTGACATGCCCGTACCTCCTTATATTTTTGCCGCGTATCCTACGCGGTTTTATGTCCCAATATAAATCCGGAACAAATTGCTGTTACATTACACAACAAGATAAATCTGTCCTCTACCAAACGAACGCAAGTACTTCGCCGCCAACCTGAAGCTCTCTGGCCTTCTTATCGGTTACGACACCCTGATTGGTAGAGATGATGGCAATACCGAGTCCTCCGAGAACTCTCGGTAACTCTTCCTTGCCTGCGTACACACGAAGTCCCGGTTTGGAAATTCTCTTGATACCGGAAATGATCTTATCGTTCTTGTCCTCACCGTATTTCAATGTAATATGAATTGTCTTGAAGCTGCCGTTGTCGATCACATCAAACTTTCTTATATATCCTTCGTCCAGAAGAATCTGCGCAATCGCCAGTTTCATCTTGGATGAGGGTACATCAACTGTATCATGTTTTGCAGTATTTGCATTGCGGATTCTTGTAAGCATATCTGCAATAGGATCGCTCATTGTCATGATTTTTCCTCCTTATATCATTAATCGCATTTCTCAGCCATCTATCCTGTTTCAATACACCGGAAGAATGTAAGCGCCAGCGCCATTCTTCCCAACAAAATTTAGTGTTTCTTAGGCGGCGTTCTTTGACGCCTTAGAAACTCTATTTGTTGTTTTACCAGCTTGCTTTCTTTACGCCGGGAATCTGACCTTTATATGCTAACTCACGGAAGCAAATTCTGCAAATTCCGTATTTTCTTAAATAAGCATGTGGACGACCACAAATTTTACAACGATTATACTCTCTTGTGGAGAATTTAGGTTTGCGTTGCTGTTTGATCTTCATTGCTGTCTTAGCCATGAATTTACCTCCTTCTATTTAGCAAATGGCATGTTAAACAATCTCAACAACTCACGGGCTTCTTCGTCTGTCTTGGCTGTAGTAACGAAGATAACGTCCATACCTCTTACCTTGTCAATCTTATCATACTCGATCTCCGGGAAGATAATCTGCTCTTTGATACCAAGCGCGTAATTTCCTCTTCCATCGAAGGAATTCGGATTAACGCCCCTGAAGTCACGCACACGGGGAAGAGCAAGGTTTACCAGACGATCCAGGAACTCATACATCTTGTCACCGCGAAGAGTCGTCTTGCAGCCGATGGACTGGCCTTCCCTGATCTTAAAGTTAGCAACTGACTTCTTTGCCTTGGTAACGACTGCTTTCTGTCCGGTAATCGTTTCCATATCGCTTACGGCCATCTCCAAAACCTTGGCATTCTCCTTCGCCTCGCCAACACCCATGTTGACAACGATCTTGTCAAGCTTCGGAACTTCCATAACATTTTTATATCCAAACTTTTTGATCATAGCATCTATGATCTCGTTTTTATACATCTCTTTCAGTCTACTACTCAACGTTCTAGACCTCCTTTCTTAGAATTAGTCAACGATGTCACCTGTGGACTTGGCGAAACGAACCTTCTTGCCATTCTCAAACTTGAAGCCGATTCTTGTCGCTTTGCCCTTGTGAACATACATTACGTTGGAAGCATCAATAGGTGCTTCCTTCTGAACGATACCACCGTTCTGGTTAGCTGCTGAAGGTTTCTCATGCTTGGTAATCATATTGACTCCTTCTACCAGAACCTTCCCGTTCTTCCTGTCAACAGACACTACTTTGCCTTCTTTGTCTTTATCTTTACCAGCGATCACCTTAACGGTATCACCCTTTTTAATCTTAAATGTTGACATACCGGCACCTCCTATAATACTTCCGGAGCCAGTGAAACAATTTTCATAAATTGTTTATCACGAAGCTCTCTGGCTACTGGCCCAAAAATACGGGTTCCTCTCGGAGTCTTATCCTCCTTGATGATAACAGCAGCATTTTCGTCAAATCTGATATAAGAACCGTCTTTACGGCGAGCACCTTTCACACTGCGGACAACTACAGCTTTCACGACATCGCCTTTTTTTACAACGCCGCCTGGTGTTGCATCTTTGACCGTAGCAACGATCACATCACCAATACGTGCATATCTTCTTGTAGAACCGCCCACAACTCTGATACACAGGATTTCTTTTGCACCAGTATTGTCAGCGACTTTAAGTCTGCTTTCCTGTTGAATCATGCTAATTTCTCCTTCTTTACATATTTGTCACAAAATCATTGATCTACTCATGCCGAGAATTTCCACCAGAAATTCTCGTAGACGAAACCTAGATTTTCTTAGGCGACGTTTTCAGACGCCTTAGTAAATCTTTTCGTCCTATTATTTTGCTCTCTCAACGATCTCAACAAGTCTCCATCTCTTATCCTTTGATAAAGGCCTAGTCTCCATCACCTTAACTGTATCGCCGATGTTGCACTCGTTATTCTCATCATGCGCTTTCAATTTATATGTCTTTTTTACAATTTTATTGTAGAGTGGATGCTTAACATGGTTTTCAATTGCCACAACAATTGTCTTGTCCATCTTATTGCTGGTTACTTTACCGGTACGGGTTTTCCGTAAATTTCTCTCCACGACTGCTTCTCCTTTCTCAGTTTGCTGCCTTAGCCTTCTGCGTGATAACCGTCTGAATTCTAGCGATGTTTCTTCTCACATCTTTAATCCTGGCTGTATTGTCCAGCTGGTTTGTTGCATTCTGGAATCTCAAATTGAAAAGTTCTTTCTTGGCATCTACCAGTTCCTGAGCTAATTCTGCATCTGATTTTTTCTTTAAATCTTCTACAAACTTATTAGTTTTCATTAGATACACCGCCTTCCAAGTCTGCTTTAGAAACAATTTTACATTTGCATGGAAGCTTATGTGTTGCCAGACGTAACGCTTCTTTCGCGATATCCTCAGATACTCCTGCGATCTCGAACATTACACGTCCGGGCTTAACAACCGCTACCCAGTATTCCAGGGTACCTTTACCGGAACCCATACGTGTTTCTGCTGGTTTTGCTGTTACAGGTTTGTCAGGGAAAATCTTGATCCAGACTTTACCGCCACGCTTGATATAACGTGTCATAGCAATACGGGCTGCCTCAATCTGGTTCGATTTAATCCAACATGGCTCTAATGCTATAATACCATACTCACCGTATGTGATCGTGTTACCGCGGGTAGCTTTCCCGCTCATAGAACCACGGAACTGTTTACGACGTTTTACTCTTTTAGGCATTAACATTATTTATCGCTCCCTTCCGCGTTAGATTTTGTAGGAAGTACCTCACCTTTGTAAATCCATACTTTGACACCGACCTTACCGTAAGTTGTGTCGGCCTCTGCGAAACCATAGTCAATATCCGCTCTCAGAGTCTGAAGCGGGATAGTTCCCTCGCTGTAGAACTCTGTACGGGCCATATCCGCACCGCCAAGACGTCCGGATACAGATGTCTTGATACCCTGTGCTCCTGCTTTCATCGTTCTGCCCATGCAGGATTTCATAGCACGTCTGAAGGAGATACGGTTCTCCAGCTGCTGAGCGATATTCTCTGCAACAAGCTGTGCATCCCTGTCAGGTCTCTTGATCTCTTTGATATCTACCAGAACTTTCTTATCCGTCAACTTGGAAAGCTCTTTCTTGGTTACTTCGATCTCTGCGCCGCCCTTACCGATCACAACACCTGGTTTGGCAGTGTAAATAATTACCTTTACTCTGTCGGATGCTCTCTCGATCTCAATCTTTGAAACACCGGCACTGTATAATTTCTTCTTTAAAAAGGTTCTGATATTGTAGTCTTCTACCAGGAAATCTGAAAACTCTGCATCAGCATACCATTTGGAATCCCACTCTTTAATAACACCGACTCTCAAGCCGTGTGGATTAACTTTCTGTCCCATGTTGTTCTCCTTCCTATATAATCCTATTTCTCATCAAGAACGACCGTGATGTGGCTCATTCTCTTTTCGATTCTGTAAGCTCTGCCCTGTGCTCTCGGCCTGATTCTCTTCATAGTAGGTCCCTTGTTTGCGTAACACTCAGCAACATAAAGGTTTTCCACATTCATGCCGTTATTGTTCTCCGCGTTTGCAATCGCAGACTCCAACAGCTTCTTAATGATACTCGATGCATATCTTGGATTGTATTCCAGAATGGCAAGCGCTGTTGTCACGTCCTTGCCTCTGATGGCATCCAATACGAAACACGCTTTCTGTACAGAAACCCTTGCATAAGACAGCTTAGCTGAAGGTCTTGTATCTTTGTTCGCATTTCTCTCTCTTTTTATCTGGGATCTATGTCCTTTAGCCATAGATTACAACCTCCTTTCAAATTAGCGAACTTTGGACTTTTTCTCGTCCTTATCATGTCCTCTATAAGTTCTGGTCGCTACGAACTCGCCGAGTTTGTGTCCAACCATATCTTCTGTAACATATACCGGTACGTGCTTTCTTCCGTCATGAACAGCGAATGTGTGTCCTACGAAAGAAGGAAAAATAGTAGAACGGCGGGACCAGGTCTTGATAACCTGTTTCTGTCCTGACGCATTAAGTGCATCTACTTTCTTCAGCAAGCTCGCATCTGCAAATGGTCCTTTTTTCAGTGATCTAGCCATGATCTTTCCTCCTGTTTTATTGCATGTTAAACATTCTTTTATACTGAGAAATCTATATCACAAATCCCGAAGTCCAGGAACTCCGGGAAGAATTGCCGAAGCAATTCTTCCAAACATGACTTAGATTTTCTTAGGCGGCGCTTT
>CAYXKS010000142.1:5717-8396 GCA_964465725.1 uncultured Bacteroides sp. | reverse complement strand
CTGTGGACAATGTAAAAAAGATTCGCTCTACAATTATTATCCCCAATTATAATGGGATAAAATATATTGAAAAGTGTTTACAGTCTTTGAGCGGGGAGAGTGCATATATTGTTGTAGTGGATAATGGTTCCACGGACGGAAGCAGGGAAATAGTGAGAGAAAGGTTTCCCAAGGTCAGATTGAAGTGTCTTGACAGAAACTATGGATTCTGTACAGCAGTGAATCGTGGCATCGAAGACAGCAAAACAACATATGTTATATTATTGAATAACGATACGGAAGTGCAGCCGGGGTTTGTAAATGCCCTGGAGCGGGCGATGGATAGAAACGCGGGAGCCTTTTCGGGAGGGGCACAGATGCGGAATCTTTATCAGCCTGAGCTTATTGATGACGCGGGGGATTATTATTGTGCGCTGGGATGGGCCTTCGCCCGTGGCAAGGATAAATCGGTGGCGGGGTATCAGAAGGAATGCAGGATTTTTGCCGCCTGCGGTGGAGCGGCTATTCTGCGCAGAAGCATTCTGAAACGGATCGGCGGACTGGATGAAAATCATTTTGCTTATCTGGAAGATATTGACTTAGGGTATCGCGCCAGGATTCATGGGTATTATAATATTTATATCCCTGAAGCGGTAGTATATCATGCGGGAAGTGGAGCATCCGGCTCCAGATACAATAGGTTTAAAGTAGATTTAACCTCAAAAAACAGCGTGTATCTACTATATAAAAATATGCCCGTTATGCAAATAATATTGAATTTTCCTCTGCTTCTTGCAGGGTTTGCTGTTAAAACGCTTTTTTTCATGCGGAAAGGTTTTGGCAGGGACTATCTGAAAGGGTTGTGCAGAGGAGTTAAGTTGTGTGCTTCCGGAGAAGGAAGGCAGCACAAGATCCCTTATCAAAGAAAACATTTGCGAAATTATATTGTGATTCAACTGGAATTATGGCGTAACATATGCTACAGAATATGTGGATAAGGCAATGCCAGACGCGGCCGGATTGGTTAAATGACATTGATAGTGAACGGTAACGAGCCGTTACCGTTTTTTCAATGTATGGAACAGATAACATCTTGTGCTTTCTGCTGTAATATTGTATTATAAAAGCTAAATATACTGTTACATTTTACAATTTATGATTTTATTTTCTATTTGCAATACTCGTAGAAACTCAGGATAGATAATCATGATTAAGGACAATCAGAAATATTTTAACAGATTGCACGTAGTGCTGGATGCTGTGACTGTGGCAGCGTCCTATATGTTGGCCTGGTATTTAAGGTTTGCCAGTCCTTTTTCGAACAGCGACCCAAGCGTCGGTGCTCTTTCTATGGGCACCTATTTTGAGATGCTGATTGTGATTGTGCCCGGATGTCTGATACTCTATTATATGTTCAATCTTTATACGGCGAAGAGAGCAACCGTTCATAAATACGAAATAATCAATATATTCCAGGCAAATACGGTGGGACTTGTTATATTGATGGCCGGTTGGTATCTGGCTACCCAGATTCATTTCTCCCGTCTTATGATGGGATATTTCTATATTCTGAATATCGTTCTGACGACCTTGGAGCGGTCGTTAATCCGCGTTCTGCTGCAGTATTTTCGCGAAAAAGGTTATAATCTCAAATACATTCTGCTGGTCGGGTATTCAAGGGCGGCGGAAGAATATATTAATCGTATTAACAGTAATCCGCAGTGGGGGTACGTGGTGAGAGGAATCCTGGATGACAGTGTGCCCAGCGGAACGCTGTACAAGGGCGTTAAGGTGCTGGGGAGAATAGAGAATTTGCACTATATACTGCCTCAGAGCAAGCTGGATGAGATCGCAATCACGCTTTCCTTGAAAGATTATGACCATCTGGAACGGATTGTGGACATGTGTGAGAAATCCGGCGTCCACACGAAATTTATTCCGGATTATAACAGTCTGTTTCCAAGCAGGCCTTACACTGAGGACTTAATGGGGCTTCCTGTGATCAATATACGATATGTGCCGTTGTTTAATACACTCAATTGGATTGCCAAGCGCGTGGTGGACGTGATTACTTCCATTATAGGGATTGTGGTTTCTTCCCCGATTATGCTTGTGGCAGCGATAGCGGTCGGGTGTACTTCAAGAGGGCCGGTCATTTTTAAGCAGGAGAGGATCGGACTTCACAATAAACCTTTCAAAATGTACAAATTCCGGACTATGGAAGTGCAGAAACCCTCCAAGGAGGCGCAGGGATGGACGAAGAAGGACGATCCCCGGGTAACCAAAGTAGGCAAATTCCTCCGGCGGACAAGCATTGACGAACTGCCACAGCTGTTCAATATTTTGAAGGGTGATATGAGTGTGGTGGGACCTAGACCGGAGCGGCCACAGTTTGTGGAGAAATTCAAGGAGGAGATTCCGCGCTATATGGTGAAGCATCAGGTCAGGCCTGGACTCACGGGATGGGCACAGATCAATGGCTACCGCGGAGATACGTCGATCAAGAGAAGAATTGAGTATGATATTTTCTATATAGAGAACTGGACGATGTCTTTTGATATCAAGATTATGTTTCTGACGCTTTTCAAGGGCTTTATAAATAAAAATGCTTATTAGTGAAATACTAAATCTTAAGATTTTCAAAAGATTTATGGAAAAAAAAGTATTTTTATTGCAAATATGCCGGGATGCCGTATAATT
>CAYXKS010000142.1:1294-5617 GCA_964465725.1 uncultured Bacteroides sp. | reverse complement strand
GTTACCGTGGCGTGGTTGTTGACTTTTGTCGTAGATTGTGAGAAAATATCTGCTGGAAGTTTTTTCTTTCCTGGGCGAAATGCAAAGAACACTTAAGGCAATAGCTCTGCGCACTCACTGCGCTGAGTGTACATGCGCCACGTCGCCTTAGAAAAATTTAAGAAAGAAAAATCGTTTGTGTTAAGGAGTACATTGTATGGCTAAATACAGAGATGAAGATTACGAAGAATATGAAGAGGAGCGTGTAGCCCCGAAGAAAAAGAAACCCTCGGGATCAGGAAGTGGAAGTAAGAAGAGTAGCAGCAAGAAGTCTTCAGGGCACTCTTCGAGCTCTGGCAGTCATAAGAGTTCTGGCAAGAAATCCGGTAAGAAGAGCAGTAAGAAAGCACAGGCTAAGAAACAGCGCAGAAGAATCATTATTTTTATTATAGAAATTATTATATTGGTGATAGCAGTGCTTGTCCTTTTCAGTGTTATGTCCGGGACGAAGAGCGGTAAACTGGACCTGGATGAGGCGGATATCATTATCAACGAGCAGGTCAAGGAAGCGGAGGAAACGACGATGAAGGGATATCGCAATATTGCCCTGTTCGGTGTGGATTCCACGACTGGTGCTTTAACAAAGAATACACGAAGCGATACGATCATGATTGCATCGATCAACCAGGATACAGGAGAATGTAAACTGGTGTCGATATACCGCGATACTTATTTGAACCTGAGTAATGATTCCTACAATAAATGTAACGCGGCATATGCGAAGGGTGGTCCAGAGATGGCGATCAGTATGCTGAATATGAATCTCGATTTGAATATCACGGATTTTGTCACAGTAGGCTTTGCGGGATTGACGGATACAATCGATGCGCTTGGTGGTGTGAATATTGACGTGGACGATTCGGAGATCAGCCATTTGAACAATTATCAGCTCTGTATTGCCGAGGATTTGAAGCGCTCGTATACGCCGGTGACTACTACAGGTTATCAGTTGTTGGATGGTCTGCAGGCTACAGGATACTGCCGTATCCGTTATACTGCTGGAGACGACTTCAAGCGTGCGGAGAGACAGCGCGAGGTGCTTTCGGCAGTGGCCGATCAGGCGAAGAAGGCATCCTTGCCACAGTTGACGGAGACAGCGAACTCCGTATTTGATGAAGTATATACATCTCTGGATCTGTCGGAGATCGTAACCATGTTGGGTGAAGTTGGCAATTACTATATTTCAGATACTGCAGGATTCCCGCAGGAGTCCAACCGTGTGAATGCCAAGATTGGCTCGAAGGGTGATTGCGTTATTCCGATTAACCTGGAGGATAATGTAAAGTGGCTGCACGAATTCCTGTTTGATGATACCAGTTATGAACCTTCTGAGACTGTCAAGGCATGCAGCGAACAGATTTATTCTGAGACTAACGGATATATAAAGAAATAAGCAGAGCAAAGGGGCCGGTCTTATATAGAAGCGGCTCCTTTTAGCGTGGAGGCAACGGAGGGAGAGAGTGTGGAAAAGGTAGACATTATCATTCCTGTCTACAAACCTGACAGTAAATTTTTGGCGTTGATTGATATGCTGGAACATCAGAGCGTTCCGGTGAATAAGATAATTGTCATGAACACGGAGCAGAAGTATTTTGACCGGTTGATCTACGGGACCCCTTTTCAGAAAAATCATCATGACATAGTAGTCAAACATCTGTCCAAGAGAGAGTTTGACCACGGGAGGACGAGGAACCGAGGCGTGCAATGTTCCGATACGGAATATTTTGTCATGATGACGCAGGATGCTGTCCCGGTGGATGAATATGTGCTGGAACGACTTATGGAACAGCTTAAAAAGAAGGGTGTGGCTGTGGCGTATGCCAGACAACTGGCATCAGAGAACAGCAGCGAGATGGAGAAATGTACAAGAAATTTCAACTATCCGGAGCAGTCTGCAATCAAGACGAAGGCGGATCTGGATGTGTTGGGGATTAAGACCTTCTTCTGTTCCAATGTGTGCGCTGCGTACAACAGGAGCATATTCGACGAATTAGGCGGTTTTGTGAAACATACAATATTTAATGAGGATATGATTTATGCGGCCAGAGCTGTGGAAGCGGGTTACAGTATCGCCTATACTGCGGAGGCCAGGGTTTTTCATTCGCACAACTATACGAATATGGAACAGTTTCATCGCAATTTCGACTTGGGCGTTTCCCAGGCGGACCATCCGGAGGTTTTTGCGGCGTATCCGTCGGAATCGGAAGGAGTGCGGTATGTCAGACAGATCATCGGTCATCTCAGGAAGTGTGGACAGCGGCGGCAGATTCCGCATGTCATTATGCAGAGCATAGCCAGATATATGGGATATCTGCTCGGGAAGCACTACCGCAGCCTGCCCGACAGATGGGTGGTCAGGATGTCGAACAACAGAGAGTATTGGGGATAATGTAGGCGGGCGCAACAGCAAGGCCGAAGGCCAAAATGTTACGGCAAGGCAGGAGGATTGAAACATGTGTGGAATCGTGGGATATATCGGGACGAAACAGGCGGCGCCGATTATACTGGACGGACTGTCCAGGCTGGAGTATCGAGGATATGATTCGGCCGGAATGGCCATTTATGACGGTGAGAAAATCAACATTACCAAGTCTGTGGGAAGATTAAAAATATTGGAGAATTTAACGCATGACGGGGAGACGATGCCTGGTATCTGTGGAATTGGACATACCAGATGGGCTACCCACGGCGTTCCCAGCAATGTCAATGCACATCCGCATTTTAATACGGACGGAACGATCACAGTGGTGCACAACGGCATTATTGAGAATTATATTCAGCTGCGTCGGATGTTGATGGAGAAAGGATACAAGTTTGTGTCTGAGACGGACACGGAGGTGCTGGCGCATCTGCTGGATTATTACTATAAGGGAAATCCCATGGAGGCCATCACGAAAGTGCTTCACCGCGTGGAGGGTTCCTATGCATTGGGAATTCTGTTTGCAGAATGCCCGGATCAGATTTTTGCGGCAAGAAAAGACTCTCCTTTGGTAGTCGGACAGAATAAGGACGGATGTTTTATCGCATCGGATGTTCCTGCTATCCTGAAGTACACGAGAAAAATATATTATGTGGATAATCAGGAGATTGTCCGTCTCCGCGTGGACCACATGCATTTCTATACGGTGGACGAGGATGAGATTCACAAGGAACCCGTCACGATAGACTGGGATTCCAACGCGGCGGAGAAGGCGGGATACGAGCATTTCATGTTAAAAGAGATGTATGAACAGCCGAAGACCGTGACGGATACTCTTTTGCCCAGAATCAAGGACAATGATATCGTCATTGAGGAGCTTAATATGACGGACGAGGAGCTTAAGGCTGTCAGCAAGATCCATATTGTGGCCTGTGGCTCGGCGTACCATGCTGGTATGACCGGTAAATATGTGATTGAGGGCCTGGCCCGCATTCCTGTGGAGGTGGACCTGGCGTCCGAGTTCAGATACCGGAACCCTATTTTGGAGGAAGGGAATATGGTCGTGGTGATCAGTCAGTCCGGCGAGACGGCGGATACGCTGGCGGCGCTCAGAGAGTCCAAAGCGCGCGGATTCAAGGTGCTGGGTATTGTCAATGTGGTGGGCAGCTCGATCGCCAGGGAGGCGGACAATGTCATGTATACCTGGGCGGGGCCGGAGATTGCGGTGGCCACTACCAAGGCATACAGCGCGCAGCTGATTGCACTCTATCTGCTGGCGATGAAGCTGGGCAAGGTGCGCGGACAGATCAAAAACAAAGATTTTGCTGCCATGCTCGGTGATTTGAGGTGCCTGCCCGACCAGATAGAACTGTTGTTAAACAATAAATTTAAGATACAGAAGTTTGCCAACCGGTATATAGGCGCTAAGGATGTGTTCTTTATCGGCAGGGGAATTGACTATGCGATCTCCCTGGAAGGTTCCCTGAAACTGAAAGAAATTTCCTATATACATTCCGAAGCGTATGCGGCCGGGGAGCTGAAGCATGGAACGATTTCACTGATTGAAGAGGGGACGTTAGTGGCGGCGGTATCCACTCAGCCGGAGCTGTATGCGAAGACAATCAGCAATATGGTGGAAGTGAAGGCCAGAGGTGCTTTCGTGCTGGCGGTTACCTGTGAGGAGAATAAGGAGATTGAGAAGGCGGCGGATTATGTGATCTATATCCCTGAGACGAATCCGTTCTTTGCCAACTCGCTGGCTATCATACCCTTGCAGTTGTTCGGATATTACGTGGCTGTGGGCAAGGGATGTGATGTGGATAAACCGAGGAATCTGGCGAAGTCGGTGACTGTCGAATAATAAG
>CAYXKS010000142.1:0-1194 GCA_964465725.1 uncultured Bacteroides sp. | reverse complement strand
CAGACAGACAGCGGCATACATGTGACGGACAGTGTAAATACGGTTGTTGCAGACGTGTCGGAGGTGGTCAAGGAAGTTATGCCGGCCATTGTGTCGATTAACAATCACTATACAGAGAAGATGTCCTATTTCGGGCAGACCATGACGAGCGAGGCGGAGGCAAGCGGATCTGGAATCGTTGTCGGAGAGAACGATACGGAGCTGTTGATTGTATCCAATTATCACGTGATCGCAGACGCAGACGAATTGACAGTACAGTTCGTGGAGGGCAGCGAAGCGAAGGCTTCTGTTAAAGGAACAGACCCTGATATGGACCTGGCGGTGATCGCCGTGCCGATCAGCGATGTCAGCGGCAGTACACTGCAGGAGATCGCGGTGGCTACGCTCGGGGATTCCGATTCTCTGACAGTAGGTGAACCTGCTATTGCTATCGGTAACTCTTTGGGATATGGACAATCGGTTACTACGGGTGTTATCAGTGCATTAAACAGAAATATACAGCTTTCGGACGGATCGGATGGCACTTTCATTCAGACGGATGCTGCAATTAATCCGGGAAATTCCGGAGGCGCGCTCCTGAATATAAAAGGTGAAGTGATTGGCATTAATTCCAACAAGATCGGCGGAAGCGCCGTGGAAGGTATGGGATATGCGATCCCGATCTCGTCGGCAAGTCCTATCATAGCAGAATTAATGTTGAAGGAGACAAAGAATAAGGTAGCTGAGGAAGAGAGAGGATATCTGGGAATTTCCGGAATCAGCGTTACACAGGAAGTGTCAGAAGCATATGGTATGCCGGAGGGCGTATATATCTCACAGGTATATGACAATACGGCGGCAGCGGCGGCAGGACTTCGGAAGGGTGATATCATCGTCGAATTCGATGGCGACAAGATTTCCTCCATGGATGCACTGCAGAAAGAGTTGGAGTTCTATGCAAAAGGAGATACCGTGAAGGTTACTGTGATGACGCCGGGAATCGGTGGCTATGAAAGCAGGACAGTGGATCTGACACTGGGAAATAAGATGTAAGGAATTGTCCAAAAATAGGTTCTTAAGCGCTGTGTAAACGAAATAATAGTGAATGGGAGAAAGACAACTGCAAGGCTGTCTTTCTCTTTGTGCGTATTCTGTTTCCGACTCTTGCGGGAGCCATATACGGCAGCTTCTGCAAGGCCGAAAACGCAATTTCTA
>CAYXKS010000141.1:6598-8562 GCA_964465725.1 uncultured Bacteroides sp. | reverse complement strand
GGAAACAACAGGATAAATTCATTCTCTTTCACATCGAAATTCACCATGTTCTGACAGATATGCAAAGTTCCCTTAATCACAATGATCAAAACAAAAGAATCAATATTTCTTCTGGGGTGTACAAACCCATTTTTACTTGTCAGGTTGCCACAGGATACATATTCCATAGGTTTGCTGGCATCTGAAATAAAGTATAACATAACAGGACTTTCCTTCTTGCTCATAAGGTTTCCGGTGCGGGATACCGACCGTCGTTAATTATAATAATATCACAAAAAACTAGTTTATCAGCAGCAGTAATGTCAGAAAATTGGAAATGACCACTCATTCTTGCATATTGTATGTTGTTTGGAAATCTTAAACTGATATGATTAAAATGTAAATTCAGTAAAAATACTTGCAAGTAATTATGTACTGACGACAAACAACGTGAGTGATCTGAAAGGATCATGTGACGAGGAGGGTTTAAATAATGAGAAAGAAACAAGTAATGGCATTGGTTCTGGCAGTAACGACGGTTGTCGCGGCTTTGGCGGGCTGTGGAGCACCATCCAGACCAGACGGTGCAAGTACAGCGGCTGATGTGGACAGTTCGGAGAGCTCAGGAGATGCAGCCTCAGATTCTGCTTCTGATACTGCTTCCGAAGCGACAGAAGCATCCAGCGACGGTGTTGTGGAACTCACCTTTATGGGGTGGGAGGCATCACCTTTGGAGACGCAGGCAGTAAAAGATGGTATCGCTGCATTCGAGGAGCAGTATCCGAACATAAAGGTGAATTATACACCTGGTCTTGCAGGGTCTGAATATAATGCGAAGCTGCTTTCTTCGGCAGCGGCAGGTTCTCTTCCGGATGTTATGTTCGTGGCTGCGGAGAGCTATCGTACCATTGTTTCCAAGGGTGCGTTATGGGATATCACGGAACAGTTCGATGAGAACTACCCGTTGGATGACTTCATAGAGTCTTCCCGTACGATTATGGAAGTGGACGGACATGTATATGGTATTTCGTCCTGTACGGTATCCCCTATCATCTACTACAACAAAGATGTGTTTGATGCGAAGGGCATCGAATATCCCAGCGCTGATCCGGAGAACTGCTGGACTATCGACGAGTTCAGAGAGGTTGCAAAGCAGCTTACGGATGATGAAATTTACGGGGTATATGGCCTGGAGACAGTAGCGGATACTCTGAATGCACAGCTTCTCTCCAACGGAGGCACCAGATACAGTGATGATTTCACCAAGAGTACCATGAATTCTCCGGAGAATAAGGAAGTTTTTGAGATTATCAAGGCGATCAGGACAGAAGACGGCTCCGCGCCGGATGCCTCCACACTGGATGCGGTAGGCATGTCCGCAAAGCAGATGCTTCAGACAGGTAAGGTGGCTATGCTGATGGATGGTTCCTGGGCGCTTCAGGAGCTGGCGGCTTCCGGCATGAATATCGATATGGCTCCGCTTCCGGCATATGATAAAGTGCTTACAACAGGTCAGGCCCATCTGCACTGTATCGCAAATACTAGCCCGCATAAGGAAGAAGCATGGCTGTTTTTGCAGTTCCTTTCCGGTATGGAATATCAGGGCGCATTGGTAAAGAGCGGTCTCTGGATGCCGAACCGTTATTCCATGTATGAGGAGGATGCAGTAGCACAGTGGTACGATGAAAATGTACATGGAGACAGCTACAGACAGATGCTTACTTATTTCAGGGATGCAGTAGTTGATCCGACAGCTTTACAGCTTTCCTCTCAGGCAAGAGATATTATTGCGGAAGAAACAGATATGTATTTTAAAGAGGATCAGGATCTTGACGTGACATTACAGAATATGGATACCAGAATCGATGAGGCAATTCAAGATATATTGGGGCAGTAAGTGATTAAAAACGATGCATCCTGCATTGCGCGAGCTGTGCAGGATGTGTTTTTTTACCTTATGCAAAGTCCGTCGTCAGATGGACATG
>CAYXKS010000141.1:0-6498 GCA_964465725.1 uncultured Bacteroides sp. | reverse complement strand
GAAGGCGAACTTGTTCGCTATTTTACCTTGGAAAACCCAAAGACAGTTTTCGGACAGACAGCGCCTGACCTGTTATAAGGAGGGACAGCGGATTTGAGATTCCATAGAGAGGAATCATGGAGGTTAGTATGGCAAACACAAAGAAAATAAGTAAATTAAAAGACGATGGTAAATGGGCATGGTTTATGCTGGCTCCCAATATAATCGGTTTTTTCCTGTTTATGCTGGTACCAGTAGTGGCAACCTTTGTTCTCAGCTTTACCAAATATGATATGTTGACGACTCCTCAGTTCATAGGACTTAAGAATTATATTGATATGGCAAAGGATCCTATTATTTGGGAGGTCACAAAAAATACAGTAATATATACTGTTATAACCGTTCCGATTGGAATGTGCTTTTCCCTGCTCCTGGCTGTTATGCTGGATCAGCCGATCGGATTCCGCAGATTCTACAGGGCGGCATTTTTCCTGCCTGCGATCACATCTATGGTTGTCGTTGCAATCGTATGGCAATGGATTTACAATCCGGATTATGGCATTCTGAATTTCGTATTATCTCTCTTCGGGATACAGGGGCCGAAGTGGCTGTTAAATGCCTCCACATCCCTGGTTTCTCTGGCAATCGTGGGAATCTGGAAGAATGCCGGCTACAATATGATCATCTTCCTGTCGGGACTTCAGGGGATTTCTACCAGTTTATATGAGGCTTCTGAACTGGATGGTGCGAATAAACTGCAGCAGTTCCGTTACATCACCATTCCGATGCTGCGGCCGACAACGTTCTTTATTTTTGTTATGTCCATCATTAGTTCCTTCCAGGTGTTTGACCAGGTAATGCTGATGACCAAGGGCGGGCCGGGGCGTTCCTCTTCCGTACTGGTGCATTATCTGTACCAGAATGCGTTCCAGTACTTTAAGCTGGGGTATGCTTGTGCAATCGCATACCTGCTGTTCTTCATCGTTATGCTTCTCACGGTGATTAATATGCGCATGGAAAAGAACATGCGTGAAATTTATTAAAGGAGGGATCATACGATGAGTAATTCGAGAAAAAAACTGATCACGAAGATCATAGCACATACAGTCCTTATTCTGGGTTCTATTGTGATGCTGGTACCGTTCTTATGGATGCTTTCTTCCTCCTTTAAGTCGTTGGGAGAAGTGTTTGTGTTTCCTCCGACCTTATTCGGGGAGCGTCTGGTGTGGGAAAACTATACCCAGATTTCCAGCAGATTCGATTATTTTGCTTATTTTATGAACAGTATTAAAGTTTCTGCATGGGTTGTAGTCTGTCAGGTATTTACTTCCGCCACTGCAGGGTATGTGTTTGCCAAGATGAATTTTAAAGGCAGAGATAAGATATTTACGTTATATCTGGCGACAATGATGATCCCGTTCCATGTAACGGTCATTACTAATTTCCTGCAGATGTCCATGTACGGGCTGGTTAATACACTGTGGTCACTGATGCTGCCGGCCTCCGTGTCGGCATTTGGTACATTCCTGATGAGACAGTTCTTCATCACTGTGCCGACGGAACTGGTGGAGGCAGCCAAGATTGACGGTTGTAATCCGCTGTATACGTTTCTGCGTATCGCGTTTCCCATGGCGAAATCGACGATTGCCACCTTATGTATTTTCTGTTTTATGAATGTCTGGAACGATTATTTCACGCCGCTTATTTATATCAATGACGCGAGAAAATACACTTTGCCGTTAGGACTTGCGAGTATGAAGGGAATGTATTCCACGGACTGGCCGGTGCTTATGGCTTCCTCCGTAATCGCAGTGCTTCCGGTACTGATTGCATTCCTGTGTGCGCAGGATGCGTTTGTAAAAGGTGTTATGATGTCTGGTATGAAAGACTGATTTTCTCCTGTACAGAATGTCCGTACTGGAGCAAATGCGGCATTAACATGATGGAAGGGCGTGTTTGGAAAGTGATAATAGTTGTTTCCTGGCGCGCCTTTATCCGTAGTGGCAACAGACATGGGGAACAGCATCAGGAAATGGGGAGAAAAGAATGCATTTTATGGAGTACGATTCGCCGGTTATGTCAACGATCGGGAAGATTACGGATATTATATGGCTCAGTACATTGTGGTTTGTCTGCTGCCTGCCAATCATTACGATTGGTGCGGCTACCACGGCGCTTTACTATACGGGTGTCAAAACGATCAGAAAGAGCAGAGGATATGTGACCAGAACATTTTTCCATGCTTTTAGAATAAATTTCGTTCCCGCATTGGGAATATGGTTTCTCTGCCTGGCAGGAATTTTTCTGTTCTATATCAATTATATTTTTACGGCATCCATGGAGGAGGGAAGCTTTCGATTCTTTATGTCGGCTGTTTACGGATGCATGGGTTTCGTCGCATTATCCGTATCCTGCTATGCGTTTCCGATTCTGTCAAGATGCAGTATGAAATGCTTTGAAATCCTTCGGTTTTCTACGGGATTGATGGTGAAACATTTTCCATATACATTTTTGATGGTATTGGTGCTAGTTGCATCCGTAATGATTATGTGGTATATTCCTTTGACAGTATTCTGTATTCCGGCAGCCGGAACAGTTCTTTTCTCTTTCTGCATGGAAAAGGTATTGATCCGTTACACACCGGAGAGTGAAAAGGGGAGTTGGTATGCAGAAGACAAGAGCGGTTTTGGAGTGTCAGAGCAGGTCATGCAGAACGACGAGAAGATTTAAGTAGTGAAATGATTTCGGGTTTTATTTGGGCTGCAGGACTGAAAGGCGGGAAGATTGAGAAAGGAGAATCAATACAGATATGACAGAATTGAAAATGGCAAAAGGCCGACAGGTTCGTATCTTGGATGCGGAACTTGTACGGAGACGTGACGAGAACAGAAAGTATCTGCTGGAGCTTCAGAATGAGAATCTGCTGCTTCCCTACACATTGGAGGCAGGATTGTATAAGACATCGGAGCTGCCGGAAGGAATACATGGTGGTTGGGAATCACCATTGTGTGAACTCAGAGGACATTTCCTGGGGCACTGGCTTTCCGCGGCTGCTATGCTTTATGAGGCAACCGGGGACGGAATGGTGAAAGCGAAAGCGGATGAAATCGTGAATTGCCTGGAACAATGCCAGAAGGAAAATGGTGGTAAATGGGCAGCTTCCATCCCGGAAAAGTATCTTTACTGGATCGGTAATGGTAAGCGTATCTGGGCACCGCAGTATACGGTGCACAAGACTTTCATGGGACTTCTGGATATGTACTCGCTGGCAGGCAGTGAGAAAGCATTGGAAATCGCGGTGCATTTCGGGGAATGGTTCTATGAGTGGAGTGGACGGTACACGGAAGAAGAGTTTCAGGGTATCCTGGATGTAGAGACCGGAGGAATGCTGGAAATATGGGTGCTTCTATATCGGTTTACGAAGAAGGAAATGTTCAGGGAATTGATGGACAGGTATTATCGTCATTCTCTGTTTGACGGACTTCTGGAAGGCAGGGACGTACTGAGCAACATGCACGCGAATACTACGATTCCGGAGATTCTCGGAGCGGCAGCGGCCTACGAGGTGACAGGAGAGGAAAAGTGGTTTCAGATCGTTAAGGCATATTGGCGCATGGCTGTTACGGAGCGAGGAGCCTATGCTACAGGAGGACAGACCTGCGGGGAGATCTGGAGCCCGAAAATGCATCTGGCGTACAGACTGGGAGACAAGAATCAGGAACATTGCACCGTATATAATATGATGCGGCTGGCGGATTTCCTGTTCCGTCATACGCAGGATGCCGTTTACATGGATTATTGGGAAAGAAATCTCTATAATGGTATTATGGCCCAGGGTTACTGGAAAGGAAGCTTTACCCACGGTAGAAAATCGCTTTATCCCACAGAGGGGCTTCTGACCTACTTCTTGCCTCTGCGGGCAGGCGGCCAGAAAGCATGGAGCAGTAGGACGCAGGATTTCTTCTGCTGTCACGGCTCTTTGGTACAGGCGAATGCGGCTCACAACAACGGCATGTATTATACAGGAGGGGACAGTCTGTATGTCTGTCAGTATTTCGATTCGGAATATGAAGGGACGGTCGGAGAGAGCGTGGTCAGTCTGCGGCAGAAAATCAATCCTTTAAACGGCAGTGAGCATCTTGCCAGCGATTCGCCCGGAAGACAGAAGATCACGGACGTCACGGCGAAGCAGCCGTTCCATCCCAACAAGTTGGTTTTTGATCTGGATATCAGAACAGAGGAAGAGAAAGAATTTACCCTGTGCATCAGGATCCCCTGGTGGATACAGGGAGCGCCGGTTATTCTGGTGAATGGCGAGGCGGTTGCGGTTCAGGCTGGGAAGGGAAGCTTTGCGCAGATTCGGAAGGTGTGGAATCAGGATAAGGTTCATGTGGAGCTTCCGAAAGGAATTTATGTGGATTACCTTCCGGGCAGAGAAGACATGGCGGCCTATATGGACGGTCCCATCACGCTGGCCGGGCTGTGTGGCGAGGAGCGGACTCTGTATGTGGACAGGCAGGAGCCGGAGAAGGTTCTGGTTTCCGATAACGAAAGAGAGTGGGCCTACTGGCAGAATACCTATAAGACGACCGGACAGGACAGAGGAATCCGGTTTATACCGCTCTGGCAGGTCGGGTATGAAGAGTATCAGGTTTATTTTCCATTGAAGGAAAGTAACCGAAGATTGTGATTGCAAAACCGTGCATATATATATGCACGGTTTTGTGCGTGTAACGGAGAGATGTCGTCACTGACGATCTTTTATTGTGATGGGGAACTGGAAATTTGATTGACAAAAAGTTATATAAACTTATATAATAAATAGAAAGTTATATAAAGTTATATAATATACAAAAACTTATAAAGACTTATAAAAACTTATATAATAAATAAAAAGTTATATAATAAATGGAAAGCTGTATATAAATAAAAAAGGAGTACGGTCATGAATAATCCTTTTACGCTGTCTTTTGGGAAAAAGCCGCTGCAATATGTATCCCGTATTTCTCAGACAAACGCGATTACTGAAAATTTTAGTGCAGAAATACCCTCGAATCAGCTTTATCTGATTACGGGTGTACGGGGTTCTGGAAAGACAGTAATGATGGCTAATATTGCCAACGAGATGAGAAAAAGAGAAGATTGGATTGTCGTAGAGCTGAATGCAACCAGAGATCTTCTGCAAAGCCTTGCCGCCAAGCTGTACAGTCTGCCGGAAATGAATGCACATTTCGTACAGGCGAAGTTTGATTTTTCATTGCTGGGGCTGGGAGTATCTTTGGAAAATGCAGCTCCGGTTTCTGATATCGAAAGTGCGATTGAACTAATGCTGGCGGAGATTCATAATAGGAATAAGAGACTGCTGATTACCGTTGATGAGGTTACAAACTGTGAGTATGTCAGGGTGTTTGCCAGTTCTTTTCAGATTTTTCTGCGCCAGGAGTACCCGATCTTCTTACTGATGACGGGACTCTATGACAATATTTATAATCTCCAGAATGAGGATTCTCTTACTTTTCTCTACAGAGCTCCGAAAATGATATTGGAGCCGTTAAACTATACTGCGGTCAGGAAACAATATATGGACATTTTCGGTCTGGATATGGAAGCGGCAGGAGAGATGACCGGATTGACGAAAGGATATCCTTTTGCATTTCAGGTCTTAGGATATCTTTACTGGGAAAACAGAAATAGGAAGACGTTGGAAGAGATCTTACCGGAGTATGACCAGTATCTTGAGGAGTATGTATATGATAAAATCTGGTCTGAACTTTCTGAACTGGACCGGAGGATATTGGTTGAAATGTCTGTAAGCGGAGAGACCAGGGTGAAAAGGATCAGAGAAAAGCTGGAAATGAAGTCGGAACTGTTTTCTGTATACCGGGAGAGGCTGAAACGGAAGGGCGTTCTGGACACGAGTAAGTATGGAGAGGTATCTTTCATCCTGCCGCGGTTTGCGGAGTTTGTTCTGGCGCGGATGATTTAAACAGAGGATTCACCAAACGAGGTAGTTTCATGAATGTCATCGGCACCCCGCAGCGATACTGCGGGGTGCTGGTGTTCTGGTTCAGAGCGTAAGATCTTCCACATTGATACCCATAGAGGATAGTTTTGCAACAACCCCTTTAAGCTGATAGTCAAGCTCGATATTTTCATGGTTTCCGTTTGCTTTTTTAATACGTTGTAAATTCATATAAGTGTCAATTGTAATTGTGATTAATTCATTTTCTGTCATGATATCACCTGCTTTCTGTGTGATGTTTTAAGGAGCTGCCTTTATATAAATTATAGCAGACAGATAGCAATGCTTCAAGGAGATTTCCAGTTCCACAGAGGCTTTGACTGTTACGATAAAGAAAAACCTCGCAGATATTGACTGCGGGGTTTTTCTTTATCGGTTAGGCCATGAATTGTAACGTATTTTTTGGCACTTGCACACTCTAATTTATATGGTTATGAAAACCCAGAAATTCTGAAAATTCTAATCGGCTAGGCCGTGAATTGTAACCGTTGTACTTA
>CAYXKS010000140.1:0-8603 GCA_964465725.1 uncultured Bacteroides sp. | reverse complement strand
GTACTATGCCTAAAATAAACCGCAAAATACTTGCGCATTCTGGAAAAGGATGTTATGATAATATATCAACACATGGGGAAAATTGCGCCTGTCAATGTGGTATGGGATGATATGTGCGCCGAAGCGCCCAAGGGAGTATGCATATGATTTTCAGAAGAAAGATTTATAAGAAATTAGAGGAGTGGAAAGAAGATACAAAAGGCTCCAAAGCATTATTCATCGAAGGGGCCAGGCGTATCGGAAAGTCTACAATTGTAGAGGTATTTGCCGGGAAAGAATATAAGAGCTACATCATGATTGACTTTAACGACGCCAGCGAAGTCGTGAAGGATGCTTTCCTGAATTATCTGCAGGATTTGGACACCTTTTTTATGATACTGTCAACGGAATATAAAACTGTATTATATCCGGGAGAGTCTGTGCTGATTTTTGATGAGATACAACAGTTTCCTAAAGCCAGGCAATCTGTCAAAAGGCTGGTGAAGGATGGGCGTTTTGATTATATCGAAACAGGTTCTTTAGTATCAATACGGGAAAACGTACAGGATATCACGATTCCCTCAGAAGAGCGGAAGGTAAAGATGTATCCCATGGATTTCGAAGAATTCTGCTGGGCGATGGGAGAGGAAAGCATGTCGCAGTATATCAGGAAATGCTATGAGGAAGGAAAACCTCTCACGGAGCAGCTTCACCGCAAGGCCATGCTTTTATACAGACAATATCTTGTAGTGGGCGGGATGCCCCAGAGCATTGCCGCTTATTTGGAAAATGGGAGAAGCTTTCAGAAAGCTGATGAGGAAAAGAGGGACATTTTGGCTCTGTACCGGGATGACATCATGAAGATTGAAGCGAAATATCAGTCTAAGGTACTCAGCATTTTTGATCAGATCCCGGCATTTTTATCGCAGCATGAAAAGCGGGTGATTCTGTCGGATATTGAGATGGGAGCATCTTTCTCCAAATTTAACGATACCTTTTTCTGGCTGGACAATTCCATGATAGCGAATGAATGTGTCAATTGTACGGACCCGAATGTGGGACTGGCATTGAATGAGGACAGAACCTATCTGAAATGTTATATGGGCGATACCGGGCTTCTTGTAAGCCATGCCTTTACAGAAGCTGAGATTGAGACAGAGGATTTGTATCGCCAGCTGATATTGGGACGCCTGTCGGTGAACGAGGGAATGATATTTGAAAATGCTGTCATGCAGGCGTTGGTGTGTAATGGCTATACACCTTTTTTTTACACACATTATAATGCGGATAAGCATCGGAATGACATCGAGATTGACTTCCTGATTTCCAACAAGAGCAAGACAAGATATAAAATATACCCTATTGAGGTGAAGTCTACGGAGAGATATAGTATTAATTCTTTAGGGAGATTCATGGAAAAGTTCAGAGAGCGGATAGGACAGGCATATGTAATCGATACAAAGAATTACCGCAGAAAAGATGATGTGGTGTATATACCTGCTTATATGACGATGTGCCTGTAGAAAATGGTAAATAGAACAAAATTGTAGGAAAATGTGAAGAAAGTGGAGTAACTGACATTTTTAATGTAGTTGGAAGAAAACCGTATTCTGTTGCCCAGGGGCAGGAGATATGATAAAATAAAAAAGCGGATGGACATGTAGCCTGAATATTTTTTATGCCCGGACAGGGTTGCGAATAATGATTAAAGACGGTTTACAGGGGGAGAAGATGAACACATTCCAGTATGAGGTTGTCAGTATTGACGGGGATTATGCGAATTTGAGACGGATTGATGCAGAGGACGATGAGACAAAGCTGGTCGCCAGGGCGTTGCTTCCGCCGGAGATTATGGAAGGAACGAAACTTCTGTATGAAATGTTGCAGTATGAAATCATCAAAGAGTAGAGAAGATGTAGAAATTCACCGGATTTATGTGACGAAATAAGGTTCATGGTTTTGTGAGTATAGCGTTTTGACTGACGCCTCCTCTTGTGGTATACTTGATAGGTATGTAGCCACAGAAGGAGGCATTTTCATGGGCGGACAAGAACCTCAAAAGATAAAAAAACATATATGTGCTGGTCTGTTGGCCCATGTGGATGCCGGGAAGACGACCCTTGCGGAGAGCATACTGTATACAAGCGGACAGATCAGAAAGATGGGCCGGGTAGATCATAAGGATACTTTTCTGGACACTGATGAGCAGGAGCGGGACAGAGGCATCACGATTTTCTCCAAGCAGGCGCAGCTTCAGTGGCGTGATATGGACATTACCCTGCTGGACACTCCGGGGCATGTGGATTTTTCGGCGGAGATGGAAAGAACTCTGCAGGTGCTGGATTATGCGGTACTCGTAATAAGTGCTGCGGATGGTGTTCAGGGACATGTGCTGACGCTGTGGAAGCTGTTGGAGCGGTATCAGGTGCCTGTATTTCTTTTTCTCAATAAGATGGATCAGCCTGGTGCCGATGGAGACAAGCTTCTTGCCGAACTAAAAGAGAAGTTGGATGAACGATGTGTGAAGTTCGGAGAGAAGGATGAGACTTTTTTTGAGGAAGTGGCAGTATGTGACGAGAAGCTTCTGGAGCAGTATCTTGAGACGGAAGCACCTATAGAGGATCAGGTGGTTGCCGAATTGATTAAAGAGCGCCGAATTTTTCCATGTTATATGGGTTCTGCGCTGCATGTGGAGGGAGTGGAAGAGCTTCTTGACGGACTGTACACATATACAACGATGCCTGGGTATGACGATTCTTTTGGCGCGCGGGTCTATAAGATTTCCAGGGATGCGCAGGGAAACCGGCTTACGTATGTGAAGGTGACAGGCGGTGAATTGCGTGTTAAACAGATAATTCCCGTTAAAGCCACATACGACGGAGTGGATATGGTGCGGGAAGAGAAGGTGGATCAGATACGGATCTACTCCGGAGACAAATATACGGTGGTGCGGGAAGCGGCAGCAGGGACGGTCTGTGCGTTGACGGGTCTGGTTACAACCTTTTGCGGACAGGGACTTGGAGCGGAGCAGGAAGATGTGATTCCGGTGACGGAGCCGGTAATGACGTACCGCATTGCATTGCCGGAGGGATGCGACGTACATCAGATGTATATTAAGCTGTGCCAGATCGAGGAGGAGGAACCTCAGCTTCATCTTGTATGGAAGGAACAAGTCGGAGAAATTCATGCACAGCTGATGGGTGAAGTTCAGATTGAGATTCTGCAGAACATGATCGCGGAGAGGTTCGGCGTGGAAGTTTCCTTTGACGAGGGCAGCATTGTCTATAAGGAGACTATTGTTGACAGGGTGGAGGGAATCGGACATTTCGAGCCGCTCAGGCATTATGCCGAGGTTCACTTGATTCTGGAACCAGGAGAGCCGGGCAGCGGAATGCAGTTCGATACGATATGCAGCGAGGATGAACTGGACCGCAACTGGCAGCGGCTTGTTCTGACACATCTGGAGGAAAAGGAACATCTGGGTGTGCTGACAGGCGCGCCGCTTACGGATATGCGGATTACTCTGGCGGCAGGCCGGGCACACAAGAAACATACGGAGGGCGGAGATTTCAGACAGGCGACTTACCGTGCTGTCAGACAGGGGTTATGTAAGGCGAAGTGTGTATTGCTGGAACCAGTGTATTCTTTTCGGCTGGAGCTGCCTCTGGAGTTGATTGGGCGGGGTATGACCGATATGCAGGGCAGAGCAGGGAAATTCGAGGCGCCGGTGACAGAGGGGGAGTATGCTGTCCTGAAGGGAACGGTGCCTGTCTCTGAGATGACAGGCTATCAGGCACAGGTGAGAGCTTATTCCGGTGGGAAAGGCAGGCTGTATACGGAACCTATGGGTTATGCTCCTTGCCACAATACGGAGGAAGTGATTGAGGCAGCCGGATATGAGGCGGAACACGATGTGGACAATCCGTGTGGCTCCGTGTTCTGTGCCCATGGAGCCGGTTTTGTGGTACCCTGGGATCAGGTGGAAAATTATATGCATCTGGAGAGCGTATTGCGCACAGGGAAAAGCGGCGGACATGGGGGAGATGACTATCATGGTATTTATCTGGACCGAGGAGCTTTATGGGGAGCGGAAGGAAATGGCGAAGACGGAGAAATGGCGGCGGATTATGTCGTGCGGTATGGCAGTCGAAACAACAGCCGGAATCGGCATTCTGCTTCCGGTATGGCGTCCGATGTGATCGGGCAGGATGAGATAGACGAGATCATGAACCGCACCTACGGCACAAAAGAACGCAGGAAACAGGGATGGGCGAAGACGATAAGGGCCGCCGATAAGATAACAGAAAGAAATAACAGAAATAACACAAATAATATAACGGGACAGAACGATAAGAGAGAAAACGATAAGGGCCGCCGGAGCAGTAAATCCGAAGAATATCTTCTTGTAGACGGCTATAATATCATCTTTGCATGGGACCCTTTAAAAGAACTGGCACAGGTCAATCTGGACAGTGCACGGGGAAAGCTGATGGACGTCCTGAGTAATTTCCAGGGATATAAGAAAATGCATCTGATACTGGTCTTTGACGCCTATAAAGTAAAGGGGAATCCAGGAAGTGCGGTGCGATATCACAATATAGACGTGGTATACACGAAGGAGGCGGAGACAGCAGATCAGTATATCGAGAAGGTGACACACGAGATTGGACGCAAACACCATGTCCGGGTGGCAACGTCTGACGGATTGGAGCAGCTTATCATTCTGGGGGAAGGCGCTGTCCGTGTTTCCGCGAGGGAACTGCAGGAGGAAGTGGAGGCGGTAAGCGCAGAAATGCGCCAGATGTTTATTGATCCTGTGGCCCGGCAGAATCAGGGGAAGAATTATCTGCTGGAAGGGGCACCGGAGGAAGTGACAGAATATCTGGAACGGTCAAAACTATACCATAATGGCAGAGAAAATTGAATGAGATGCGGAAGGTCCGCATCATGAGGTTTGATATGACAAAGGAAAAGCTACAAAAAGACAGCAAGAGCATGAAAGAAGACACAAAGAAAGCGAAAGAGCAGCAGCCAGGTGATATTCCGGAGGTGGTATGGGAAATTTATCAGAAGGCTTTCTTGGAATTTAGCGCAAACGAACGAAGAAGGCTGATCAAAGGCTGTGAGAAGCAGATCGGGCAGCTGGAGCGCCGTATCGCCCGCAAGAAAAATCTGGAGAACCATCAGATCCTGGCGGACATGAAGGAGCTGCATAAACGTGTGGCGGCAATCGGATATACAGTGGTGAACAGAGAAGAACGGTTACAGAAGAAATTTAACCATACGCTTCTCATGCTGGTTCGTCTGGACGTTACGTTTCTTCACAAGATGGCTCCCGGGGCCAATCCGGAGGATATTGTGCGTATGCCTGGGACAGAACAGCTTCTGCGGGCCAAGTCGCTCTATGAGATTTATAAAGAAGAGTATATGCAGTATCTTGTAGGACAGAGAATCGAAGAACTGATGGAGGCGGAGCCGGAGAAACAGTATCCGGAGGCGAGAGGTATGGAGCGCCACTTTATCTTACATGTGGGTCCTACCAACAGCGGCAAGACGTATGAAGCCCTGCAGAGATTAAAACAGGCGTATCACGGAATTTATCTGGGGCCGCTTCGCCTGCTGGCATTGGAGGTCTATGACAGGATGACGGCGGCAGGGATTCCCTGCAGTATGATCACGGGTGAGGAGGCGATCCGGACACCGGGTAGTTTCGTGCAGGCTTCCACGGTTGAGATCATGGATATCAGAGAGATCTATGATATTGCTGTGATCGATGAGGCGCAGATGATGTCGGATGAGAACAGAGGCAGTTTCTGGACACGGGCGATTCTGGGAATCCGTGCGGAGGAGATTCATGTGTGTTGCTCCGGTACGGCGGAGAGCCTTCTGATAAAAATGATCAGGCGGTGCGGCGACACTTATGAGATCGTCAGACATGAGCGCAATACCCGGCTGGAATTCATTCCGAAGCGCTATGATATGAGCAAGGATGTGGAACCCGGAGACGCCCTTATCGCTTTTTCCAAGAAAAATGTGCTTGCCATTGCGGCTACATTGGAGAGCAGGGGTATCAAGGCGAGCGTTATCTACGGCAATCTGCCGCCGCAGACAAGGCAGGAGCAGGTGAGGCTTTTTACAGAGGGTGTAAATCAGGTGGTGGTGGCGACGGATGCCATAGGCATGGGAATCAACCTGCCTATACGCCGGATTGTTTTTATGAATACTTCGAAATTTGACGGCACGGACAAGCGTCGTCTGGAGGCCGAGGAGATACGGCAGATCGCGGGCCGTGCGGGCCGGTACGGATATTATGACGTGGGCTATGTGCAGTCGGCGCTGGATATAGAATATGTGGGCAAAAAGCTGGAAGAACCTCTGAAACCACTGACAAGGGCGAGAATCGGTTTTCCGGAGGTGCTTTTGGATATTGATATGGAGATGGATGAAATCATAGAAGCCTGGGAGAGAACGAAGAATCTGCCCATGTATGATAAGATCTCCATGGCGGAGAGCGTAAAGAAATACCGGTATCTGAAGAACTATCGCAAGAAATTGTCCTACATGGAGGACAGGAAGTTTATCCTGTCCCTGATTACCTGTCCTTTCGATGTAAAAGACAGGGAGGTGCTGCGCCTGTGGCTCTGGTATTGTGAGAAGCCGACAGAGGAACACAACTGTCCGATGCTTCCGCAGGATTTCAGTCTGGAAGGTCTGGAATCCTATTATAAGCAGCTCGATCTCTACACCCAGTTTTCCGGCAGGATGAATTGGGAAGTGGACAGGGAAGAAGTGGCGGTCAACAGGGAATGGGCGCAGTCGGTGATTGGGGAGATGCTGGAGGATGACAAGGGACAGTTCGAGAAGAAGTGCCGCAGTTGTGGTGTGGCACTGCCATGGGATTACGACTGGCCAATCTGCCAGGAATGCTATCACAGCGGTGTCAGGGATGACCGGGTACGACGCTCCATGCACAGGTATCCGCATGACCATAACCGAAGATGAGATTGCTGCTGTGCGCTGGTTTAAATAAATGACATCAGACTTGATTAGAAACATATCAGGAAAATAATAATAATATAGAGAAGAGAGACGTCATGATTGATACGTATTATATCGATGTGACACAATTTGATAATGAAACCTTATTTCAGGAGAAGTTTAAGCTGCTTTCACCTTACAGACAACAGAAGCTTGCCCGCCTTAAACAGGAGAAGGACAGGATGAGAAGCCTGGGAGCGGGGATAGCGCTGAATCATGCGCTTGCGGCGTATGGGCTGGAAGAGGGCAGCGTCATGTATGAGATCGGTGAATGGGGCAAACCTTCGTTAAAAAATCATCCGGACATCCATTTTTCCTTGTCACACTCAGGAGATTATGCTATATGCAGTATTGGAAACAGACCGGTAGGAAATGATATCGAGCGTATTAAGGCGGGCCGACTTAAGGTGGCGGACCGCTTTTTTACACCGGAAGAGCTTAAGTTTATGTATGCCGCTCAGGAGGAAGCTGAGATCGTTCAGAGAATGTTCCGCATCTGGACGATGAAAGAGAGTTTCCTGAAAGCGACCGGCAGAGGCATTTCTCTCCCACTGAATAACTTCTCGATAGCAATTGACGAGGAGAAGAATGAAATTCGGGTGAAGCATACTTTCAATGAAATGAGTTATCGCATGAAAGAGTACTCGGAGATTCCGGGCTATCGAGTGGCGGTTTGCTGTGAGGAGAGTGAGGATATGGCGGATGATATGAAGATGATTGCACTCTAAAAATGGAAAATACAGGAAGATGGAAAATGACTGAGATTAGGAGGCGACGATGGTATTAACTGAGGTACATAATTCCGGTGAGCTTTTGGAACTTATTGAACGGGTAGGATTTCTGCCATTCTTTGCAAACGAGATAAAAGGGTTTTCGGTCGAAGACTGTTGTCCTCAGGAACTGTGGTTTTCAGAAGATGCCGATGGACCGTGGGAGTGGAAAGGACCGATAGCCAGGAGTAGAAGATGCGTTTATGGGAAGTTTTTTCATGGAAAAGCTGGATTTGTCAGTCTGTCGTGGTTGCCGGATTTTGTAAATTACAGGCGGGATGGATACGATTTTGACGCACGGTATGACGATGGGCTTGTTTCATATAAAGATAAAGGCGTCTATGATGTGATAACGAATCAGGGAGTAATATTGTCAAAAGAGTTAAAGAGGATCTGCAATTATCGTAAAGGTGGGAATAAAGGTTTTGACACGGTTATCACGAGGCTTCAGATGCAGACCTATGTGACGATAGCAGATTTTGTATATATGGAGGACAGATTTGGGAAGCCATACGGATGGGGAGTGGCTAAGTACAGCACGCCGGAAGAACTGTTGGGGTATGAAGTTGTGACAGCAGCGTATAAGAGGGAGCCATTGGAATCAAAGAAGAGAATATGTGAACATCTTGCAGGACTTCTGCCTGATGCCGTGGACAAACAGATTGTAAAAGTAATCCAGTAAAAGTTTATGTTGAAAGGGTGCATAACTGGCATCAATGAGGTTTATTAATCCAGTAAAATGCTTTTCAGGCATGGGTTGGCATAAAAGCCAGGTATTTGATATAGTGTAGATAATAATTTAAAATGAAAGTGCAG
>CAYXKS010000139.1:0-8622 GCA_964465725.1 uncultured Bacteroides sp. | reverse complement strand
CGTCAACAATATCACAGGTTCTCTCATACACCCGCTCCTTATTATGATCCCAGATGTACAATTCGATATGGCCAAAACCATTCTGCTGCAGGGCCGGATATAAATAATCTCTCAAAAATTCCTTTTCTTCCTGTGCCGTGTACTCGCAGGAATCCCACGTCTGAACAGCCAGCGGCTCATTCTGAACCGTCATGCGTCCGATCGGTATTCCCTGCTTCCGATATTCCGCAATATATTTCACCACATAATCCGCATATGCCTGATAACACTCCCCGCGCAAATGTCCGCCGCCGTTGCGCACACCAGTGTCTTTCATAAAAGCAGGCGGCGACCAGGGAGATAACAGAAGACTGACGGGTTTTCCCAGCGCTTCACCGGCCATCTTCACCAGCGGCTGAACGTATTTCGCATCCCGTTCCAACGTAAAATCACTGAATAAAGGATCATCCGGATTTCTCACCGCACAGTAATTGTTAATGGAAAAATCGCTGCTGTCCATATGCACTCTGCCCAACGTATAACCGATCCCCTCTTTACCGTAATAAGCCTCCACAACCTCCTTTTGTTTGTCCGAACTCATTCTGGCAAGGGTATAGCCGGCCGATTCCGTAAGTGCACCGCCAAACCCCTCAATCAACTGATATCTCTTTCGTGGATATAAATTGACCACATCCATTTCCTGTTCCTTGACGTCAGGAACCATACCCGTATCATAAACTGTCTGCACAACACCGCTTTTTCCAAATACTGTTGAATACATTGTTGCTTTTTTCATTTCCATATCTATGCCTTTCTTTGCACTCCATGCCTTTCCGGCACAAAGCATTGGTTTTATGAAAAATGAGGTTGACACAACAATCATCAACCCCACTTCCCTCTAAAAATTTATATCCCCAATACATAATGCTCAGCCTAAAACACTGTCTAACAGCTTAGCTTTTCCCATTATTCCCATTTCTTATTGCAGACCTTCAAGATATGCATCCAACTGTTTCTGGCACTCTTCAATAACTTTATCGATACCTGCCGCCTGCATTGCTGTTCTGTATTCTTCAATAGATGCCTCTACGTTGTCCGTATATCCCAGTTCCAACGGCCAGCCATACTGCTGCTTCGCATTGGTACATGCCGCAACCTCTGTGGAAATGCTGGAAGTATCCATTACAAAACCGGTAAACTTCTCGGTGCCGACACCTTCCTGAATCTTCTCTTCCCATTCTGCCCGAATCGTATTGTAAGACTCGGGAACACCGACTTGGTTACGGTTCAAATCCATGGTACGAGCCGCCCACATTGCGTTGGTAGCATAGAGGTCAGAATCCAAAATCGTGAACTGGCCTTCGTCGTTCAACTCATAGCTTGTGCCAAGAACTCCATAGAACAATGCATCATATACTTCCTGATCCGTCGTCAACAAATCCCAGAACGCAAGCGCTCTTTCCGGGTTCTTAGCCGTATTGGAGATTACCATACAATCCTGTGTAAAAGGAAGATGCGCAATATCTTTTGTCATTGGACCATACTGGAAGTCCCATTCCGGATGCAGTACACAAAGGCTGGTCCATGTATCAATATTATGGAAACGGATTCCGGCTTTGCCGTTCTGCGTCTTCTGAGAGTCTGTATCAGCCAGCGCCGACTTGCTCCAGTAACCCTTATCGCACCACTCCTTGCACATCTGATAGAATTCTGTTGCACCGTCAAGATCGTAAAGTGCTTTTACAGTCGGATGCTCCTCAGAAGGATCATAGAACAGGTAGCGCATATTGGAGTCAACATCCATAAGCCCGTTCATTCTGGTCCATACAAGTGACAACTCCGGTCCGGCAGAATACTGGTCGATCGCCTCCATCTCCGGATGATTTGCAAGAATATAATCTGCATACTGTGCCACTTCCCCAAAAGTATCAATCGGATCTGTCATTCCTGCTTCCGCCGCTATATCGCCACGGTAAATGCTTCCATAAGTTGTATAAGTAGGAAGCAGCGTCGGAACAGCATACAATTTCCCGTTTACCGTTGCCTGCTGCAGTGCGGACTGCGACTGCATCGCATAATTGTTTGGTGCATAGGCGGGAAGCATCTCATCCAGCGCCATAAACGCACCTCTCTGTGCCAGACTCGTAAATCCAAGCCAGCCAGCGCAATAAGCCAGGTCGAACTCTTCTCCCGATGAGAACAGAAGCGGATACTTCTGCGCATATTCCGCCCAGCCGATCCAGTTAATCTTCAGAGTACAGTTCAACTTTTCTTTCAACAGAGTATTGAAGTTTTCATCTACGATATCCTGTCCAGCCGGCCTGTCACTGATAACGTACATTACCAATTCTACTTCTTTTGAAGTGTCAACCTCACCTGACGCGCCTGCTTCCGATCCGCCCTCCGAAGATGCCGCATCTCCTGAGGAGGAACCACCCGTAGAGGATGACCCTCCACAGCCTGCAAGTAAACCAAGTGACATTGTCGCTGCAAGCAATACTGCAACCAGTTTCTTTTTCATTATCTTACCTCCTTGTGATTATACTGTTTGTTCTCCCGCCCGGTTCATGGTAGGAGTAAATTTATCCTGTATGTGGAATATCCCGCAGCAAGCTACAGACATCATAGCTTGAAGGCACAGCAAACTGTGGAATATTCCACCCTCGCGGCATTCGCCAAATATCCGCACAAGTGCGGCTGCCTGGCTCGTTGCCCGCGAAAATTAACCGTAACGGTATCGTTACAGATTAACCCTTAACAGAACCGATCGTAATACCTGCAATAAAATATCTCTGTACGAACGGATAAACGATGACAATCGGTCCGGTCGCAACAACTGCCATTGCAAGTTTCAATGAATTGGACGGCAGGTTCGCCACCTGAATACCGGCCTGTGCGGCAATTCTGGCAAGCGCCTGGGTCTGCTGCTGGATGGAATACAACATATACTGCAGCGGATATTTCTCCTCGGTGCTCATATACAGCATCGCATTATACCAGTCATTCCAATATCCCAGGGCAAGGAACAGCCCGATGGTTGCAAGTCCCGATTTCAAAAGCGGGAATATGATGGTAAAGAAAATTCTCCACTCACCTGCACCGTCCAGTTTCGCAGATTCCACCAACGAGAACGGAATATTGTTTACAAAGGTCCTCATGATCAGCAGATAGAAGACATTGAACATTCCCGGCAGAATCAATGCCAGAATGTTATCTCTCAGATGGAGATACTGGATATAGAAAATATAAGTACTGACCATTCCGCCATTAAACAACGTTGTAAAATAGAAGAAGAACGACAATACATTTCTATACTTAAAATCCTTACGGCTGATCACATAAGCTGTTATCGTAGTCAGCAAAAGACCGCATACCGTACCGACTGCCGTGATAAAGATCGATACGCCGTAAGCCCGGAAAATACGTTCCGGCGTCTTGAAGATAACGCTGTACGCCTCTGTGGAAAACTCTCCTGGGAGAAGACTGAATCCATGAAAGCTGATCCACTGCTCCGATGTAAAGGAACCGGAAAGCAGAAGCAGAAACGGAATCAGGCAGATCACAGCAACAATTGCCACGATTGCATAACAAATGACATAGAACACCTTGGATGAAGCGCTCAGCTTTATATTGCGGGGCGCTGACACCATTAAATCTTTATCTTTATTCGCCATAATCTTCCCTCCCCTTTAGAATAACGCATAGTCTTCGTCAATCTTCTTCACAATCGTATTGACGATCATGATGATCGCAAAGCACAATACTGACTGATAGAAGGTAGCCGCCGCCGTCATACCGATATCCGGATTCGTAACCAGGGAACGAAATACATACGTATCAATAACGTCCGTCGCATTGAACAGCTGTCCGTTGTTGCCGACGATCTGATAGAACATCTCGAAATCACCCCGGAGGATTCGGCCAACCTGCAGCAGGACCATAGTTACAAGCGTAGGCCTGATCGATGGCAAGGTAATATAGCGTATCCTCTGGAAGATCGTAGCTCCGTCAATCTCCGCCGCTTCATTGATCTCGCCGTCCACACCGGTAACAGCCGCGATATAAATAACTGAATTATATCCTGTCCATTTCCATGCATTAAATGCGCAGATAATAATCGGCCATGCCATGGGCATCATATAATAGTTGATCTTCTCACCTCCGAGTGAACTGATCATCGTATTGATCAATCCCGTCTCATAATTGAAGATTGAGAATACGAAAACGCCTACTACAACCCAAGAGATGAAATACGGCAGGAGAATAACTGTCTGCGTTACCTTCTTAAAATATTTTGCCCGGATCTCCGTGATAAAGATCGCGATTACAACCGCCAAAAGCTGAGAAGTGACCAAATTCAGCAAATTGTAGAGAATTGTATTTCTGGTGATCAGCCAGCCGGTTCCTGAGTTAAACAGATAACCGAAATTATGTAACCCATTAAAGGGACTGCCAAACACGCCCAGATTGTACTGATACTCTTTAAACGCCAGTATCAAACCGCTCATGGGAAAATACTGCATGACGAGAACCAAAATAAACGCAGGCGCCGCCATGGCAAAAAGTGCTTTGTTCTTCTTAAATTCATATAAGAAGCCTTCTTTTTTCATGGATACCCTCCTTACTTGATTTTTTTGTGAGTCTCACTGCTATGTAACTTTCATTTGTCTGCAGGAAATGTACTCAGAACACATTTCCCGGTAACACTTCTGGGAATCATTTCCAAGAGACATTTTCTTGTTCAACAAACGATAGAAGAATTATAAGAAATTTTTTGTGCAGTTTGAACGTATCAAAATTATGAAATTAAGGAAGATTTTATGATTTTTTGCTTTTTGTTTATTTTTTACTGCCATTTTTTAATATTTTTAGGTCATATGTCGAATTACTGCCCTGATTCTCGTTCTTCCTGAAGATCTCTATCGGCATTTTGTCTCCTCACTGCGTGACACCGACACCTCATTTATATGGTTGCACCGTTCCTTTGTAACGCATTGACGCTTTGTTGTGCTTTAATAAAATCAAGGTTACAAGCACAAAAAAAGCAAACCGGACGGCTTGCTTTCTGTATCTGCTTTGAACTATATTAAATTATTTCCCCTGAAATCTCCCTGTTCCTACAGAATCTTCTCTTCCGCCGCCTCCATCGACATCTCCGGAATCAAAATATATGCCGTCGTTCCTTTCCCCAGAACGCTTTCGTATCTGACGCCATATTCTTCCCCGAAGCATAATTTGATCCGGAAATTGATATTCTTGATTCCATATCCCCCTTTGATTTGATTGATATTGAGGTCTACAGCGTCCTTCATCTGCTGCTCTGTCATGCCGGGACCGTCGTCTTTTACCGAAAACAGAATATCCTCTCCCTGCCTCTGCACCCTGATCGCGATATGACACTGTTTGATCTCCGTTCTCTCTCCGATTCCATGAAGGATCGCATTCTCCACGAATGGCTGCAGAATAATATTCAGACAAGCCAAGGACTTAAGTTTCTCAGGAACATCCACCTCCAGATGAACCGCATCGTCATAGTGAAATTTCTGGATATTGATATACACCTGCACATGTTCAACCTCCTCACCGATACTGATCAGATCCTTCCCGTGATTCAGGCTCAATCGATAAAACCGCGCCAGATTCCAGGCAATTTTCTCAATATCGTCCGCCTCATAGTCCATGGCAATCCAGTTGATCAGATCCAGCGTATTATACAGAAAATGAGGATTGATCTGCGCCTGTAAGGTACGCAGTTCCGCCACCTTTGCATCCTTACCAAGTTGAAAATGTTCCCTTAGCAGCCTGCGGACTTCTCCTACCATGAAGTTGAAGTTCCGATATACTTCCTCTACCTCATCGCCTTCCTGAACAGATGGGAGCTGCACTGTGAAATCTCCCTCCTGCAGATGCTGCATTTCCATGCTCAGCTTTTTCAGCCTTCCCACATAATAGTTGGACAGAAAGTAGGATACTCCCATAATCATAATCATCATTACGACCACTGCTACAATGGCGCTTAAAGCCAGATTTCTAAACTGTCCGTCATATTCGCTCACAGGAACCAACGTCACCATCTGCCAGCCCGTATTTTCTATTTCTTCTCTGTCAGCATAATAGGCAGTCCGCCCTATCCTGACTGGTTCCCAGGAATTACTGTTCCCCGCGAGCGGAAGAGAACCCTGCTCTTTTAATTCTTCAAATAAACTCTCGTTGGACGGCGCCACACCCTCGCCCTGGGCATTGACCAGATATACCAGACCGTTTGAAGTAATGTTGGCGTTCTCCATTACCTGAGCGATCCGTTCCCCATCAATACTGATACTGCATACTCCCAAAATCCTGGCCCCATCGCTGTCCCTGATCTGATGATACAATGTCAGCATATTGGATGTATCCATAGAGCTGATATCTTTTCTCTCTTCACTGAGTGCAAGATAATCTCTGCCAAAAGAAAAGTATTCTTTCATTCGTTCATAATCATCTCGCTCCTCCAGACGGGTGTTTGGGAAAATATAGTATTGATTACTTACATAAATAATATCCTCGGGTATATACAAGCAAAACCTATACAAAGAATTAGAAAATTCAAGAGATGCAAATGTCCTGTTCAAAGTGTAGAATTCCTGATATTGTTCATCCAGATTCCTTGCTCCGGTAAACTCCTTGCCCGATAAGATCCCATAAATCTCCCCGTTATTCTCTACCATTTCTGCAAGATATTTCATATTATGGATATAGCTTCCCACAAAAGACAAAGCCTGACTGACAGACTGCTCCCTGGAATAATCCAGCTGACTCTTATATTTATCCAATAACGCGGGGTAAAAGATCATGGCGACTACAAATTGTATAATCAATAAAGGAACGGCAAAGTAGATCATCATCCGCTTCTGCATGGACATCCTGGCTAATCTGTTTTTCATCGGACTGATAAACTCTCCTTGTATTCTGATGGAGTCATATTCGTCTTCTTCTTAAAGATCTTGGCAAAATAGTTGGCATCCTCGTACCCCACCATGGAAGCGACCTCATAGAACTTTAACTGCGGCTCTTTCATTAAGCGTTTTGCTTTCTCTACCCGCACATATACCAGATATTGCCCGATCGTGAGACCGGAACTTTTCTTAAATACATTGCTGAGATAAGTGGGCGTCAGGTAGACATAGTCAGCCAGCGTCCTGATCGACAGCGAGGAATCTCCGTAATTTTCCCAGATATAATCCATAACCTTCTTGACTGCATATGTGCTCTTCTGCGTCTCTCCGTCCTCAAAAAGACCAGAAAGACGATTCTGCAGGTACTGGTTCATCTCCGCAAAAGTCTCAGCGCTTTCAAAAAAATCCGATGCTGTAGCTTTCTCCTGCTCTTTATCCGCAAGGCGTACCGCCTGCTCGGCCCTTTCGATAACATGATTTAAAGAATAGTATGTATGACGGACATCACCGTTTAAAAAGACTTGTTTTTCTTCCAGTTCCTTCATAAAATCATTCAGCAAATTTCTGGATAGCTCTTCTTTTTTTCCTGACACAGCATCTGCAAACCGGTCGATCATCATCCTGTCAAATTCAAATCTATGATCTTCCCCCAAATCCTCCGGAAACACCACATGGTTCCATCCAATATAGGCGAGCGACTTCCCCACTTCAAGCGCAGACTGCCAGGAATTTGTGATATTCTCCGTCTTCTCGACCTGAATGCCCATCGCCAGAAACCATCCAGGCCCTTTGACAAATATCTGGTTGATTGTCTGTATAAACTCATGTCTGTCATTATTCTCAAGCGGAAGCTTCTCTTCCCCGCCGAGCAGGAAAGACACCGTAGTCGAATCTGAAATTTCTACCAAAATACTCGCCTTATTCTTTCTGGCCCAGAATCCAAGACCTTCCGTGAGCTTTCTTTTCGCCTCCGTCAGCCTGCCCTCCTGTCCGAAATGCAGAATGCCTACACGAAATATCTTCTTTCCGATCGTACAAATCGGATAGGATGCAGAATCCAGCAAGCACGTATGTAAAAAAGCCTCCTTCTGCTCCCTCGTCCTGCTGCAGCGGTTCACAGCCTCCTGCACGGCCTCCGAAATATCCTTCCTGTTAATAGGCTTCTCCACATAGCGCACGGCATGCAGATCGATGGCTGCCTTTAAGTACTCCTTATCCGCATAACCCGTCACAAAAATAATCTCCATCTCCGGAAAACGCTCCCTCAGTTTCCTGCATAGCACAATGCCGTTCTCCCCAGGCATGGAAATATCAGATACCACAATATCGGGTACATAATTCTCACAGACAGCAAGCGCCTCCTGTGTATTCGCCGCCACCTTTATTTCATCAATCCCTAGACTATCCCAAGATATATGTTTCACCAATCCGTTTCTGATAATCGACTCATCCTCAACAATGATAATCTTCAAAACGGAATACCCCCCCCCGAAAATTTTGAATACCATCTCTCTATCCCAAAATACATCTGTTTTCACTTTATCATATATTCATATTCATTTCAATGATTGAGTTTTGAGGAATCATATTCAGCGCAGCGGGTGCGCAGAGTTGTTGCCTTAGGTGTTCTTTTCTTGTCATCATCAGTGCGTAAATAGCAATATGGAACATGGGCAGGTATCCGTGCCATTCACGGATAATTGCAAGG
>CAYXKS010000138.1:0-8693 GCA_964465725.1 uncultured Bacteroides sp. | reverse complement strand
TAAACGGCATAACAAATTTCTGTTTCCGGCTCTTGCAGAAACCACATACGGAAGATATAGCACGGCCGAAAACGAAATTTCCAATGTCTTCCGGTCGTTGCCAAGCAAGTGCCACTGGCACCTGGCAACCTCGCCGAGGGCGATTTGGAATGAGCAGATTCCGTAACAGAGAAGCCGAAGGCTGAACTGTTACAGACAGAGGGAGCGAAAATATGTTTCGGTTATGGGCTAAAGAATTTGAGAATAATCATATGATCAAGGATACTGTCATCGGGGACGACAGTGATGATACGCGCACCCATAAAGTGTTTCGTGCCCTGGAGGAGGTATGTTACCAGTTTGACTTAGGCAAGCCGATCTGGCTGGATTCTACGATTCAGGACTTCAAGCGCCACGATAAAGCCAGATTCACACAGGATAATTTTATTGAAACCATAGATTTTGATTATCTGGAAATTCATGTCATAGAAGAGGATTGAGGTAAAACTTCTTTATAATTTTTTTCCCAATTATTATGCATATTTTTATTGACTTTACATAGGATAAAGTGTAGTATTAATACATCCAATATGTAGTATTAAAAACTACATAATAAAATACTAATATTTCAACACGCGGCATGCACGAACACTGTGATGCGGAAAAAGGTTGTAATCTTCTTCCACATGTGATGCCATACAAATATTTATGCAGCCGCGGGCCTGTCGGGCTGATTATGAGATAGCGGATTATTATGTGGTTTATTTAAATTTTAGTAGTAGAAGGGAGTCTTTTTTATGCAAATAACAATTCGGGAACCAGGAAGCGCGATCACACATTTTATCGGTATGATGATGGCAATCGTGGCGGCAACGCCCTTGATGGTGAAGGTTTCGCTGGATCTGGACCTTACGGCCTGCATTGCTATGGCGGTATTTATCTGCAGTATGGTAGCCCTCTACGGCGCCAGCGCCATATATCACAGTGTGACAGTGAAGGATAATATATTAAAGGTATTCCGCAAGTTGGACCACATGATGATTTTCGTTCTGATTGCAGGTTCTTATACGCCGGTGTGCCTGATTGTTCTGGGAGGACAGCTGGGTTATACACTGCTTGCTGTAGTCTGGGGAATTGCTCTTGTGGGAATGCTTATCAAGATGTGTTGGATCACTTGTCCTAAATGGTTTTCTTCTGTTATTTATATCGCCATGGGCTGGGTCTGTCTGGCGGTCTTCGGGACGCTGTGGAATACATTGCCGCACAGCGCCTTTCTCTGGCTTCTGGCCGGTGGTATTATTTACACGGCAGGCGGTGTTATCTACGCTCTGAAATTACCTGTTTTTAATGCCAGACACAAATATTTCGGTTCCCATGAAATCTTTCATCTGTTTGTGATGGGCGGAAGCATCTGTCATTTCATCTTTATGTATCTGTATGTTGCGTAAGGAGTGTTTTTGTGGAAAGCGCCGCAAGACAACTGGTTATAATCGGTTGCAGCGGCGCTGTTGTGTTATTTGCTTTGTGTACATTTGTACATAATTAAAATTAGAGCAAAATATTAAAGCAAAAATGAGGAGTGCCCAAGCACCTTGCGGCACTTGGGCTATTATGAAAAAAATTTATCTATGTGTGTAATGTTAAACATTACATGTTCTCTCGTTGACTATGGTTAAAGTATACGATGCAAATATGAATAAAGTGTGAACGCCATGTAAAGTTATCGTTAATATTTACAAATATATTGTTGAATGAATTGGAAGATTGTGCGAATTGCATAAAAGATGAATTGTTATGCATTATCGACCTGAAACTGTATCATTATAAGCAAATATATATTGCTAAAAGAAGAACTGCCGTTTACGGATAAAAGGTTAGGTTGTCAGAAAACCGGAAAGGTGATAAAATACCACTAAACTGCAGAAGCAGTGTTTGATACAATCGGAGGAAGAACAATGGATACTTTTATCGATAAACTTGCACAGAAAAGAAATGCACAGGAGATGATCAGGGCAAATATGACGGCTGAGGCCGTGAAGATGGAACAGATGCAGAATCAGATGCAGGCTTATGATGGTCTTATGCAGGAGATAAGGAAAGTCAATCTGAAAACAGCCGAGAACCTGACGGAGGTTCAGAATGTGCTGAAAGAATGCATGGAGAAGCTGGAAACCATGCAGGCAGCAGGCGGACAGACGGCAGCCAGTCAGGAGACGCTGGAGGAGATTAAGAATCTTCTGGAAGAGAAATTCAGGTTGTCTGATGATTTTATGCATAAAGAGAATGTGCGGGTATATCGTAACGTGCAGGCGGCATTCGTCGAGGAATTAAATAAGCAGACGGAAGAGCTAAAGGCTGTTCAGCCCGCAAAGAATGGCAGTAAAGCGATTCTTCCGATCTCTGTTCTGATTCTGGTCGGTGTAGTGGCGGATATTGTATTGCAGGTATTGTCCCTGCTTAATTTTAAATTTTTCTAATATTTTTCTGCCACTCGCCGAAGACGATCTGGAATGGACAGATTCCGTAACAGTGAAGCAAAAGGCTGAACTGTCACCAGCGGCCGGCGGCAGGAGTTTTGACTACTTGACAGTGCAGACGGAGGACGAGATGAGCAGACAGACATGGAAGCCAGGGAATATGTTGTATCCGCTGCCGGCAGTTTTGGTCAGTGTTGCCGACAGGGAGGGCAATTCGAATCTTTTTACTGTGGCGTGGACGGGGACTGTCTGTTCAGACCCACCCATGGTGTCTGTTTCTGTGCGGCCTGAGCGGTATTCTTACCACATGATAGATGAGGTGGGAGAGTTCGTGATTAATCTGACAACGGAAGCGTTGGCCTATGCAACAGATTATTGTGGCGTCGTCAGCGGCAGAAATGTGGACAAGTGGCAGAAGACGGGATTGACGCCGATAAAAGGCGACCATGTGCAGGCTCCGATGATAGCGGAGAGTCCTGTTAATCTGGAGTGCCGTGTGACGCAGAAGCTGGAGCTGGGCACACACCATATGTTTCTTGCGGAAGTTCTGGCAGTGCATGTGGACGATCGATATATGGATGATACGGGGAAATTCCATCTGAACCGGGCGAAACCGCTTGTTTATTCCCATGGCCGGTACCTGACGACCGGAAAGGAACTGGGAACCTTCGGATACAGTGTCAGGAAAAAGGGCGAAGCTGCACCTTCGATGAAGCCTGGGCGAAAGAATGGAAAGAGAACTGGAAAAAGACTATAAAAGATGTAAAAGGTAAGAAAGAGCAAGGCGTCACAGAGAATTTGATCTGATGACGCCTTTTAAAAATTCTTCGCTATTTGAGTTCGCGCAGCAACACAAGCCAATCTCACAAATGGGCTTTGCCTGCTTTTTATTCTGTTTCGGTAATTTTTTTGGAGGAGGACTTGCCTGCAAGCAGGCTGCCGCGGACGACGGCGTCCGCGCCGTAGCGCTTGCGGATGGAGTCGAGCGCTATGTCCAGCTGCTCCTTTTTCCTGGGAGAGGGGGCGTGCGCTTTTACCTCAGTGATTTCTGATTGCGCTGGGGTGGGCAGGTCGAAGAGAGACATCTGCACGGGTTCTCCTTCGGCTGTCAGCTTCGAAGAACGGATACCCAGCAGGCGGACCGGGGTACCGTCCCAGATCTCATCGAAAAGACTGCATGCGGTCTGGTATATGGCATCGGTCTGGTTGGTAGGTGTGAGCAGCGTGGTCTGATGGGATACTTTCTTGAAGGTGTTGTATTTGATTTCGGTGCTGACCATGCCGGCCATCTGGCCGGATTTGCGCAACCTTCCTGCCACGGACTCGGCCAGGGAGAGCAGCACCCGGTGAGCGGTCTCACGATCTGCTGCGTCCTGGCTTAAGGTAGTGGAATTCCCGACTCCCTTGGCCTCGGCCTGCTCTGTAGTAACCTCGGAGGAATCGATGCCGTTGGCATATTCCCAGAGAAGATCACCGTGACTTTTCAGATGTGCCTGGAGAACGGCGCGGTCGGCGCGGGCCAGATCTCCGATTGTCAGAATCTCCAGCTTGCGCAGTGTCTCCACGCTGGAATGTCCGCACATGAAAAGAGAAGAAACTGGCAGAGGCCACAATTTGCTTTGGATTTCGCTGGCATACAGTGTGTGTACCAGGTTGGGTTTCTTAAAGTCCGAGGCCATTTTCGCAAGAACCTTCCTGTCCGATATGCCCACATTGACGGTGAATCCCAGTTCTTTCAGAACCTGGTCTTTGATCAGATGAGCGGCCTCCTCCGGGGAAGAATACTGTCTGTGGATAGGGGTATAGTCCATATAGCACTCATCCACACTGACCTGCTCGATATCTGGGCAAAAATCTGACAAGAGTGCCATAAGTTCGTGGCTCCTGCGCTTGTACAGGGTATGATCCGGCGGCTCCAGTGTCAGATTGGGGCATTTGCGCATTGCATTGACGATCGGCTCGCCGGTCACGATGCCATACGACTTGGCCGGAATAGATTTCGCCAGGACAACACCATGGCGCTTCGCCATGTCTCCACCGATGACAGACGGAATCGTCCGAAGATCCACTTCTGCTCCGCTATGCAGTTTCTCCAGTGCGCTCCAGCTTAAGAAAGCGGAGTTGACGTCTATGTGAAAAATGATTTTGTCCATGATAGAGGTTCCTGTCTGAAAATATATAGTTAATGACATTGGAAATTTCGTTTTCGGCCTTACAGTAGCTTCTGTATATTCTATCATAGATTGCTTCCGCTGTCTCTAAAAAATCGAATATTCGTTCGAATATATAGCTGCTTTTTATTTTTATGAATACACCCTGATAATTGAATAGACTTTACACTTTCTCACAAAACCGCTATAATTAATGTATCAATTAAATCACATCAATTAAAAGGCGGTGAGAGGATGGTAGAAGAAATGAGCAAAGAGGAACTTATGAAAATATCTGTTGAAGAGTTTTCAAGATTGCAAAAATGGATGCTTTCCGCAAAAGATAAAGAATCAGAAACCTATAATTTAATGCATGAAAGATACATTGAATTAAAAGTTATCTTATCAAACTTAAGCGTCAACCTTTCGGAATTAGACAAGATAAAAGCGTAAGCTGCAATCAAATAACAGTAATCACTAAGAGCAAGAAGTGCAAAGTCTGTTGAATTATCAAGGGCTTTACACTTTTTTACTTGATAGGAAGTCCGTCGTCAGATGGACATGGAATCAGAAGGCGAACTTGTCAATACTCCAGTATATGTATAATACTTTACTTTTCAGGGAAATACTGCTAGAATATAAAATGTTACGTATTTGTTACAAAATACCGGTTTCAAATATTTTGCAACTGTAATAATACGGTAAAGATGAAAAGAGAATCTATGCAGCAGTTCAGCATACGCGTGTTACGCCCTGAAGATATTCCATAGTAGTGGCAGTAATGGCGGAAACAGGGCATTTTTATGCTTTTTGACAGATTTACATTTTATGAAGGATAAATGACGAGGAGAAATACGTCGAACAGCAGATAAATAATTATGATGAAAAAAATCAGTAGACATTATAAAAAAATGAAAATTGCATATATTAAGGTTGCGGTACTTGCGATCTTTGTCAGCATACTTTTTTTCCCGACCTATCAGAAAATGGAAAGCACCGGGGATAATATTTTTACAATTTATCTGAATGGTATACAAGTAGGTGTCATGGAAAGCTTGGACCAGGTGGATGGTTGCTTGATTGACGCCCGCCGTAAACTGGCAGTGACAAGTGATGAACTGGTGCTGGCGGACAGTGAATTGACTTATGAGGGCAGCGAAGTGCTCTGGGGCAAGGTGGACGATCCGGAGGACGTAACCGCTAATATGGCTGCCACACTCAGAGGCAGTGTGAAAGAGACGCTGAATCGCTCTTATACCGTCAAGATTAATGAATACACCGTGAACCTTGCTAGCACAGAGGAAGTGCTTGCCCTTCTGCAGGCATCCATCAATAAGTATGATCAGGAAAATGAGTACTATGTGGACCTGGTTCTGGATGGCAATCGGGAACTGAACGTTCTGACTACCCAGATTTATTCCGCCAAAGAGCAGCAGGAAGAGGAACAGGCGGCGGAGGAGACCATGTCCAGCGCGGGAATCGATGCGGCTTTGGACGATATGTTTGAGGAAGTTGAACCTGCCGGAGAAAAGGAATTTTCCGATTACGAACTGGGCCTTATGTCATTGCAGTTCGGTGATACTGTGGAGGTGGTGGAATCTTATCTGCAGGACTATGAGCTGACGTCTCTGGAGGATGCAATAGAAGAGGTGACGAAAGATCAGGAGAAGGAGCAGATTTACGAGGTGGTGTCGGGAGATACCCTGTCCCAGATTGCGGAGAAGAATGAGCTCCCTCTGGCGGATCTGATTGCAATGAATGAGACGATTGAGGATGAGAATTCCGTGATACGTGTGGGAGATGAGCTCATTGTCACGGTTCCGGAGCCGGAGTTGTCTGTGGAGCGCACGGAAGAGGTATATTACGAGGAAGACTATGAAGCGGACATTATCTATGTGGATAATGACAGTTGGTATACTACGGAGACAAGAACCCTGCAGGAGCCTTCGGCAGGACACCGTATCGTGGTGGCCAATGTTTCCTATCGGAATAGTGAAGAGACAGACAGAGAAATTCTCAAGGAAGAAATTACTTATGAGGCAGTGCCGAAGATCGTGGAACGAGGTACGAAGATTCCGCCGACTTATATTAAACCGATTTCCGGTGGACGTCAGAGCTCAGGGTTTGGGCGAAGAAGGGCACCCACGAGAGGCGCCAGCAGCTATCATAGAGGAATCGACTGGGCAACGCCGGTAGGTACGGCAGTCATGGCATCTTCCGCTGGAACCGTTGTGAGAGCAGGTTGGGGAAGCGGATATGGCTATGTGGTCTACATTAACCATGCGGACGGCAAACAGACCAGATATGGTCATCTGAGTAAGATACTGGTATCTCCCGGACAGACGGTTTCGCAGGGGCAGAAGATTGCCCTGAGTGGCAATACGGGTGTGAGTACGGGACCTCATGTGCATTTTGAGATTCTGGTCAATGGCTCTCAGGTGAATCCTCTCAATTATCTGAACTGACAGGAAGGCTGGAGGACCACTATTCACAGTCATAATGCGCAAATGCTGTTACTATGGACAGATGGAGGCTGTGAATAGTAATGCTTGAGGCGGCATGTTGGCTGTTATAGCCGGGAATTTTCTATCGATACAGCATCTTGTGATGATATGCGGCGAATGTTTATAGTGAAACTGCCCATTTACAAATGAGCAAATTATGGTATACTGTTAAGTAATTGTTATAAGAAGATTTATAAATTTGTTATAGAATTTTAAGAATTACAGCTTTAACAGCGATACAGATTTTGCTTAGAATATTCAGATTATATTTCGTTTATCATACAGGGGACTATTATGGAACAATACGCGATTAAAGGTGGAAATCCGTTAGTCGGCGAGGTGGAGATCGGCGGCGCCAAGAATGCGGCGCTGGCTATCCTTGCTGCGGCCATTATGACGGATGAGACCGTTGTGATAGAGAATGTGCCGGATGTCAGGGATACCAATGTGCTGATGCAGGCGATGGAGAGTATCGGTGTCATGATCCACAGGCTGGATCGGCATACGGTTAAGATCAATGCCTCCCAGATCAATGATCTGGTCATTGAAGACGATTTTATCAAGAAGATCAGGGCATCCTATTACTTGCTGGGTGCGTTGTTAGGTAAATATAAGAAAGCGGAGGTGGCGCTTCCGGGCGGCTGTAACATTGGACTTAGGCCGATTGACCAGCATATCAAGGGTTTCAGGGCGCTGGGAGCCAACGTCAGGATCGAGCATGGACTGATTATCACAGAGACGGAGAAGTTAACCGGCAATCATATTTATATGGACGTGGTATCTGTCGGTGCGACTATGAATGTGATGATGGCAGCTGTCATGGCCGATGGACAGACTGTGATTGAGAACGCGGCCAAAGAACCCCATGTGGTGGATCTGGCCAATTTCCTGAATAGTATGGGCGCCAATATCAAGGGTGCCGGGACAGATGTAGTCAAGATCAGAGGTGTATCCAGACTGCACGGCACAGAGTATGTTATCATTCCCGACCAGATTGAGGCCGGTACGTTTATGTTTGCGGCAGCGGTTACAAAGGGCGATGTGACGGTTAAGAATGTAATCCCCAAGCACCTGGAGTCGATCAGTGCGAAGCTTTTGGAGATTGGATGTGAAGTGGAGGAATCGGATGATGCGGTCCGGGTGGTGGCTTCGAAACCCTTGGGACATACCCATGTCAAGACACTTCCCTATCCAGGTTTTCCGACAGACATGCAGCCACAGATCACGGTTACGCTGGGCTTGTCGGCGGGCACGAGTATAGTGACGGAGAGCATTTTCGAGAATCGGTTTAAATATGTGGACGAGCTTACCCGCATGGGGGCTAATATTAAGGTAGAGGGTAACACGGCAATCATAGACGGCGTGGGAAAATATACAGGCGCGAGTATCACGGCGCCAGATCTTCGGGCAGGTGCGGCTTTGGTGATTGCAGCGCTCTCGGCGGAAGGAATCACTATTATAGATGATATTAAGTATATTGAGCGCGGCTACGAAGATTTCCATCTTAAATTGCAGGGGTTGGGAGCACAGATTGATAAGGTTTCCACGGACAGAGAATTGCAGAAGTTTAAGCTGAAGGTGGG
>CAYXKS010000137.1:1580-8709 GCA_964465725.1 uncultured Bacteroides sp. | reverse complement strand
CTGATATTTCTATATATGGAAAAACGGGAATGGGAAAAGCCGAGGGTGTTGTTGTTGATGCATGGTTCACAGGATTTGCGGAAGGTACAAAAGGAAATATTTATTTTTGTGTGCATCTTGGAAGGACAGACGGTATGGATGTATCCAGCGCGTTGGCGAAGGAGATGGCAATTCAAATTGTGTCAGATTATTATGGCCGGTAACGCTTCGTAACGGAAGAATAAAGTGTTGAAAAGCTGATACCCTGGAATCTCTGAAGCTTTTTTGTGGGACAGGTTAATTCACAGGTCAATTTGAGAATGTCCTAAATGACTGTAAAGAGGAGAGTTGCGGGTGATACAGAGAAAGAAAAACTAAAAAACAATGAGATTTGCTATTATAGATAATTCATACTATAATATTCATGTAAGAACGTGGCGGTGATGTGACTGAAAATATAATCAGTGAAGTTATGATTATAGATTATAGCAGAGTGGCATGTCCGATGATGGCTAAAGCCGAGTCAAAATAAAAAGTTACGAGAGGCAGGTTTAACTATGTATACTTTTGACAGCAGGGTACGTTACAGTGAAGTGGGGATAGACGGCAATATGACACTGATTGCACTGTTGGATTATTTTCAGGATTGCTCTACCTTTCACTCGGAGGATATTGGACTTGGCACAGATTATCTTCGCGAACAGAAGCAGGTGTGGATGCTGTCCGCATGGCAGATCTGTGTCAACAGATACCCTCATCTGTGTGAAAGAATCGTGATTGGAACGGCACCCTATGATTTTAAGGGATTTGTGGGCTACCGTAATTTCGAGATGAAGACGCAGGATGGCGAGGTGCTCTCTTATGCGAATTCTATCTGGAGTCTGATGGATCTGGAGAGAATGGCTCCGGCGAAGCCCAATGAGAGGATGCTGCAAGGGTATGTGCTGGAAGAAAAATATCCTATGGAATATGCTCCGCGCAAGATTCATATTCCTGCGGACGGTGAGAGTATGGAATCCTTTGCAGTCAAGGCACATCATCTTGACACAAACAATCATGTCAACAATGGCCAATATGTACGTATGGCGATGGAATATATTCCGAAGGATTTCCCTGTCAGGCAGCTGCGGGTGGAATATAAGAGCCAAGCGGTGTTGGGAGATGTGATTTATCCGGTAACTGCGGTGGATAAAGAGGCAGGGCTATATACGGTTTCGCTGAATAAGGAGGACGGCAAACCGTACAGTATTGTGGAATTGAGTGGATCAGGAAACTGATTTGTCGGAAAAGAACGGATCGGGGAACTGATCTGGCGGAAAATTCTAGGCTTATAGAATTGGATTAGAACGGAGGAACATATGATTCGACTGGGAGAGATCCAGACTTTACAGATTGTCAGGAAAGTGGAATTCGGTGTGTATCTGAGTGAGGGAGCGGACTTGGAGGAGAAAGTATTGCTTCCCGGGAAGCAGGTTCCGGAAGGGGCGCAGGTAGGTGATGAGATGGAGGTATTTATTTACCGGGATTCGAAAGACCGCCTGATTGCTACGGTTAATATCCCAAAACTGACGCTTCACGGTGTAGCCAGGGTACGGGTAGCGCAGGTAGGGAAGATTGGCGCGTTTCTGGACTGGGGATTGGAGAAGGAACTGTTGCTGCCTTTTAAGGAACAGACAAGGAGAGTGTCTGCCGGGGAGGAGTGCCTGGTGGCTCTCTATATCGATAAGAGCAACAGGTTGTGCGCAACCATGAATGTGTATCCGTATCTGTCTACGGACAGTCCTTATCAGAAGGAGGACAGGGTGAAGGGGACAGTCTATGAGATCAGCAGGAATTTCGGCGCTTTTGTGGCGGTGGATGATAAATATTCGGGTCTCATTCCCCAGAAAGAATTATATGGTTCCGTACAGATTGGGGACGTGGTGGAAGCTCGGATCACAGAAGTAAAAGAAGACGGAAAACTCAATCTCAGTATCCGTGAGAAGGCATATCTGCAGATTGAAAAAGATGCGAAGAAAGTATTGGAGATCATAGACAGCTTCGATGGTGCGCTTCCCTTTACGGATAAGGCATCCCCGGAGGTGATCAGACGTGAAACACAGATGAGCAAGAATGAGTTTAAGCGTGCGGTGGGCCATCTGCTGAAAGAGGGCTATATCCAAATCACAGAGCATGCCATCCGCCTGAAATAAGGAACTGTTACAATTATTCTGCTGCAGTTCCTCTGGATAACGACATTGGAAATTTCATTTACGATAAGTCCCATTCATAGCCGGACTATCCGGTATCTGGATGGGACTTCGCTGTGAGCGGCCGGAATCTATACCCTGATATCGATATTGGCGCCGACATTAGGATTAACAGACAATTCCATGGCAGCAGTGTCCATCATGTCTGTGATCTGATCTCCCATTGAGGACACCTGATCCAGTGACTTGCTTAGCATTGCGACGCCGTATGCGCTCTGTGTGTTGACTGTCGCCATCGCAACAGATAATCCTGCTATATCCATAATATCACCTCACCTCCCATAGCAGCCAGGAAACCTTCGGCAACATTTGTAACAGCTTGGCCTTCGCTTTCACTGTTACCAGCATTTACACTGTCGGTTCCCCACGACATCAGTATAGCATAGTTTTGCGGAATGGGGAAAGAGATATACAATTCTTCTTGTTTGTATAAATTGTATAAATGATGAAAATAGGAAAATAAATCCATTTTTTTGAAAAATACACAAAATATTCACGAATAGTGGTAGATTTTTTTGTAAATATAGATTAAAATGGAAATCGGATGTTGTATTTTAATGAATTTGGTGGGTTTATATTTGTATAATTTGCTAAAAGAATAACAAGAGGTGGGGTATGATTTCAAATCAGATATTACAGAGCACGATTGAGGGGTTAAAATCGATTGCCAGGGTGGAATTATGCGTTATGGATATTGACGGGAAGGCGGTAGCCATGACTGCGGAGGAGATGGAGAAGTGCGGTGGACCAGCGGCGGAATTTGCCAGATCGCCTGCTGACTCTCAGGAGATACAGGGATATCAGTATTTTAAGATATTTGACGAGCAGCAGCTTGAATATATTCTGATTGCCGGAGGGATTGGCGAAGACGTCTATATGGTGGGCAAAATGGTTGCCTTCCAGATCCAGAGTCTGCTTGTGGCATACAAAGAGAGATTTGACAAGGATAATTTTGTCAAGAATCTGCTTCTGGACAATCTGCTCTTGGTGGATATTTACAGCCGTGCCAAGAAATTGCATATTCAGACAGATGTCAAGCGGGTGGCATTGATTATAGAGACAGATAACGCCAAGGACAGCAACGTGCTTGAGACAATGCGGACATTTTTCGGCAATAACAGTAAGGACTTCATCACTGCTGTGGATGAGAACAATGTGATTGTGGTCAAAGATTTGTCTGAGGGGGACGGCGCGAAGGAGATAGACAAGACAGCTTCCGGTATTGCAGCATTCCTGGAGAAGGAGAATTTCAGGAATGTCAGGATCGCCTATGGTACGACAGTGGGTGAGATCAAGGATGTAAGCCGTTCTTATAAAGAAGCAAGAATGGCGCTGGACGTGGGCAAGATCTTTTTCCAGGAACGGGATGTGATCGCTTACAGTGAACTGGGTATCGGACGGTTGATCTATCAGCTTCCGATTCCGCTGTGCAAGATGTTTATTAAAGAGATCTTTGATGGGAAGAGCCCGGATGATTTCGATGATGAGACATTGACGACGATCAATAAATTCTTCGAGAATTCCCTGAATGTGTCGGAGACTTCCAGGCAGTTATTTATTCACAGGAATACTCTGGTGTATCGTCTGGACAAGCTGCAGAAGAGCACGGGCCTTGATCTGAGAGTATTCGAGGATGCGATTACCTTCAAGATTGCTCTCATGGTAGTAAAATATATGAAGTATATGGAGAATTTTGAATATTAGTAGATAACAGTTCAGTCCTGGATTTTGCATTGCAAAGTCTGTGAGAATGTGTAAATTTATTCAAAAGAGAAGAGTTAAAGTGCTGTTGAGCGATAAGACAACGATAAAGAAGAAAAACGGAAGTGGTGAAGAGCGTGGCTGAAAAACGGAGAAGGAGAAATACGGTACCGCAGAAAGAGATTATCACTCTGACGAATGTGTGTAAGGCATATTCCACAGGCGCACCGGCATTGAAAGATGTAAATCTACATATCAACAGAGGAGAGTTTGTATTTATAGTGGGCGACAGCGGTTCGGGGAAATCTACCCTGATCAAGCTGCTTCTGAGAGAGCTGACGGTTACCAGCGGTTCTATCAATGTTATGGGATATGATCTGACCAGGATCAAACATCGGAAAATACCGAAATTCAGAAGAAATCTGGGAGTAGTGTTCCAGGATTTCCGTCTCCTGAAGGACCGAAATGTGTACGACAATGTAGCTTTTGCACAGAGAATTATTCAGAAGTCTAACAAAGAGATCAAGAAGAACGTACCGAGTATACTGGCGATCGTCGGACTGGCGGGTAAGTATAAGGCGAAACCGAAACAGTTGTCGGGCGGTGAGCAGCAGAGAGTCGCGCTGGCCAGAGCTCTGGTCAACAAGCCTACTGTTTTGCTTGCTGATGAGCCAACAGGTAATCTGGACCCGAAGAATTCCTGGGAGATCATGAAGCTGTTAGAGCAGATCAACGAGGGCGGTACGACGGTTATCGTGGTAACTCACAACAGAGAGATTGTAAATGCGATGCAGAAGAGGGTAATCACCCTGAAGAAGGGTGTAATCGTAAGCGACGAGGAAAAGGGAGGATATATCGATGAGGATTAGCAGCTTTTTCTACACGCTCAGGCAGGGAGTCCGCAACCTTTTCCGGAATAAATGGTTTACGCTGGCGTCGATTGCTACAATCGCTGCCTGCCTGTTTCTGTTTGGATTATTCTATGCGATTGTTACGAACTTTCAACATATTGTCAAGACAGCGGAGGAAGGTGTCTCGGTGACGGTCTTTTTCGACGAGGGTCTTGAGGAGAGCCGGATACAGGCGATTGGCGAGGCAATCACAAGACGACCGGAAGTGTCAGACATCAGATATATCTCCGCGGAGGAGGCGTGGGAATCTTTTAAGCAGGACTATCTGGGAGAGTATGCGGATGGCTTTACGGAGAATCCCCTGGCAGATTCGGCCAACTATGAGATATACTTGAATGACGTATCCATGCAGTCTGCGCTTGTCACTTACTTAGAGTCCACGGATGGCGTCAGAATGGTCAACCGTTCGGAGCTGGCGGCTACGACGTTGACCGGCGTTAACGCATTGATTGCGTATGTGTCGGTGGGAATCATTGCCATTCTTTTTGCGGTATCAGTCTTTCTGATCAGCAATACGGTCACGATCGGTATTTCTGTGCGTAAGGAAGAGATCAATATTATGAAGTATATCGGCGCGACGGATTTCTTTGTGAGGTCACCTTTTGTGATAGAGGGTATGATGATCGGCGCGATCGGTGCGGCGATTCCACTTGGTGTGATTTACACATTGTATAACATTGTGTTACAGTACGTGTTGGAAAGATTTCCTATGCTGACGGATCTTCTCAGCTTTTTGACGGTGGAGGAAATATTTAATGTGCTGATTCCGGTTTCGCTGGGAATTGGCGTCGGAATTGGTTTTATGGGGAGTATTGTTACGGTAAGAAAGCATCTTAGGGTTTAAGGCAGGGCGGATTCTGTAGGCAGGGCAGCCGGGAGGCGAACTGTTATCAGAGAGTACCTGTCAGGAATCAGGGGTTTTGAGGAATAGGAAAGGCTCGTTATGAAGAGTTGGAAAAAGGTGATATGCCTGCTGCTTGGTGCAGTTATTATATTTTCATATGCGGAACCTACACAGGCGGCGCTTACCAATGACAGCATCCGGCAGAAAGAGGCTGAGATTGAGGCGGCGAAGAAAGAGGTCTCAAGTCTGAAGTCCAGTAAGACCGATATAGAGAAGTTGAAGAAGGAATTGGAGCAGTCCAAAAATGACCTGACATCCTATGTGACACAGCTTGATAAGCAATTAAGCGGCATACAGGATAAGATCCAGCAATATAATACAATGATCACAGAAAAAGAAGAAGAGATCGAAGAGACTTCAAAAGAGCTGGAAGAGGCTATTCGGCAGCAGGAAGAGCAGTACGAGGCCATGAAGAAACGGATCAAGTTCATGTACGAGAAGGGAGATACCTTCTATCTGGAACTGCTTTTTACATCCGGTGGATTTGCCGATATGACCAACAAGGCGGATTATATAGAGTCCTTGTCGAGATATGACAGAAATAAACTCGAAGAGTATGTTGCAACGAAAGAGTTGGTCCAACTGTGTAAAGAAGAACTGGAAGCAGAGAAAGAAGTCCTGGATGAGGCCAAAGTGGCTGTAGAGGAGGAAGAGGCCAGCGTCAGCGCCCTGATCGATCAGAAAGAGCAGCAGATCAAGTCGGTGACTTCTGATATTTCTACGAAAGAGGCTGCGATCAAAGAGTATGAGGCGATGATTGCACAGGAGAATTCAGAGATTGCCGCGTTGGAGAAGGCGGTGGCTGAGGAGAAGGCCAGACTGGAAGCGGAGAATGCCCAGGCCAGGATTTATAATGGCGGCATGTTTGCATGGCCGTGTCCGGGATACAAGAGAATTTCCGATGACTATGGCAATCGTATACATCCGATTCTGGGTGTGCAGAAGTTTCACAACGGAGTAGACATGGCGGCGCCTGGCGGAACGGCGATTCTGGCTGCTTATGACGGAGATGTGGTAGGCGCGGCATATAATGGTTCCATGGGAAATTACATCATGATAGACCACGGAAGTGGGTTGTATACGATTTACATGCATTGTTCGGCGTTGTACGTGTCTAAGGGACAGACGGTTACGAAGGGACAGAATATTGCGGCTGTAGGGTCTACAGGACGTTCTACAGGCAATCATCTGCATTTTAGTGTGCGTCTGAACGGGAACTATGTCAGTCCATGGAATTATTTGAAGTAATTTCAGAGACTATAGATTGATAAAATATAAAAATATATAAAATAATCGATATGCTGTTGCCTCGGATAATGTTTTAATTGTTTGGAATCAGGAACAATTTTATAAAGTTAAGCTGGATACCGTATGCTGGCCTATAG
>CAYXKS010000137.1:0-1480 GCA_964465725.1 uncultured Bacteroides sp. | reverse complement strand
CTATAGATAAATGACATTGAACCAGGGCATGAGATATATCGGTGCAGACGGAGATGAAATATTTTGAATCAAAACGGTGACAATAATTATTACAATCATGAATATGGGCGTAAAGATGTGAATCAGGGAGCGAACAGCCCTTATTATCAGCCACAGCCTCCTTTTCCACCACAGCAGGTGCCGCCTGTGGGAGGGCCGGAAAAAAAGGGAGGAGGTAATTTCCTGCTTGGCTTGTTGGTGGGTGTCATGATAACTGCGTTGGTGGGAAGCGGTACTTACGTGGGTGTCAGGCTATACTTGATGGCATCCGGTAGATCGGCCAGAACGACAGCCAGCACAGGAGGCGGCGAGGACGGACTGATCAATGATGATACAGTTGAGAAACTGGGAGCGCTGGAGGAGGTAATAGAGGAATACTATTATAAGGAAGAGGACATCGATACCGATGCTATGAGGGAAGGGATGTATTATGGCCTGGTAGACTCTCTGGGAGATCCGTATTCCGTATACTACAACGAAGAGGAATGGCAGAGTCTGATGGAGTCTACGGAAGGAATATATTATGGGATTGGCGCTTATCTGAGTCTTGATCCGGCTACAGGGCTTGCAAGAATTGCAGGAGTGATTCCAAATACGCCGGCGGAGGAGGCCGGGCTGCGGGAGAACGATATTATTTACCAGGTGGACGAAGAAGAGATACAGGGGCTGGAATTAACAGAGATTACAGCCAGGGTAAAAGGCGAGGAGGGTACTAAGGTACACCTGACAATTTACAGGGACGGAGAATCGGATTATCTGGAATTTGATGTTACGAGAAAGAAGATAGAATCGCCTACGGTCAATTATGAAATGTATGACAATGGGGTGGGATACATTCAGATCAGAGAGTTTGATGAGGTGACTACGGATCAATTCACGGAAGCTTTGGCTGTGATCAAAGGTTCCGATGCCAAGGGGCTGATATTGGATCTGCGCGGTAATCCGGGAGGAAGTCTTCCGGTAGTCGTCGATATCGCCAGAGAGATCCTTCCGAAGGGATTGATCGTATACACGGAAGATAAATATGGAGAACGGAGTGAGTACAGTTGCGATGGGAGGAATGAATTGCAGATTCCTCTGGTGGTATTGGTCAACAGTAATTCAGCCAGCGCCTCAGAGATTCTGGCAGGGGCGATCAAGGATTATGGAATCGGAACGCTGATCGGCACTACGACTTTTGGGAAAGGAATCGTGCAGAGAGTGTTGCCGCTCACGGACGGTACTGCTCTCAAACTTACGGTTAGTTCCTATTACACACCCAACGGAAATAATATCCACGGTACCGGAATCGAACCGGATATAGAGTGTGAGCTTGATGCCGAAACTTATTATGAAGAGGGTATAGATAATCAGTTGGAACGTGCCAAGGAAGAAATCAACAAGATGATAAAGTAAATGAATAAAGAAAGTTACTACTCACAGTCGAAATGCGCATTAATTG
>CAYXKS010000136.1:2022-8710 GCA_964465725.1 uncultured Bacteroides sp. | reverse complement strand
CATGGTCCCTCTAATCCTCGCCGCGGTATACAAACCAGTCAAAGGAAGCATACTCCTCATAATCCGTCCCGTTTCCGCTGGCAAACATCCCGATATAGGCTCCCACAAAGCCTCCGGCCGTCTCACTTCCCAGAAAACCGCCGTCTACTTTCTCCACAAGAATGCTCTCCTGCCCATCCGCATCTTCCACTGCCAGTGTGAAATCCTGTCCTTTCGCGCGGATCACCAGAACTGTCTCTTCCTGCTTCCAGGGAATTTCCGCAAGAAGCTCCTCCCGGTATTCTCCCGTATCCTCCTTGTGCAAAAGCGCTACATCCTTGGAGCCAAAGCCACAGATTGCCCGTGCCACCTGGCCGCCATCCTCATTCAGGCCGACTTCCACTCTAAGCTGCTGATAATCATTCTGAAGCACTACCAGGCCCGCCGTCTGTTTTTCTTTCGGCACAAAGCAGAGCTTTGCCTTAGCCGTGAATGACATATGCTGTTGTCTTCTTCCGAGAAATCCGATGCTCTGCGGATCATGTCTGGGAAATCCAAAACCTGCCTTCCTGTCCACCATGCCCTGTCCCATGCATTTGTCATAGAGCTTCAGTTTCAGGAAACCATCCTCCAACTTACAGGTATTCTCATCCGGCGTTCCAAGAAAATTCCAGCAATAAGCCAGCTTATCTCCATCGAAATCATCTTTTTCTGGCACGGGTTCGATCTTGAATTCCGGAAGATCCGGCCCAGGATAAGTAAACTCAATCCGTCCTGTTCCCGGACTTACAATCGGCCAGCCCTCTTCCCACTCTACGGGAGCAATGAATGTCTCGCGCCCCAGGTTCTTATGATATCCTCCATAGGGTCTGGATGCCAGGAACACAATATACCAGCTTCCATCTTTCAGTTCCACCAGATCTGCATGCCCAGTGTTGGCGATGTCCGCTTTCATACCAAGGTGCCGCTGCGTCAGAATAGGATTGCCGCGATAGCTTTCATAAGGTCCTGTGATCTTCTCTGCCCTGGCGATCGTCTCGGAATGGAAGTGCTCCGTCCCTCCCTCTGCGATCATCAGATAGTAATACCCATTCACCTTATACATATGCGGTGCCTCCGGCCATGCGGCATTTTCCATCGCACCGCCCCAGATCTTCGTCTTCTCCCCGACCAGCACAAACTTCTCCAGGTCGATCTCCGACAACCAGATCATTTGTTTTTCTCCCGGCTTCGTCATACAGGTCCCCGTATAGTATGCCCGTCCGTCATCATCCCAGAATAAAGAAGGGTCTATCCCCTCCGCCCCCTCGATCCAGTGAGGAGCGGACCAGGGTCCCTCCGCTTTCTCGGCGGTCACGATGAAATTCCCACCATGGTTCACATTGGTGGTTATCATATAAAAGAGCCCTTCATGATAGCGGATCGTCGGAGCAAAAATTCCCCCTGAAATAGCGTAAGGGTCCGCCGGAAGCTGCTCCGGGCGGTCGAGCACATGCCCAATCTGTTCCCAGTGAGCCAGGTCCCTGCTGTGGAAGATGGGTACTCCCGGATAATAGGAGAAAGAGGAAGTTACCATGTAGAAGTCATCCTCCACCCTGCAGATGGAAGGGTCGGGATAAAATCCCGGTAATAGTGGATTTTGTAATGTTACACTCATTTCTGTATTGCACTCCTTTCATTTATATTATATATTGTTTTTTTATATTTGTTCTGATGGCAAATCGTTTATTTGCAGTAAGGACTTGTTCATCAATAGCCTGTGAATCCTGCCTGTCTGAATCTACCTCTGCTTCATCGGTCTGCACTCGGTTTCGGTTCGCGCTGAACATGTGTCACTGGCACATAGCGCCGTCAATCAACGTACTCCGATACGCCTCCTCATTCCTCCGCTTTGCACAGAAAGACTTATCTTATGACACGCCCGCCTACCAGTTAGTATCAATATCCTCTCCGGCAAGCAAATGCGCAAGCTCCTCCTGCAGCTTATCAATATAAGCGATACGCCCCTCGAAATCCGGCTCTCCGTTGACTACTATACCCATCCTTCTGGCGTCTTCCAGCTGATATGCCTCCACCTTGTCACTGCCGCCTTCTCGATACCGATACTCGGCTGTCAGCACAGGTGTTCCGCCATGGGCGTCTGTATTAATCTTCTCAATATCAATCTCCAGAAGAAAAGAATAGAAGGTTCTGAATAATCCGTCGTCAATTTCCTGCTGCCCCAATTCCACTTTCAATTCCTCTCCCTCAAAGGAAAGTGAGAACACATACTCTTCCCCTTTCAAATTCAGATAAAGTTCTTCCACCTGATTAATATCAGGGAGAATCGCCATCTCGAAAAACAGATCGTCCGCATCCACATCCAGGAACGACAGCCTACTCTCCTGGATCACATACAGTAAGTCGGAATTTGAGCAGACAAGATATCTCTCAACACTTCCCCCTGTCTTTTCCTCAGTCTCCTCCACTGCCTTTCCCACCGTAAAGACATCCTCTTTACCATCATGACATACCGTCATGACCATCACAGGTTCATCCAACCCATAATCAGCCGCCTTTTCCCCTTCATATATTCCCGTGGCCCTGTCTGCGGACAGACCGAAAAGACCACCGATCTCCTCATTCATCACTTTGAGGGAAGTTCTGACATGAATCGGACTGGTCAGCTCATAGCTGGATGTATATGCCTGTGCCGGCTCCCCGGACGCCACGATCTCCAACGGCCTCTCCAAATCCGGCCTCTCTATGACAATCCTGGTCAGCCGCTCCGTCATTACCTCCCTGGTTGAATCGAAAGCGGGAATCAGTTCTGTGTCCAGGTAGGTAAACAGGGAGGCAGTCATCTTATCCCCCAATCCCTTCGCCACGGAGTACAGGCTCTCATCTCCCTCTTTCATCAGATACCAGACGGACGCACCCTCATTATAGTCTCCCAGGTAAAAAACCACTTCTTCCATATCTCCCGAAAGCTTCACGGTTGCCCGTGGTTCTTCCAGACCATATTTCTCTTTCTCGAAATCCGTCTCATAGATCCGCTGCGCCGTCAGGGATGTCATCAGCCTGACTGTCGTGTTCATGGCTTCCTGATTTTGCGCGTACTTTTCATACCCGACAAGCACAAATCCATCTTCCGAACCTGCTATGGTATAGTTTCCCTCTGCATTATCCACATCGATTCTCTCTGTCTCTTCCCATGTAAAAGGCACCAGCTCATATTCTGTATTCTCACCTGTACTGTCTTCGCCTGTCACGGTTCCTGACGCTATATCGCCTGCCGCGCTTCCTGACGCCGTATCACCTGCCGCACTTCCTGACGCTGTATCGCCTGCCACAGTCCCCGACGCCGCATTGTCATTTCCCCTGTTTCCATTATCCGCCTTTTTATCTTCTCCTGTAAAGACCAGAAGCGCATAAACTCCCAGCAGCAGGATCATCGCCGCGCTCAAGCCTGCCAGCAGCTTTCTTTTCTCTCTCATCACAAACGCCTCCTGCGAAGCCATACCACGATTCCGGCGACAAATACAATTCCGGGAAGCAACGCGCCAAACACTGCCGATATGGTTGTATAATCAGATCTGGAAAAATTCAGCTTCTCATAATCAAAGCTCACACTCGGAATACTGATTCCATTCTGCTTACCCGCAAGAGTATTGATCAGCTCCACCATGAAATCCCTGTTTCCAAAGCTGCTGCTCACGATCTCAGAAGAAGAAAACATAACGTTGGAACCAAAAGCCGCCACATAGGACCGCTTCGCCTCTGTTCCGACATATTTCAGCCGGTCTCCGATTACCGCAATTCCATAGCTGGAAGTCTCATCACCGCCAGAGGTATCCACTCTCCCTTCTTCCAATGAATACAATATACAGGAATCGTCCGTCCGGATCAGATACTGTGCCGTCCTGTTGTCCTTCTCCTCCCAGAGCGCCGTGATTGGCCTGCTGTAATATCCCAAAACCGGCAGAGAAGCATTCTTCACCATCTCCAGATAAGGTTCCGCGGCCTCCCCGTAGGCGGCTCCGAACATGAAACCCTGCTTATCATAAATATTCGCGGAATTCGTCTCCACCACCAGGCTGTTTCCCACTCCGATGCCCCACTCCGACAGAAAACTTTCCAGTACCGGAAGTTCGGGTTGATTATGGGATGCTATGTAGATAAGGGTCTTTCCAAACATTCCGTCATTATCCAGAAAGCGATCCAGTTTCTCCAATTCCTGCGCGGAATAGTCTGTAGTGGGTGCAAACAAAAACGCTACCACCGCCTCCGGATCGATTTCCTCCGTTGCAATGTTCTGCTCAGTGACCATATAGTTATTTTCATTCAGATAATTTATGATATCCTCACAGCCCGCCTCCGAATGTCCGGTCAGAATACTCGCCTTCATCACCGAATCCTCAGTCACATACAGGATTCCCGACGTCAGCACCTGCTCTGCCCTGGATTTGTAAGTGTAGCTGTAATTGGAATAATCCACTTCCGTTTCTATACAATCGTTCAGGGAAACAAGCCTGACTCTTTTATCTGAACGAATAATAATACTGCCGTTCGTAACGCCATAATCCGCATACTGAGCGGAAATTTCCGGCTCTCTCAACAAATCCGCAAAACGTACGGTAATACCGGAATTATGCCGCTCATATCCTTTCAGGATTTCGTGCGTCTGTTTCCCGTACTGGGTGCTTCTTAAGTCTTCCTCCGAATAGCATACAATAATATCCACTTCCTGTTCAACAGGTTCTATGACGCGAACAGAATCTTCACTCAGCTGGTATATATTGTTTGCTGTCAGGTCCACCGAAGGCAGCCTCTCTAACAGCAGGGAAAAGACCACATTGAACAGGACCACCACTATCAAAAAGACAGCCGTTATAAGCGCCGACAACGCCGCGCTCTTCACTCTCTTGCTGGCTACCCACCTGCTCTTGTCCAGCACACGGACCGTGAGAAAATTAAACACCAGCACAACGCTGAGAAAAAACAGTACATGCGACAGATTCAGAATCCCTGAAGTAAAATCATAATAGCGGGCGGAAAAAGACAGCGCCGACAGAGGTTTCTCCAGAAAAGAAAGAACGGAAGGCAGCGCTCCTCCGATACTGTCAAGCACCATCAGGAACAGCATACATCCCAGCGTTCCTATCGCCGCCAGCACCTGGCTCTCCGTCAATGCGGAAATAAACAGCCCTATGCTGACAAGCGCCGCACCCAACAGCAAAATTCCCACAAGATTTCCGAAGAAAAGGTTCCACAAAGGCGCAGACATGGAGCTGATCACACCAAAATACAGGATGCATACCGACACGGCAAGAAAATATAAGGTAAATGCCGCCAGGAACTTCCCCCAGACCACCTCCGCCAGGGACACCGGCGCAGTCAGAAGCGCCTGATCCGTATGCTGCCTTTTCTCCTCGGCAAACAACCGCATGGTCAGTATCGGCAGAGCCAACACAACTACCACGTACAGGTTGGAAAATATCTCCGAGATATTGTTGGTTCCACTTAAACTAATCTGCATCAGGAGAAACTGTCCGCCAAACAGATAATAGATTGCCAGATATATATATCCCAGAGGGCTTTTGAAATAAGAGGACAATTCTTTTCCAAATACTGCGGTCATCTTACCACCTCCTTTCCCTGTGAAAAACTCTGTCCACCGCCAGAAGTCAACCGGACAAAGATATCCTCAAGGCTCATTTCCCGGCTTTCCAGTCCGAGAAGCCGCCAGCCGCATCCCGACACACAGTCATACACGGCCCGCCGGATCGGCGTATTACCGTCAGTCTCCAGAAGCCAGGAACTGACATTATCCTCATATCTCCTGTCGAAGCTTACTTTCTTTACTCCCTCTATTTCGCCCAGAGCTTTCTTCACTTCCTTATCGGGCCCTTCCACCAGCACCCGGTAAAGGCTCGTCCTTTCTCCTCTGGCACGATTTAAGCCTCCTTCGTCCATTTGTCTGGACAGGTTTTCCTCCGTATCGTCAGCTACCAGTTTCCCTTCATTTATAATAAGAATCCGGCTGCACACTGCCTGAATCTCCTGCAGGATATGAGAAGAAAAGATAACCGTATGTCCTTTGCCCAGATTCCGGATCAGAGTACGGATCTCCACCATCTGGTTCGGGTCCAGTCCTACCGTGGGTTCATCCAGAATCAGAATCTGAGGATTCCCCAACATCGCCTGAGCGATTCCCACTCTCTGTCTGTAACCTTTCGAGAGATTCCGGATCAGACGGCCTCTCACTTCCGTAAGCTTTACCTGTTCGCAGATTCCCGCAATGTGTGTCTCCCGGTTCTCTTTTCCTGATACCTTCTTTAACCGGTACATGAACTTCAAATACTCGTTCACCGTCATATCTACATAGAGCGGCGGCAGTTCCGGCAGATATCCGATACACCTTTTTACCTCTCTGGGGTTCTCGGACATATCCATCCCGTTCACGAATATTTCGCCGGAAGAGGCAGACAGATATCCTGTGAGCATATTCATCGTGGTAGATTTCCCGGCGCCATTGGGTCCCAAAAATCCCAGAATTTCTCCTTCCTTAACAGTAAAGGAGATATGATCCACAGCCGGATGATCCCCATAATACTTCGTCAGTTCCTTAACTTCAATCAATTCAATTCCTCCCTGATACGGCGGTCTGTATTCTTCCAGCCCCCTCTGCCATTAACCGCCTGATATCCTTTTACAATAAATCTTCTGT
>CAYXKS010000136.1:0-1922 GCA_964465725.1 uncultured Bacteroides sp. | reverse complement strand
CATTATTTTATTTTAATCAGTACAATTCCGTTTTCCGGAAGCTCGAACTCCACCTGGACTCCCTTTTCCGTCCGTACCAGTTCAAGAGATTCCTCATGAAGCTGTGAGGCAAGATACAATCTATCCATCTGCCCTGCATTCGGATAATCAGGACATCCCATCTCATCCCATGCTTTCCGCGGATTCGCATGATCCTCATCCACTCTCTGGATCAATGCGGCAGACGCCGTAATATGATCGACCGAAAGCTGTATGCGCTCCTTCTGTATCGGCTCCCCTTCAATCTGTTGGTTATAGGCAATCACACACAGACCACCTTCTCCATCCGAAGCGGCCAGCATTCCTACCGTGCCCTGCTCCTCCGGTCTCGGAAGCCTCTCGTTTCCTAACTGATGCAGCAGCTCGAACGCGCGATAGACAGGCTTGGGAATCCCATGGATTGTCTGAAGTCCGAATCCTCCGTGAAACTCTCCCCTGTGCTGTGGATGTTCCTCGAAAATATCCGTAAAAGTCCAGAAAGAATAGGCATCCACATAGCCCAGATTATCCAGGACAGATTTCGTCACCAACGCCGCACTGTACGGGTAGTCATGCAGTATGTCAGGCAAAATTGCAGAAGTATTCCACTCCGTATAATAAAGCGGATATTCTCCCGCTTCTTTCCTGGTCCTTGCCACCATATCCGTAAGGACGCCCCTGCGATATACCTGTGAATTCTTCCGGGCATCTTTCTCGCCCTCCTGCTCACGTTTCATCACATCTGCGAAGAAATCCTCCAGGCTCATGCCGCTGTTCCAGAGCGGATCGTCAGTGGGATAATGATGAGTGGAGATAAAATCAAGAGGAGCCTTGTGCTCCTTACAATATTCGATTAATTCCGGTACCCAGGCGTTCAGAGCCGTCGCCGGACCTCCCACCTGCAGACAGCTGTCCACAGATTTAATGGCCCTCGCGGTATGCTCATAGAGGGTAAAGTAATCTTCCTGATTCCCTTCAAAGAAAAACTTAAGATTCGGCTCATTCCACACTTCAAAGAACCACTGCCTCACCTCGGCCAGTCCGTATCTGTCCACAAAATGCCGGATCATAACCGCAATGAATTCATCCCATACCTGATAATCCTTCGGCACCGTAACATTTCCTTTGTAATGGAAACAAGTTCGCTCGCCGGATGCAAAAGGAGTCGGCATAAATCCGATCTCCATGAAAGGCTTCATCCCGATGCTCAGAAGAAAATCAAAAATACAGTCAATATTGAAAAAATTATATGTATACTTGCCCGGTTCCGGCTCCTGTACCACACACATATCGTCATCCAGAATCCCGTGGAACCTTACATACTGAAAGCCAAGATCCTTCTTCGCCTTCTTTAACTGCTCTCTGTAATCCTCACGCAGAGCAGTGTATCCATGACAGGAGCCAACACATTTCTCCCAATAATGCAACAGACGCTGCTTAGGTGCATCTGCGTCTAAAACAAACTTTAGCTTATCCATTACGCTATACCTCCTTCTATCAGACATTTCCTGTAAATCCGTCTCCGTTATGCCCGTGTCTATGTCTGCCTCGATACAAGCACTCTTCCAAAGAGCGGCAATACCCTGTTTTAAGGATATTAAAATCTCAATTTTTTATATAGTAATGAATTTGTTTTCTTTTAGTCGTTTTTTGCTGGACAATATTTTTTGCACTTTTCTATAATTCCTGGCTTATGCCGTTTTCCACATCTGTATAAAGTGCCGGAGATCATGGAAATAATACCGAAAACAGCTTTTCTCACGGACTTTGCAGTAAATGCAAAGTCCTGGGCTGAACTGTTACAAATATAAGAACAATATGTAAAAATAATTAAAATTACTGCCGGCAGTATGGTATACTATACAGTAAATCAGTGTAATTATTTAGTGTAAATATTGATTCGA
>CAYXKS010000135.1:0-8727 GCA_964465725.1 uncultured Bacteroides sp. | reverse complement strand
ATTCAAGCGGGGTTTCATTGTCAAGAGGGCGATGTGATTTTTTCTGTCGATAACCGTTCACCCTTCATGCCACCTAATTAATCCAGTACACAGCGTCTGGCTGAACAGTTGCGAATACAATTATACCGTACTGCGAGTCAGTTGACTCCTCAAAGTAATCCATGATAACATGATAAAATATGAAGCAAACGAAAAGAGGCCAGAAGCATTATGAAAGCAAAACAAGTCGACTTCTCACAGGGAAGCGTTACGCAGAATATTATACAGGTAGCCGCGCCCATGCTGGTGGCGCAGATCCTGAATCTGATGTATAACATTGTGGATCGGATATACATAGGAAGGATCCCTGGCGAAGGGCTCCTGGCGCTTGGAGGCGTTGGGCTATGTTTTCCATTTATTACTCTGATCACGGCATTCACCAATCTGTATGGCGCCGGAGGCGCCCCGCTCTGTTCCATACAGCGCGGGCGTGGGAATAAGGATGAGGCGGAAAGGATTATGAATACTTCCTTCTGGCTTCTTGTGATTACCGGCGCGGTCCTGACTGTTCTGGGGAGTATTTTCTGCAGCCCTGTCCTGACTCTGTTCGGAGCGTCCGATACTTCTCTTCCCTATGCGCTGTCCTATATGCGGATCTATCTGATAGGAACTGTGTTTTCCATGATTGCACTCGGCATGAATCCCTTTATCAATTCCCAGGGATTTGCAAATGTCGGAATGACTACCATTTTCCTTGGAGCCGTCACGAACATTGTCCTTGATCCCGTTTTCATTTTCCTCTTTCATCTCGGAGTGCAGGGCGCAGCGTGGGCAACGATCTGTTCCCAGATCCTATCGGCAGTTTTCGTGCTGCGCTTCCTGACAGGCAGCCGGGCGGAGCTTCGGCTTCGGCTGAAACAGAAACCTTCACTGCATAAAAAGCATGTTCTTGATATCGTCGGTCTGGGAAGCGCCAGTTTTGTGATGCAGTGCACCAACAGTCTTGTACAGATCGCCTGCAACCGTATGCTTGGCTCCTTTGGAGGAGATGTCTACATTTCCACTATGACTATTATCAACTCCGTACGTCAGATTCTCGATACTCCGGTACTGGCGATCGCCGACGGCGCCTCTCCGATCTTAAGCTATAATTATGGCGCGGGGAGATATGACAATGTCAAAAAGGCGATCCGTGTTGTCACCCTGTCTGCGCTTGCCTACACCGCCGTGGTCTGGGTTCTTATTTTACTGCTGCCGGAAATGTTCATCGGAATCTTTAACAATGACGAATCTCTCCTGACCGTTGCCGTGCCTGCCCTGCACATTTATTTCTTTGCCTTCATTTTCCAGGCGCTGCAATACAGCGGGCAGACGGTATTTAAATCCCTCAATAAGAAAAAGCAGGCGATCTTCTTCTCCCTGCTCCGCAAAGTTGTAATTGTGGTTCCGCTGACTTTTATCCTGCCCTACGTGGGAAATCTCGGAGCAAACGGAGTGTTCCTTGCCGAACCGGTCTCCAATTTTCTGGGAGGAAGCGCCTGCTTTGTGGCAATGCTTCTCATGGTATTCCCGGAGCTTTCAGGGAAAAGAAATAAATATGAGTAGTTCAGTTCATTTTATTCAACAACAACCGACGTCCTCAGGCCGCCCAGATATCTCTGCAGCCCTTCCGACGCCGCACTCCTGCCTCTTCCGCTGTCATAGACCAGCCTGACTTCTCTCTCCGGCGGTTCGCATTCCAGCGCAATCCTCACAAGCTGCCCTTTTTCCAGCCATGGCAACGCCATCTTCTCCGGTACGAATCCGATTCCCATATTGGCACGGATCATTGGAATCAACAGATCGGAAGTCGCCACTTCTGTGTCCGGCTCTATGTTCACATTCTGTCTGTAAAAAAACTCTTTATACAATTCCGTGGTTGCCGTCCCTGTTCCGATCCCAACCCAGGGATACTCCGTCAATTCTTCCAGTCTCCATTTGCCGGAGCCTAATTCCCGATACTGACTGCCACCAACCAGGATCTCCCGAAAACCGATCAGCCTCCTGTATGTCAGCTGTCCGGAAATCTCAAACGGCGTGGTGATCACGGCAAAATCCAGTTTCCCGTAAGCCAGACTACGCAGAATATCAGGTGTCGTATGATTGTGTATCTTGATCCTGACCTTCGGGCAAGCCTCCCGATACTCCCGCAGCGCATTTAAGAGAAAAAGATGCAGGGCGCTCTCCGTCGCACCTATCTCCACTGTCCCGCTCCCTTCCAGAATCTGTGCCCCTATCTCCTCCTGCGCCTTCTGCAGCTGATGAAAGGCGATCTCCACATGGGCATACAACCGCTCCCCCTCTTCCGTCAGCGTGATTCCTCTCGCCTCCCGCACAAGCAGTTTGCATTTCAGCCCATCTTCCAGCAGTTTCATGACTCTGGTCACATTGGGCTGATTACTCCCCATCGCCGCAGCCGCCCTGGTGATATTCCTGTATTTTGCTACATAATAAAATGTCTTATAGTACTCAAAATTTATATCCATATATTTTTTATATGCCTCATATATAAACTATGTATTTTTAATATTTCTAAACCAGCATTATAATACGATTTCGAGAGGATGTAAATCCTGCCTGCCACTCGTGGAAATACATAATGCAACAGTTCAGCCATGCCTATTCATAAGTTGTCGTTTTATTCATTGTGCATAAATCAGTCAGGTTATTTCCGACAACTTATTTCATAGCGGGCATTCGCTCTATGAACCAATGTCATTAAGTTAAGCCGGACGCACCTAACTTAATGACATTGCCTATGAACAGTTACTACATAATACGGAGGTTATCATGAACAAAGATCTGACAAAAGGTGATCCACAGAAAGTACTCTGGGCATTCTGCCTGCCCATGTTTGGGAGTATCATCTTCCAGCAGTTATACAACATCGCCGACTCTCTGGTGGCCGGCAAATTCATCGGTGAAAACGCACTGGCAGCCGTCGGCAACAGTTACAATATTACCCTCATCTTCATCGCTTTTGCTTTCGGCTGCAATATGGGGTGTTCCGTCATCGTCTCCCAGCTGTTCGGCGCAAAAGACTATGTCCGTATGAAAACTTCCGTCTACACTACGCTGATCTCCAGCGCCGTGCTCTGCGCCATATTGATGTTTACCGGTTTCCTCTCCTGCGAGACACTGCTGCGGCTGATGAAAACCCAGGAAGAGATCATGGCCGATTCCGCCCTCTATCTGAATATCTACATACTGGGGCTTCCGTTCCTGTTCTTCTACAACATCGCCACCGGTATTTTCTCTGCGCTGGGAGACTCGAAGACGCCGTTCCTGTTCCTGGCCTTCTCATCGACCGCAAATATCCTCGTTGATATTCTGTTCGTTGTCACATTTCAAATGGGAATCGCGGGCGTGGCGTGGGCAACTTTTCTCTGTCAGGGAGTCAGCTGCATTCTCTCCGTCCTGTTGATTTTAAAAAGACTTGCGAGAATCGAAGTGTCCGGCAAAACCGCAAAAATACCGGTCTTTTCATGGGATCTTCTGGGAAAAATACTGACAATCGCCATCCCCAGCATCTTACAGCAATCCTTTATCTCCGTAGGGAATATTCTGGTACAAGGATGTATCAACGGCTTCGGCGTCAGTGTCGCCGCGGGCTACTCCGCCGCTGTGAAACTGAATAATCTGGTGATTACCTCATTCACAACAATCGGAAACGGTATCTCGAACTTCTCCGCCCAGAACATCGGTGCGAAGACCTATCCCCGTGTAAAAGACGGCTTCCGGGCTGGTGTCAAACTGGTGTGGACATTGTCCGTGCCGCTCTGCCTGCTGTATCTGTTGCTCGGAAAATATCTGCTCCTGCTCTTTATGGACGAATCTTCCGTCAAGGCCCTGCAGACCGGACAGCAGTTTCTGAGAATCCTGTCACCCTTTTATTTCCTCATCTCCGTCAAGCTGACAGCCGACGGCGTTCTGCGAGGCGCCGGAGCCATGAAACAGTTTATGGCAGCCACCTTTACGGATTTGATTCTGAGAGTAGCCCTGGCTTTCGCGCTCTCCGCCGCCATGCAGTCCGAAACGGGAATCTGGCTTTCATGGCCCATCGGCTGGTGCCTCGGGACAATACTCTCGATCATTTTCTACCGAAACGGATACTGGAATACCGGCAGAAGCTCACAGATCTCCCTGTGAATCCTGCTCGGCTTCCTCCTTCTTCCGCGTCACATGCAGATATCTGCGAAGCGCGCACAGAATGCCCACACTGATAACCGATATGAAGTCTTCCAGGGGCGTCGTGTCTCCCACGATCATATGCCGTGCCACAAGGAAAATAAGCACTTCCATGACATTGTCAGAATTAGGGCGGCACAGCATCTGCAGAAACTCGATACCGATAACAATGACAAAAACCTCTTCCAGAAAAGGTTTGAATGCCGTAGTGTCTGCGGCCAGGGAATGAAAGATCTCGAAATCCTTCAGCAGACTATATACAGAGAGCACAATGCCAAACAGCACAATGATTGCCATCATGCTCTCCAGCGCCTCTCCTGTCCGCTGAATATTTTTCTTGAATCTGCCCATAAATTTTTCCATAGATATCCTCCCATAATCCTGGTCATATTGATCCTTCTATAGTTAACGACTGCCTGAGCTCCTTCTTCCGTCGCACATTTTATCAATAGAAAAAGCAAGGTGTAAAGTCTCTCTTCCCAATATACTTTACACCTTATCCCAAATGTCATTTAGTTAAGAAAATTATGCCAGTCGCTATGATATTCTGCAACTGATATCTATACTATATCAAATATCCTGAGCTCTGTAAATAAACCGGGAGTAAATTTATTACGCCAGTACACAGCGTCTGACATTACACATTACCTCAATCCACGGCCCTCAACCTCTCCACCAGGCTGTCTTTCTCCAGATTCCGAAAACACAGATACGGAACAATGAAAGCAAACACGATCAGCAGCGGTGTGCATATCATCAGAGGCAGAAGCGTAAACCGAAATGTGGTAAACCCACCCTCAACCATAGCTCTCACACCGATTCCCACTGCCAGAGAACTGACCGCATAGGTAATCACCAGTGTAATCCACGCATAATCCATCCCCTCATAAACAAGAAGTTTACATAACTGTTGTTTTGTCATGCCAACACTCTGCATCATGGCGAATTCTTTCTTGCGGGATACAATAGCCGTGACCATTGAGTTTACATAATTCAAAACTCCGACCAGTGCAATCACTATACTGATAACATTTCCCATCACAGCGCTGGACCGGACCTCACGGCGGTACTGTTCCGCCATGGCAGCACGGGTCGTGACCGGAAGCTCTTCTCCTGTTCCGGCACAATATTGATCGATCATTTCCTGTGCCTTATCCAGGTACTCGTCTTCTACATCAAAAAACAGCTTGCGCGGTGTATTCTCAGGCCAGTTCGAACGAAACGTCTCCGCAGGTATGATAAATTCAAAATAATACTGGTCGTTGGCGCCGTCTTCCCGCGCTCCTTCCGTGATGACATTCAGATTGTCAAGCACTGCCATGACTGTATAATCTGTACCGTCAATGGATACCGTATCGCCTACGGAGGGCGCCGGCATGGTTCTTCCTTCTTCCTTTTCCGTGGCGATGCCGGCCGCAAGCACATATTGTCCTGTGGCAAATTTCTCTGCATCATAACTGCCAGTCAATATATGTTCTTCCCTGCTGTACGTATCCAGCGCTATCCCATTAAGTCCATAGACAACGGCCGCGGTGCGCTTCTGATCGATCAGCTTCTGCAAAGACTCCGGACCAGCCGGGTCATAGGATGCCCAATATGCCAATACATCATCGGTATAATATTCCTGCAGATTAGCGATCGTCTGCTCATTCACATCAATCTGCGTCTCATGGCTGTACACAAATCCAGTCTCCTCAAGACCATTCAGCGCCGTCACCTGTGCAATCAAATCCTCACTCAGGGTATCGCCGTGCGGATCATATCCCCCGATATAATCCTCGCTGGTAGCCTCATCAATCTGATAATCGGCAAGGGTTAATTCCTCCAGATACTTTTCCATATCAAAAGCAGCATTCTTCGCGTAAAAGATACTCATCAACGTAAGTCCCAGTGTCAGAGAACAGATGACTGTGACGGTGCGTTTCCTGTTGCGCCCCAGATTCGACCACGCCAGTGCGGACAAGCTTGCGCTTCCGCTGCGCCTTTTGGAGGTGCGGCTTCCCCGCTGCACGTCATTATATCTCAATGCCTCTATCGGAGATACTCTGCCCGCCATTTTCGCCGGACGCATACAGGAAATCAGCACGGTGGCCATAGCGAACAGCGCCGAACCGATGAAAATCAAAGGGCTTGCGGATACAGTGACTGACTTTGTCCGGACAAGCACCGGCACCAATACCGCACCCAGCAGATAACCCAGCAGCATTCCCACGGGAATTCCCAGAAGGCACAGCCGCCCTGCCTGCCCGAAGATCAGTTTCCTAAGCTGCTTTGATGTAGTACCCAGCGTTTTCAATTTGCCGTAAAACTGTATATCTGCTGTGACTGAGATCTGGAAAATATTGTAAATAATCAGATAACCCGCCACAAACACCAGAATCATACCCAGATACACAGGTAGATTCTCCTGTGCCACCATGCGGTTAATGTCCGGATCATAGGCCAGATTTACACCGTATTCCAGATCTGCCAAGCCCGTATCTTCCAGAATTTTATCCATGACAGCTTCAATATTTCTGTCATCATACAGAGAGACCTGCGCCATATGCATACCTGAAATCTGTGCCAGGTCAGTATCCGCACCTCTCTTCTCTGCCATAACACCTTCCACAAACTCCCTGCTCACCCACGCCATACTCGCATAGACCGATTCGTTGCCTTCCCAGAAGCCACACAACGTAAATTCTGATACTCTGCTCTCCATCCCGGCAAAATCCGCAATCCATTCCAGCCTGATACGCTGCCCAAGCTCATGGGGAACTCCCAGCCGGTCCAGCAAGATCGTATCCACCGCAATCTCATCCGCCGTCTGCGGCATTCTGCCGACAGACGGTTTGGCAAAGGAATGCCTGGCATAACATTCATCTGCGTAGCGCACCTCTACCTGCCTTCCTGCCAGAGCCTTTCCCTGCCCCAGCCCGGCAACGATACTGTTACCCACCTCAGCCACATCCGGATGCGCCGCAAGCTTCCCCGCCTGCTCCTCGGTGATACTTTTAAATGAAGCCTGTGCGTCATACCCACTCTGCCTGAAAGCCATCTCGACCAGGTTCCTGTTCATACTCTGACTTAACACAAAAAGTGTTGTAAACATCAGCGTCGTGAGCACAATCGCCAGCACAGCCACCAGATTATGCCCCCTGTTTTGTCGGAACATTCTTCTGTTTAAAACAGATATTGGTTTGAAATTCATCTCTTATTCTCCTCTATTACATACTTGTGCCCCATGTCATCTCTGACACAAACGTTCTGTGAAAAGAGGGCACAAGCCTTGATGCACACATGCAGACGAGCTGCATGGCGCGTGTACGCTCAGCGCAGTGAATGCGCAGAGCTGTTGCCTTAGGTGTTCTTTTTATACTTGCATCTTCATATCTTCCCTGACATAAATTCCCATGAAAAGTACGGTGCAATTATCAGCGCGTACCTGCGCATATGCACACAGTGAACATATACCGGCGAGCTGCATGGGCCGCATGGCGCGTGTACGCTCAACGCAGCAAGTACGCCGAGTTGTTACCTCAGGTGTTCTTTGCATACCTATTACGCTATTCTCCCGTCTTCAATCCTGATGATACGGTCCGCACGCGCCGCGATGTCCGGATTGTGCGTAATCATCACGATAGTCTGATGAAACTGTTCGCTTGTCACCTTGAGAAGACTGATCACATCATCACTGGTTCTGGAATCCAGATTGCCCGTCGGTTCATCTGCGAGAATAATAGACGGCTTGGATGCCAGCGCACGGGCAATCGCCACGCGCTGCTGCTGTCCGCCAGATAGATTATTCGGCAGACTGTCCAGCTTACTCTCCAGGCCCAAAAGCTGCACGATCTCCATAATAAATTTCTGATCCGGCTTGCGTCCGTCCAGCGTGATCGGAAATATGATGTTCTCCCAAACAGTCAATACCGGCACCAGATTATAATTTTGAAAAATGAATCCGATCTGCTTGCGCCGAAAAATTGTAGCCTGTTCGCTGCTTAAATCCGCCAACTCCTGCTTCCCGATCCTGACACTGCCTTCACTGGGGACGTCCAAACCTCCCAACATATTGAGAAGTGTTGATTTCCCACTGCCGCTGGATCCGACAATCGCGGTAAATTTTCCTCTCTCAATCTCCAGATCCACGCCATCCAGCGCTTTCACCAACGCTTCGCCTTTTCCGTAATATTTCTTTAATCCTGTCGCCTTTACGATTGCCTCCATCCTGTAATCCTCCTACTACAATTATTAATCGCCACAGTTCTGCCGCGGACTCCCTGCGCGCATTCTATTTGGAAAATACCTGCGCTTCCCGGCCAACTTGCCAGTTATCAACCGTGCTGCTCTATATCGATAATAAGATTGTAGCAATGTAAAGTTACATATACGGTACAGGAATGGTACAATTTTGTAACTTACATGAAACAAAATAGCGAGCAAGTTCGTCTTTTGATTCCATGTCCATCTGACGACAAACCTTTCTATAATGTAAAAAAGACGTAAAATCTGACTTATTTATCAGACTCTACGTCTTTT
>CAYXKS010000134.1:0-8734 GCA_964465725.1 uncultured Bacteroides sp. | reverse complement strand
CTGCGCTTTCAGGCTGCACGTCTCCGGTCTGCTCTCCCTGTTCTGCACTTTCAGGCTGTACTTCTCCTGTCGGTTCCACTCTCTTCTCCGCCGCTTCCTGCCGCTCCGTTTCCCACCGCTGTCGTTCTGCCTCGGCTTCTTCGTCCGTCAAAAGCGAATCCCTCTGATATTTAACTGCTGCATTCCAGAGAATCCACTCGTCATAACCCGCATCATACGCTCCCTTGATCTGCGCCCGGATCTGCTGTGGCCCGTAACTGATGTGCCCGGGAACCCAGCTCGCCGTAAAACCCTGCAGCCATGCTCTTACACCGGCGCGGCTCCCTTCCGGCAGAGCATCCAACTCCTTCACGGAAGCGGAACATGCCCCGTAAATTGTCCGATACGGATCCGCATCAGGAATATTGATTCCATAAGATCCGTTCCGGTAATGAGAGGGATAAATCATCGGGCAAATATAGTCCAGATGTTCCGCCATCTTTACGTAGTCCTGCCCAACGATCTGCTGGTCTATCTCATTTTCGATCACCGTCCCAAACACATCCGCCGCCACATATATTCCCAGCGGCGCCAGGCTCTCATATATGTATTCCGTAAACTCCGTAATAATTTCAATTTTCCCGACATTCTCAGATTCAGGGCCATAGTCCACGGCGTCCGCCTTAATATCTGTTGAAAAACGGATATAATCAAACTGCACCTCATCAAATCCTACAGCCGCTGCCTGAGAGGCAATCTCTATCAGGTAATCCCACACTTCTCTCTCATATGGATTGACCCAGGCCAGTCCACTCTTGTCCCGAAAAATTCCACCATCCTTCGTGTGGACCGCCCACTCCGGTTTCTTCTCCGCCAGATACGGATCGCGGAACGCCACGATACGTGCAATCAGATAGATATTCTTCTCCCTGCATTTCGTAACCAACGCCTCAATGTCCGGTATATATCCAACACTTGCCTCTATCTCCTTCACTTGATCCGACTGCATATCATAAGTTACCTTGCCTTCGTCATTCTTAATATCAATGACAATAGCGTTTAATTCTGTCTGATCCACCAGCTCGATCAGTTCATCCATCCTTGCAGCCCCGGCCACCGGTCCGCTGACATAAATCCCCTTGACCTTGACAGGCTCTCTGCGGAGATTGTCCATCGTACTTTTATCAGGATTTCCTGCCTCCAGGGAATTACCGCTGATTCCGTTTTCCCCCGGATTCATGTTTCCCTCATCTATTGACTGACCGTCCCCTCCGACACTGTTTTGTGACACGCTCTCTCCCGAAGCATCCAAATCATCTCCGCTGATTCCGTCAGACTTCGATGTATCGGTGTCTTCTGTCCCCATAGTATCCGCCAGGCCATCCTCTGCCACAGAATCCGCCATCGCTTCTTCCTTCTCATCACCACAGCCCAAAAGCAGACCGCCTGCCAACATTATGACAAGAACCGCACACAAACACTTTTCTCTACTTCTTTTCATACGTTTTTCCCTGATTTGACTTACAAACCTTTCGTAATAATTCAGATTTTAATGTCGTCTAACTAAGTCGATACACAGCGTCTGACATCGCCTTTTTCAATATCCATATATATCATAAATCTCTGGCATATAAACCCCCGGTTCCTTATATACGATCAGCGGCTTTTCCACTGTCATACGTGGTCTTCCTCCACGATTCGCCTCGATCAATACCATATTCGGTTCCTTATCAACAAAAGGATATACCAGCTGCATTCTTTTCGGTTCCAATTTATACTCGCGCAGAAATACTATAATCTCTGCAAGCCGAAACGGCCTGTGTACCATGTAGAAATTTCCGCCAGGTCTGAGTAATTTAGCCGTCTGGGCAATCACATCCTTTAGCGTACACAGTATCTCATGTCTGGCAATCGCCTTGGCATCTTCCGGATTTACGAGTCCATGTCGGGAAGTCATATACGGAGGATTACATGTAATAACGTCAAAAGAAGCAGCGTCAAACAGACTTCCTGCCTCTTTAATATCTCCTGTCACTATAGTAATCCTGTCTTCCAGACCGTTCATCCGCACGCTGCGGCTGGCCATATCCGCACTGTCCACCTGAATTTCCAGCCCTGTAAGATGCGACGCCCCGGTTTTGGCCGCAAGCAGAATCGGAATGATTCCCGTACCTGTCCCCAGATCCAGCACTTTCGCACCGTCTTTCACTCTCGCAAAACCTGACAGAAGCACCGCATCCATTCCAAAACAAAAACGATTTGTATCCTGAATAATCCGATATCCGTTGCGCTCCAAATCGTCTATTCTCTCATTCTCTTTTAACAGAACTTTATTATCTGATACCATAACTGTTTCCCGTTAATTATCATCCAGCTTGGACTTTGCGGAATCCTGTTTTTCCATCTTCTCCAGTTCTTTCAACTCCGCCTCGCTGACATCTACCTTACGGTTCTTATTATGTTTCCGCTTAAACCTGAGCTGCTCCACCTTATACTCCTGGATCTCTTTCTCATCATCCACATTCACGATGACTTTCACCAGCTGCCGAAGCACGTTCACGCTTTGTACTTCACCTTTGTACCCATCATCCGTGGTCACGAAATCACCCACATTAGGCAATCGTCTGTTCAGTTCCTCATAAGTCTCCTCTTCATTTTTCAGACAGCACATAAGTCTGCCGCACACACCTGATATTTTGGTTGGATTCAGAGAAAGATTCTGTTCCTTCGCCATCTTAATGGACACCGGTGCAAACTCGGACAAATGCGTATGGCAGCACAAAGGCCGGCCACAGATACCGATACCGCCCAGAATTTTTGTCTCATCTCTCACTCCGATCTGCCGCAGTTCGATTCTCGTCTTAAAAACAGACGCCAGATCTTTCACCAGTTCGCGGAAGTCAATACGTCCGTCAGCCGTAAAATAGAACAATACTTTGTTATTGTCAAACGTATATTCCGCGTCAATCAATTTCATCTGCAGATTATGTTTCCTGATCTTCTCCAGACAGATCTTGAATGCCTCTTTTTCTTTTAATTTATTGGCTGCTTCCTGCTCGTCGTCCTTCGGTGTCGCTATCCGAAGAACCGCCTTGAGCGGTTGGATTACTTTATCCTCCTGCTCCTCCTTTGGCTCGCCAACTACGGTCCCGTACTCAATGCCCCTCGCTGTCTCCACGATCACATGATCGTTCCTCTTAACATCCAGCTTGCCCGGATCAAAATAATATATCTTACCGGCGGTACGGAACCGCACACCTATCACTCGTATCATAATCTATCAACCTCCACACTTTTACTTTCACGCATCATGCTGCTTCCCAGCACAAGCTTCGTAAAGTATTCAGACTCATACCCTGACCCTGTCTGTCCCGGCATAAACGCTCTGTGAAAACAGGCACAAATATGCTGGACATCAGTTCTCCTGAATTGCCAGAAGCAAAAGCTCCATTGTCAGATCAAAATTCACATTTGCTTCCAATCTCTTCTTGGCGCTCTGTAATGCATTCACAATCGTTTCGATCCCCTCATAGGTACTTCTGTCCGACATCTTCATGATCTGCTGTATCTCTTCCTTAAAGACGAGACTGTTCACGTCCTTGGTCGCTTTGAAAAACAGTACATCCCGATACCAGGCAGTCAGAATATCCAGATAGTCGTTGACGTCAAACTTATACTCGGAGATTTTCCTGATCGCTTTCACGATTTCGTTGATCTCCATATCATTGATGTTTTTTACCAGAGTGATCGCCTCATCCTTGACTTTCTCGAACTCCTCACTGCTGGCAAGCAATTTTGCCTTACCAATATTGCCTCTGGCAAATGCCACACAAATATTTGCCTTATAATCCGGTACACCAAGCTGTTCCATCAGATATTTTTTGACCAGTGCATCCGGCACCGGCTTCATATTCAACACAACGCACCTGCTCAGAATCGTCGGCAAAAGCTCGTCCACATTCGTAGTCAAAATCAGGATCACCGCGTATTCCGGCGGTTCTTCCAGTGTTTTTAACAATGCGTTCTGCGCCTGTGGCGTCATTTTCTCCCCTTCGTTAATAATATATATCTTGCGCGGACTGCTATAAGGCTTAATTCCGATATCGTTATTAACCTGTGAACGGATATCCTCCACGCCTATAGTATTAGGCTTCTCATGTGTAATATAGATAATATCCGGCTGATTGCCACTCAACGCCTGCTTACAGGAATGGCACTCGCCACAAGGCTCCGTCTCCCCCTTCTCACATTGCAATGTCATTGAAAATATTTTGGCAATAAATTCCTTGCCGGCATTTCTCTCCCCATTGATGATATATGCATGCGAAACCTTATTCGAAGCAATCGCATTCTGTAAATGTTCCTTAAGCTGTTCCTGCCCTACTATGTCTGTAAATTTAGCCATCTATAACCCCACCCACTTCTCTGTCTCTTCCTGATAGCACCTGATATGATCTGCCTCAGATACCCTCATTTTTCTTTTGTCTGAATTCCCGTCTGTTAAGGACCTGTTAAAGAATCTATCCTGCATCATATGCAAAGTTAATTCTTAACAGTTCCTATGCATAAATTTATTCTACGTAAAAATATCCAGCAATAGTCCCCTGATCTCTCCGATTTTGCTCAAAATAGCCAGGTTATCCTGCTCATCCTTCACCAGTTCCTGTGCCAGCTGATCCAGGTTCTCGTCGATCAGCCGGATAATGCCGTACACTCTGTGTCTGCCTTTCCTATCCAGAAAGTTCTCCCTGGAAAAAGCATGGGAACGGTTAACTACCTCATTCAGAAAATCCTTAATCAGCGCCCGATACCGTTTCATATCCTTGATATCCCGATGCTTGGCAAGTTTCTCGCCCTGTCTGGTAATCTCCTCCATCATATGTGTCAGGGCGTTCTGCAATTCCTGTTCTTCAATCCTGCTGACAAGCGTGAACTTGAAAGTACCGTCCGTATCCTGCTGTTGTACTGTCTGCTCCACCGGCATAGCCTGCTGTATGTTATTGATCTTGATATCCATGCCCGTCACATCTCCCCTTTACTATACATGTGCCCCTGTTATTCCTGATACAAACATTCCATGAATAATGAGCACGAGCGCAGGATGCATACCTGCACCTTCTATCCCTGAATCCAATTCTCCATACACGATTTTACCCACACTATAAAACACCTTATATCGATAATACCCTCTCTTCTAATAATGCCATACTTTAGCCGCAATTTCAAATATTTCATGCAAAAACGAAGACTTATAGATAACTATTTTACTCAAAATGTTGCACTTGCTTTTAAGTCCGAACCACGATTAATCCGACCAGGAGAAAACCTGCCGCTGACATCATTCAAAAGACAACCGCAATTCTCCCGTCCGACGTTATTCCCTGCACCCTCAGGCCAGTACACATACTTCTTTGTATCTGCGCAATCAACCTTTCACACACTGTCTCCCCTGGCACAATCAGCGGAATTCCCGGCGGATACAGATTGACGAAATCGGCGGATATCTTCCCCACAGATTCCGCAAGCGGTATTTCCTCTCGTTTCCCCAGGAATGCGCGGGCGATTGTCATTTTGCCCTCATTTATATCCCCGCATTGTCTCCCCAGCCTTTCAGACTTGGCATCAACAAATCGGACCAGATCTTCTGGATCTGCATCTGCTTTGTCCTGCCTATGCTCTTTTTCTTGCCTGTTCTGCTCATCGGAACAATGATCCACCACCATTCCCCGATGTGTAGTTATCCCTTCTTCTATCCTACCATCAATCTGCAGCAATGCATCAGCCAATCTCTGCCAGCCTTCCGCTGTATCCATAATCGTCATGATGGCCAGGACATAGTTTTCTGCCGCCATCTCCATTTGTAAATGATAATCCTCCCGCAGCAAATCATATAGCTGCTGACCGTTTATGACATTATCCTTTACGCGAATTACCAGTTTACTGATGTCCCAACTGGCCACACAACACTTTTTTTGTGCTGTGTCATTTTCTTTAGCTACAGTATTGTTTTCCTTCAGTATATCCTCTGACGATGTCGTCCTTTTCGCACACTCCATGCTTCCTATTTTAATATATCGACATCTTTCCATATTTTTGCAGAAAAGCTCATGCTGTTCTCTCATGAACGCATATCGGCCTGCACCCTGTTCTTCCACATAGCGAATGCAGGAATCCATGCTGGCCATCAGCACATAAGAAGGACTGCTTGACTGCAGCATAGTCAGGTACCTGCGCAGTTTTCCCCGATTGACCCGTTCGCCCTGTACATGCAGAAGCGCTGTCTGTGTCATGGAAGGCAGAGTTTTGTGAAGGCTGTGAATCACCAGGTCCGCACCCTGTGCAAGCGCTCCGGCAGGCATCGATTCATGCAGGCCCAGATGCGCTCCATGCGCCTCATCCACAATCAGTATTTTATCCCGTTCATGTACCACATCCGCCACTGCACTTATATCAGATATAATTCCCTCATAAGTCGGCGAAGTAATCACCACCGCCCTGCATTTCGGATATTCCGCCAGCAGACGGTCGATCTCTCCGGCATCGACACCGACACATATTCCATACTCGTTAAGCAGCGGCGGATAATAATAGCGAAGCTCCAGCTCCTGCAAGATAGCGGCATGATAAACTGATTTGTGGCAATTACGGGCAATCAGAATCTCCTCTCCTTTTTCGGCTGCCGTCAGGACAGATGCCAGCACGCCACAGGTACTTCCGTTGACCAGATAGAAAGTCTCAGTCCCTTCATTTCCATATAGCCTGTTCGCCCGCTGCTGTGCATCCCGAAGAATCCCTTCCGCATGGTGCAGATCGTCGAAGCCGTCTATTTCCGTAATATCTATCCCGTAATACTGTGCCATTGCTCCAGCGTCCTGGTTGCGTTTGTGCCCCGGCATATGATATGGATAAAAATCACTCCGGCCGTATTGGAGCAATTCTTCATACAAACCCACGTCTCTCATATTCGTATCAATCTCCATTCCACTGCTTACGGTCCTCGCTTTTTCTCGCTGGCGGCACAAACGATATAAGACCCTGTGACCGCCGATCTGCCAAACCGTACTTATCATACAGCACAGTTTCAGAATGCCCTTGCTCCATGCCCCTTATGCAAACCTATGGTCTCCATCAGGGAACAATACTTATCCGCAGTTGTGACCACCCATGCTTCTCTGCAGGTAGGCGGCACTACAGATAAAGGCCACATATGCTTTTTGATGATCTCTCTCTGAATATCGTTCAGTTCATATTCTTTCTCCGCATTGCGAAGAGCAATCCCCGGATGCCAGAAGCCATGTAAGCGTTTCCTCTCTGAAAGCTGCTCTTTATCATGCCAATCATAGAGAAAATAGTCATGCAGAAGCGCTCCCCTGATCAAATCGTGTTTATTGCATCCAATATGGAACTTTTTATTTAGCAGCAGACTGTAACGTGCTACATCCATGACATGATTGTGCACCGTCATATTTCCATGCTGAATATGCTTCTGTGTACTCTTAAAATTATCTGAATTTAAAATATCCGATCCGTGTTCTTTCAACAAAGCCCGCATCCGCTTGCGTCTCTCATAGATTCTTTTAACCCGCTCTCTATGTCGCTGTCTTAATTTTTCCCGGATTTCCATTTATTTCTGCTCTCCCTCTGCTGTCTGTTCGATCTATTCCCTTAAAAATGCATCTCCTTAATGCATTATAATAACAATATACCAGCCTATTCGATAAGGTAAAAATGCAGTTTCTGATACACAATGACATACTCGTCTAAACTATTATTCTATATAAACACCGCCTGCACCAACACCATATAGCAGATTGTTCCCACTCCGATGCTGAGAAGGATGTTTTTCTTCCACACATGCAGCGCCACTACCACAGCACCCGCAATCAGCGACGGTGCAAAATGGCCTGCTGCTGCAAAATCAATATTCCTTAAACAATATACCACCAATACGGCCATAATAGAAGCCGGAAGAACCGCTCCCAAATATTGTACCGTCCCCGGTACCTGCTTACGTCCGCCGAACACCAGAAACGGAAACGCACGCAAAAAAATCGTACACACCGCTACCACCGCGATAATCGCTAAAGAGCGTGCCACATTGATCGTCATCCTATACAGCCTCCCTTTTCTCAGTTATAGTATCCGACATTCTCCCCCGCACCGCAAGCAGAATCACCACACAAGAACACAGCGCCGGAAGAATAAATCGATCCGGCCCCATAATGAGCAGCCATAGAATACCACATACTGCACCTGTCAATGCTGCAAAATGAGACTTTTGTTCCTGCCACTGTTCCACTACGATCACAATGAACAATGCTGTCATCGAAAAATCAATCCCCGTGGAGTCAAAAGTGATCCGGCTGCCCACCAGCGCGCCAAGCACAGACCCCAGCACCCAGTAACTCTGATCCAGAAATGATATCCAGAAAAAGACCTTATTTTCATCCATCCCTTCCGGCACTTTCGTGCCACACAGCACGGAATATGTCTCATCTGTCAGGGAAAAAATCATGTAGGGACAGGCCTTCCCCATTTTCTTATATTTCTCTACGAAAGACAGTCCGTAAAAAATGTGTCTTCCGTTGATAAAAAGTGTCATAACCGCGGCGTTTAGCAGACTCGCCCCTCCGATCAGCAGGCTGACCAGAACAAACTGCATACTCCCGGCATATATAACCGCACTGCACAGAAATGCCCACCAAAAACTATACCCTGCATCCTGCAGCAGCAATCCAAATGCGATCCCCAGGAA
>CAYXKS010000133.1:0-8746 GCA_964465725.1 uncultured Bacteroides sp. | reverse complement strand
ACTGTTACAACATTTTTACAATAATATGATTTCTCCATCAATCGTATCCCGTACATTGCCTCCTGCAAATACTTTCAATTTCCCTTCATATGGAGTCCAGTTCATATCCCAGTCATAATATCCGAGACTGTCATACGCGATCTTTAATTCCGCCTGCTTTGTCTCACCAGCATCCAATGCAATTCTCGCAAAAGCCTTCAACTCCCGCACCGGGCGTACACGCTTTGCACAAGGCATCTGCACATAGCACTGTATGATCTCCTCCCCGGCTGTTTCTCCGGCGTTGCGAACCGTGACACGTACCAGAAGGCCGTCTTCCCCTTTCTCCAGCTCAAGCTTCTCGTAAGCATAGGTTGTGTAAGACAATCCATATCCAAACGGATATAATGGCTCTACCGGGGCATCCAGATATTTTGAAGTAAATTTGGATTTCCCGCCGGGTCTTCCGGTGTTCATATGCGCATAATACATCGGACACTGGCCGGTCGCTGCAGGGAATGTGGTTGTCAGCTTGCCGGTTGGATTCACATCACCGAAAAGCACATTCCGTACTGCATTGCCGGCTTCCACGCCAGGATGCCACACCTCCACAATCGCCGGAACCGTCCGGGCAAGCTCCGGTATCGCAAGCGGTCTTCCGTTGAATAAGACGGCCACTACGGGCTTGCCTGTCGCCTTCAATTTTCTGACAAGCTCCATTTGCTCCGGTTTCAATGTGATGTCCGCCCGACTCGCCGCCTCACCGCTCTCCTCCTTCATCTCGCCGAGCGCCGCGATCAGTACATCCGACGCCGACGCTATTTTCGACAGAGCAGCGCCGTCCGCACTATACTGATAACATATCCCTTCTTTTTCCAATGCGTCTATAATACTGACACAGTCCTCTGAATTAGCTCCAATCGACCATGCACCGGTCATCTGTCCCCTGTCCGCCGCCAGCGAACCGAAAACCCCGACTTTTGTCTCCTTTGTCAGAGGAAGGACATTACCTTCGTTCTTTAACAATACGATAGACTTTTCCGCCGCTTCCAATGCAAGCGCCCGGTATTCCGCCTTCAGCATCGCATTCTCTTCCCTTGTTTCATCTGTCTGATAAGGATGATCAAACAGTCCCAGTTCAAACTTGATCCTGAGAACGTCATCAACCGCCTCGTCCAAAATACTTTCTGCAACCTCCCCGCTCTCGACCAACTCTTTCAAATGCGCGATATAAGAATTGGATGACATATCCATATCCAACCCGGCAAGGAGCGCTTGTCTGGCAGCATCTCTTTTATCCTCCGCGATTCCATGGCTGACACACTCCGCTATGGCGTTGGAATCACTTACTACCAGTCCGTCGAATCCCCACCTCTTCCGCAGGATATCACGAAGCAGCCAGGCATTTACGGTACATGGCACTCCGTTGATATCGTTAAATGCAGGCATGACTGCCCTTGCTCCCGCATCCACACATGCTTTGTAGGAAGGCAGATATTCTTCCCACAGTCTCTGCATGGACAGATCTACCCTGTTATAGTCTCTTCCCGCCTCTCCTGCGCCATATGCCGCAAAATGCTTCAGGCAGGCGGCCATACTGTCTTCTTTTGCAAGGTCCTCTCCTTGAAAACCTTTTACCTTCGCCACACCATATACACTGTTCAAGAGGACATCTTCTCCCGCGCCTTCACTGACCCGTCCCCATCTGGCATCCTTTGCCACGTCTACCATCGGCGCGAATGTCATATGGATTCCTGCGGCTGTCGCTTCCCTGGCGGCAACTCTTGCAGTCTTCTCCCAAAGCTCCCGATCCCATGCACAGCTCTCCGCCAGCGGAATCGGCGTCACGGTGCGGAATCCATGGATCACATCGTATCCAAACAGCAAAGGGATCCCAAGTCTGGTTTCCTCCACCGCGATTCTCTGGAGTCTGTTTGCGGTAGCCGCATCCCCGATCCCGTTATAGGAACCGATCCTCCCTGCCCTTAAATCCTCCTCATGGAAGTCCTGCTCTGCAGTGCCCATCAATCTGTCGAACTCTTCCTGGGTAATTCTTCCGTCAAACATCATGTCCAGAAGCTCCTCGAAGCTTACCTCGAAAGCCCCTACCAAAGATGGGCCGCACTGCTGAAGCTGTCCGATCTTCTCCTCCAGTGTCATCTTTTCTCTCAGTTCCCTGATCTGCTTTTCGTAATCTTTTTTCATAGTATGTCTCCCAGTCCTTTATAAGTATATGTGCCAGCCATGGCCGTAAACTGCCGTCCATCCGGCAGGCGAATCTCCCCGACGCATCCAAACGGAATCTCAATCTCATATGACACCTGCCCGTCCTCTTCATATTTCCAGTTGGACCGGTAGCTGCCTGATGCCGTCTTCAATGTGCACTCTATAAACCCAAGCCTCTCATCCGGATGCGGCTCGATCACGGCACGCCGAAATCCCGGCTCCAGACTGCGGATTCCCGCCACATACCCGTACATCCACGCCTCAATACTGCCGTAGCTATAATGGTTCAGGCTGTTCATTCCCTCCGGATTCATATGCCCGTCCGGCATCACGGAATTCCATCTTTCCCAGATGGTTGTTGCCCCCAGCTTCACACTGTAGAGCCAGCCCGGATAGTCCTCGTTCAGCAGCAGATCCACCGCCTGCCTGTGATGTCCTGTCCTGGTCAGAGCAGGGCACAGAATCGTAGTTCCCACAAACCCGGTATTCAGATGGTTGTCATTGTCTGTGACTCTCTTAGACAAAGCGCTGCCTTCTTTCTCTGCATCCTCTGTGAGTCCAAACATGATCGCTATGGCTGCTCCTGTCTGCGTATGACATACGCAGATCCCTTCTTCATCGAAATATTTCGCTCTGGCCACCTCTTTGATCTCCCGTGCCAGCTGCGTATATTCTTTTACATCCTCCTCATATCCGAGAATCCTGGCCGAATCGGCGATAATCTGCGCATCGCGGTAATAATAGGCGCTTGCGATATAAAGCGGGTCTGTTGCCCCAAACGGTCCCGGCTGCTCATTGTCCAATGCCAGCCAGTCCGCAAAATGGAAGCCGCTCTTGATCAGGTGTCCGCCTTCTTCTTTCTCCTCCAGCTTCCTCTCATAATCCACCCACGCTTTCATTCCCGGATAAGTCTCCGCCAGCAAGGTCCTGCTGCCATAATGGCAATACACATTCCATGGAATAATCACTCCGGCATCCGCCCATGGACAGCTACCATATTCCGCAATCATGCCTTCTTTGATCCGGGGCACTACATTGGGCACCGCCCCGTCGATGAGACTCTGTTCCGCACGCATATCCCACAGATATTTCCGGTAAAAAGCAGGCATATACATGTTGTAGCAGGCCGTCTCGGAAAACACCTGTGCATCACCGGTCCACCCCAGACGTTCGTCGCGCTGCGGACAATCTGTCGGTACATCCAGAAAATTGTCCTTCTGTCCCCACAATGCATTGGAAAACAGCCGGTTGACTAAGGAGTCCCCTGTCGTAATCCATCCGGTCTGGTCAAAATCGCTCCGCAGATGATGTGCAACAAAATGATACCTTTCGCACTCCTTCTCAAGCGCTCTCCATCCGCCGTCTTCCTCCTTCCTTTCCGCCAGCATATAACGGAATCCGTAAAAGGTAAAATGCGGTCTCACGTGGGCACATCTTCCGTTGGAAATATAGATAAATTCCGTTTTCGCAAGGCGAAAATTTTCATGGTAGAAGCAGCCATCCTGCAATATCTCACAGGCGGTCAGACGAATCTGTGTCCCTTCCGGAAGGTCACAGTCAAACTCCACCCATCCGGTCAGATTCTGTCCAAAATCCAGTATGGTCTCCCCTTTCGGCGATACGATCACCTGTATAGGTGTAAAAGACTCTTTTTTGACAATCGGGAGACTGTACCGTCCTGTGAGCGCACCGCATTTCTCCGGCACAGCGCATACCACCCCGCAAGTCCCCGGATACTCCTCCAGTCTGGCGTCATAAATCTCCCCGTCATAGATTCCGCTGAAAACAACCGGGGATACTCTGCAAATCCAGTCCTCCCCTGTCGCAAGGACCAATTCCCCATCTGTGTAAAGCTCTGCAATGGCATATAATCTGTCTCCGTACAGGTTCTTCACGCCGCCGTCGAACCCCAATCGGCTCTTAAACCACCCTTCCCCAAGCCAGATCTGGATCTGATTGTTACCTGCGTTCAGATACTCGCCCACATCATAGACATTGGTCTGCAAGTGCAGGTCATAGGAGTGATATCCCGGCGCCAGATATTCATCACCCACTTTTCTTCCGTTGATATAACATTCATATACGCCAAGTCCGCAGATGTACAGACGTGCGTCTTTTCTCTCCCGTACCCGGAATTCCTTTTCCAAAATGTAACCTGCACAGGCATCCGTATCTGTTATCTCATCACCCGGTGTAATCCACTGTGCCTTCCATGCTTCCTCTTGTTTTCCCGTCTCAAAATAGCTGGATGCTTCTGCCCTGCTCTCATTGTCGGCCGTGACGCTTACCGTCCAGTCATATCTGCACCTCGGCTCCAGATCAAGCCGTACAGGATAGTCCAGACTGTCTGCATCTTTATCTTCCCCGCTGTCGTATATAGTCTCTGTCCCTTTCTTTACTGTAATTCTCGCGTACTTCTGCCTTTTGGCTTCCCCGTCCCCTTCTACCTTCCAGGAAAACGAAACCGGTTCATAACAGTACCCTTTTGGCTCCGTAACATGATTGACGCGTAATTCTGATATGGTCATTTCACACCCTCCTGCCTCTGCAACTCTGCGGACACTTTCCCAAATTCCTTCTGCTTCAATGCAGACCCTGACCTTCTCTCCCGGATAACCCCGTCCAGTCTCTGCGTCCGGCTTTTTCATCTTTCATTGTACTGTATCTGTCCTTATACCGTCCCCTGTTATTTTTATGATAAAACCGACATATTTTTTGTATTATCCCTCTTTCATGGCATAGAAAAAGAGCTGATAATCTGTATTCGCATACGTCTTATCAGCTCCTGCTATAATTACGTCAGTCTCGCCAGCGTCTCAAATGTCCCGCTGATATCAAGCTTCCCGAATCCCCAGCGGTTATCAGGATACACGACATTCTCCGACCTGTCAGCGCCACGGATCAGATAGCTCTTGATCCCACGACTCTCCACGGTCGGCACACGGCCATCCACTACTGCCCATTCCATAAACTGCGCTACACAGCCTGCCGTCAACGACGCAGCCATGCTGGAACCGGTCGTCGGGCCAAGCGCTGTGGGTACCTGTACCCCAGGTGCCGCCAGGTCAGGCTTGATCTCCCCATTCTTGGCAAAGCCACGTCCGGACTGCACAAACCAGCTTCCGGACTGTCCGTTGTATGCCGATATAGTGATAACACGCTCCGCATTGGACGGCTCCGTCAATGTCACATCCGGACTCGGCTCTAAGAAAGTTACGTCGTGCTCCAGAAATTCGCTGATTGGCAGCCACAGATGGAAGATTCCCATTCCTCTCTGCTCCGCTCCGGCCGGATAGACTCTCAGATTCCAAATCCCCGGCGTGGGATCCTCAAACCGAAAGAAGATCAGCTGTTCTCCCGCGTCCCGCTCCACGATCAGGTTACTCACGACAATATGGGTCCTCTCAAATATAAAATAAATGTCCCTGTCCTCCCTACCCCTGAAATCTATCTCCTGAGACGTCTCACCACCCGGAGAGCGAACTCTAATCGCATGAATATCCGGAAGTGTCCCCCACAATTCAAGACAAAATCCTTTCATCTCCTCCGAGACACGGATTTCCACGATATCCGGAACCACATTTTCATAATGGTGCTCCTTATCTCCCTCATTTCCGCCGCATACCACAATCGCACGGCTTCTCCGTCCCGCAACAATATTCAAATAAGAGGCCAGCGGCGATGTGCCGTTATGGCTCCCCAAATTAGTGCCAATCCCAAGCACGATCACTACTGGCCTGCTCAGCGCAATCGCCATCTGCTGCAGATATTTAACCGCCTCCATGATATCGTTTTCCTGATAGACATTCGCATCGTCTGCAATCAAATAATAGTCACGCAGATATTGTTTTGCCTCCTTGAGTTTTACCACGGCAATATTCGCCTGGGGCGCCGCCCCTCTGAAGGTTAACCCTTGATTCAGAATGCTTCCCGCTGCCACGGACGCCATCCTGGTGCCATGGCCGTTCGTATCCGTCGAGGGAACAAGCACGTGCGGTTCATCCAGCTGTAACGCACGGTCAATATCCTCCCGTGTATATTCCGTCCCATACAGAAATCCCTCCGGCGGCTCCCCATCCTGGATCGTCTGATCCCAGATTGACATGATACGACTGCTGCCGTCCTCTCTTCGAAACACATCCAGCTCATACCGGATACCAGTATCCACAAAGCCAATTATGACCCCCGCTCCCTGCAGCGACAGCGGCGGATTCTGTACTCGAATACTTCCCGTCTGTGCCAGATTTTCTGGTTGGAAAACAACATTCTCCACCTGCATGAGGCCATACACTGAGGGGATCGCGGAATAACCATAATATCCAATCGACATTGGAGGAATCATGCTGCGGTTTACATTGGCCACTCCATAATCTTCATCTATCCCATGAAAACAGAAATCTATGGGCAATGACCCCGACAACTGATCCGCCACCACGTAATCCGTGATCAGATCAGCATACTCGTTTGATAAGATCTTTTCCCTACAAGTCATCCTTCATAACAACAGCCGCCATAACCCACTATGGCCGGCTGTTCTTTCTTACTATCTTTCCTACTATACTATGTCTGCATCGGATGTCCTGTTATCCCTCGATCACCTTCAGATTATCCGGGTGCTCTAATGAATTGCTCCGGATATCAATAATGGGGCCTCCCGTTCCTTCAATATATTCCCTGGTAATGATCACTCTGCCAATGTTATCATCTTTAGGTACTTCATACATAATATCCAGCATAAATTCCTCGATAATCGCGCGCAGCGCCCTAGCTCCGGTATCCTTCTCCATGGCTTTCTCGGCGATCGCCTCCAGCGCTTCCCTCTCGAACTCCAGCTTCACCTCATCCAGTTCAAGTAGTTTCTGGTATTGCTTGAGGATCGCGTTCCTAGGCTCTTCCAGAATCTTGACAAGCATCTCCTTACCCAGCCCCTCCAGCGTAAAAATTACAGGGAGCCGGCCGATAAACTCTGGAATCATACCGAATTTCTTAAGATCTTCCACCGTAACTCTATTCAGAATATTTTTCTCCTTATCGTACTTATCGCGCAGTTCTGCGCCATATCCGATAGAAGTCTTCTTATTCAGCCTCTGTTTGATGATTTCTTCCAGGTCCGGAAAAGCTCCGCCGCAGATAAAAAGAATATCCTTCGTATTCACCGTGGCAAGCGGTACCATAGCATTCTTGGAATTGGCTCCCACTGGCACCTCCACTTCCGCGCCTTCCAAAAGCTTCAGCATTCCCTGCTGCACGGACTCCCCGCTCACATCGCGGGAGTTGGTATTCTTTTTCTTCGCAATCTTATCGATCTCATCGATAAAAATAATACCGTGCTCCGCTCTCTCAACCTCATTATCTGCCGCTGCCAACAGCTTGGAGACTACGCTCTCAATATCGTCTCCAATATACCCCGCTTCCGTCAATGAAGTAGCGTCTGTGATTGCAAGCGGCACATCCAGAAGCCTTGCCAGTGTCTTAACCAGGTAAGTCTTACCGCATCCCGTAGGCCCGATCATCAACATATTGGACTTCTCTATCTCGATCTCATCCATCGTTCCGGTTGATACCCTCTTGTAATGATTGTACACCGCTACGGACATCACTTTCTTGGCGTGCTCCTGCCCTACCACATACTCATCCAGCTTTGCCTTGATCTTGTGGGGCGGCATAATATTCTTAATGTCAATCTCCGGTTTGGCATCTTTCTTCTTCTTTTTCGGCTTCTGTTTATTGGGGATACCGCCATCTCCCTGCAAATCCGCCAGATTGACGAAGCTGATCTTGGGAAATCCCTTGCCATTACCTAAATCCGTCATATTCGGATTATTCAACATTCCCTGGTAATCAAACTGACTGACTGTATCCATGGTCTTATGCATACAGTCGTCACACACACAGATGTGATTCGGCAACCGAAACATCTTCCCTGTCTTACTCTCGGGTCTGCGGCAAATAAAGCAGACATCTTCATAATCTTTGCTCGGATTGTCGCTATCCTCCGCATCGCTATGGTCCCCGTTTTCGGATTCACTCACAGCCAATTCTTCCTTGTCATTTTGATTCTTATCATCCTCTGACCCCATATGTTCTCCTCTATCACTTCTTTCATTTAATTCTGTCTCGCTTTCACTTGCTCCGACCGCCCTGGCGGATTCACTCTGTAAGTCTATCCTGTCTCCGCCAATTTTGTCCGTATCCACGTCAGTATGTTCAGACTCTTCCGCATTCATGCTCTGTCCCTGCAGACGCTCATTCCTCTGCTTTCTCAGGCGTTCTCTCTGTTCCTCACCGTCTTCTAACTCCCGAAAATCCCACGATTTATTTCTCTGCTCCGGGTCCTTATCCACTCCATCAAATCTATCGTCTCCCATAACCGCTCCTATCTGTCTTTTCTACATCCCGGTTCGTTGTTCCCTTTACCCCTTCTATCATAGTATAAAAGGAATCTGCCCACAAGTAAACAATTTCTAAAGTTATAGTTAACGACAGTAGAAATTGCGTTTTCGGCCTTGCAGAAGCTGCCGTATATGGCTCCCGCAAGAGT